>JAJCXT010000089.1 GCA_029263295.1 Acidobacteriota bacterium | reverse complement strand
GGTTCCCTACTCGTTCATTCGTCGGGCGCGCGACCCTCGGCGTACCGCCCCGGAGCCGTCGGTGATCATCACCACTGCCGTCCGTTCGAGCGCGTAGATCACGATGCCCTGCGCCTGAACGATAGGCTCGATCTTGAGACGATCATCGGACCCCGCAACCTCGGGCTTGGACGAGTACAGCAGCGTACGCATGCCGGCCTCCCATCCATCGACGGCGCCCTGATCAATCGTCACGACATCACCTGCCGCGTAAGTTTCCCAGTTGCCCAACGACTCACGCTCTTGCCCGTCCGGCTTCGACAGCGACTCGCTGTACCCGTGCACCACCGTGGCGTCCGTATCCAGTTCCGTCAGCAGGAAGTCGGACTCGACCGCCGGGAAGTCGATCTCCCCTTCGACACGATCCTCGAGCAAGGCGTGGAGATGGTCTCCGGGCTCAATTTCCACACAGGTCTGGCCTATGCGTCCCAGGGCTCGGCCTGCGTCGACCTGGATCACCTCGATGCGCCCGAGCAGGTTCACCGCACGCCCGAGAACGACGTCCGTCTCCGGATGGCGGACATCACCGTCGATGCGGTAGAGAAGATACGTCTCCCCCACCTTGACCCCGGTGCCGCCGGGTTCGATGAAGACCACATCGCCGGCGGCAAAGATCTGCATGCTGGGTTCGCGCCCGGCGGTGACCCGTCCGAGCGAATCGACGACGTCGGGGATGACCGTCGCGAAACACTGTGGCCCCGCGTACTTACTCGCGCTCGGGCGGAGCTGCGCCTGCGCCGGGACTGGCAAGAGCGCAACCATCGCCGCAGCGACGCCACAGCGGACAACGAAACCTGGCACAACGGACTGACGCATGCTCAACTCTCCCTATCAGGGATCAAAGGAACCCCAGCGCATCCTCCTGTGATGGCTGGGTCGCGCCTCCCTGCCTGAGATTGTCTCTTACTTCCTCGACTCGTTCGCAATCTGGATGCTCGTCGAGGATACGCTGGAAGTAGATCGTCGCCTGCCGGCTATCGCCCTGCCGACGGTGCGTCTCACCCACGATCCAAACGAAGTCGCAACCGAAAGATGTCGCCGCGTACTTGCGCAGCGCATACTCCGCGCGCTCGCGGGCCGCTGAGTAACGCCCGCGACCCATCTGGAATTCCGCCACCTTGAGTTCGTGCTCCGACAGATTGTCTACCACTACCTGCATCTGGGTCCTAGCGTCGTCCCCGTAGAGGCTCTCGGGATAGTCCTCGAAGAAGATCTCGAAGGCACGCAGTGCCTCCACGGCCTGCGACTGGTCGCGATCAGGAGATCGCATCATGCTCATGTAGCTCATGGCGATCATGAGCTGTGCGTAGTCGACCTGTCCGTGCGAAGGGTGGTAGGTCAAGAAATTACGGAACGCGTCGACGGCCAGGATCAGCGACGAGGTCGAGTCCTGCTCGTAGTAGGCGCGGCCCAGCGACAGGCGCGCCTGCGGAAGGTGCGGGCTCGTGGGGTAGTTGCGGAGCAGAGTGTCGAACCCCTCAGCCGCGTGGCTCCATTTTTCTTCCTGCATCAGCCCCTGCGACTGCTGGAACAGCTCGGTCCCTGCCGAGTCGGCCGGCAGCACAAGCGGATTGCCGCCGCACGCGGAGACCGCGCCCACGGCGAGCAGGCCGACAATAGCCGTAGTTCTACGGAGAATGGCACTCATGTTTTCTGCGTATCGGGTTTGGCGCTGGCCAGGATGTGCTGCCATTGACGCTCGAGTCCCTCTCGCAGCGGCGTCGTTGGCGCAAAGTCGAGATCGGCCCGCGCTCTGGTCGTGTCAGCGCATGTATCACGGACATCTCCGCGTTGCGCCCCCTGTCTATCCACTTGTAGACGGCTACCCGACACCTCTTCAATCGCCTCGATGAGTTGATTTACGGTGACGGTGCTGCCTCCGCCGACATTATACACAGCCCCCTCGTGGCCCCGCTCAGCGGCGCGCACCATCGCCTCGACCGTGTCGGCGACAAAGGTAAAGTCGCGCGTTTGCTCGCCATCGCCGAAGAGCATGATCGGCGTTCCGTCGCGCGCCGCGGTAAGGAAACGCTGCGTGGCCATATCGGGCCTCTGGCGCGGACCGTACACCGTGAAGAACCGGAGGCTGACCGTCGCGAGCCCGTAATTTCGGTGATAAAGCCGAGCCAGATGCTCCGCGGCGAGCTTCGTGACGCCGTAGGGAGAGTGGGGCCGCTCGCGGGCGTCTTCGCGCATCGGCAGATCGGCCGCATCGCCGTAGACCGACGATGAAGAGGCGTAAACAAATCGCGTCACCCCAGAGTGTAACGCCGACTCCAGGAGACGCTGCGTGGCGTACACGTTATGCGACGCGTAGTCCTCGAAGCTGCTGCCCCAGGAGGATCGCACGCCGGGAAGCGCGGCGAGGTGTACCACGCGCTCGACGCCGTCGAGGACTGCGTTCAGATCGAGCCGTTCGATGAAGTCCTCGACGAACTCGAACTGCGGGTGCTTGGCGTACAACGCCAGATGCGACTCCTTCAGTTCGCGCTCGTAGTTGTCGACGAAACCGTCGATGCCGACCACGCTGTGGCCTTCAGCCAAGAGTCGCTCAACCAGATGCGAGCCGATGAAGCCGGCAGCGCCGGTAACCAAATAACGCATGGAGTTCCTCAGCTATTGGCGGCCATCAGGCGCGCCGACTCGCGCAGCGCCTGAGCGGCCGCTACGGGGTCTGGCGCACCGGTGATTGCAGAACCAGCGACCAAAATCGTCGCCCCGGCAGTCACGCAAGCTCCGGCATTGCCGGCTCCGACGCCACCATCGACCTGGATATCCACACCATCGAGACCGGAATCGTCGAGGTACCGGCGAACCGCGGCGATCTTGCGGTACGAAGCTTCGATGAACGACTGCCCGCCGAAACCCGGATTCACTGTCATCACCACCACAAAGTCTCCGTTGCGCAGAACGTACTCGAGACCAGCCGGTGAAGTCGCCGGGTTGAGCGCCACGCCAGGCCGTCCACCCGACTCCCGGATCACGCTCACCACACGTTCGAGATGGGCGGTCGCCTCCGCGTGAACGCTGATCCAGTCGGCGCCAGCCTCGCGGTATGCAGACACCCAGCGCTCGGGGCGCTCCACCATGAGATGGACATCGAGCGGACGCTCCGTGTGGGGCCTGACGCTCTCCACGAGCGAAGGGCCGAAAGAGATATTCGGCACGAAATGGCCGTCCATCACGTCGACGTGGAATACATCGATATGATCGTCGAGTTGCCCCATCACCTCACCGATCCTCGCCTTGTCGGCGGCCAACAATGATGGCGCGATCTGGATCTCTGTCATCGGCTCACCTGCAACACGATTTCGCCTCCAGCGGCAATTCGGAATCCTGGCTGTGGGCTCTGGGCAACGATCGTGCCCGGCGGCACGTTGGCATGGACACGACGATTCGATCCCTCGGTAACGCGGAAACCGAAGGTCTCGATCCGAGTCCTCACCTCGGCAACCGACCGCGTCACCAGATTGGGCATGACGTAGTAAGTGGCCGGCGCCCCCAACGAGACGAGCAATCGTAGCGGACGAGCGATCTGGCCGTCCGCCATCACGTCGGGCTCAGGCGACTGGGCCATGATCGTGTCGCGCCCCACATCGGGGTCGAATGCGCTGGCGACATAGTCCACGGCAATACCCTGCTGCTCGAGTGCTATCAACGCCCTCTGGCGGGAATCCCCCACCAGATTGAGCACGGTCTGGACGATAGGACCGGTCGACAACATCACGCGCACGGCGCGCATGCGCTTCACCTGTGTGCCGGCGACGGGGTCCTGCCGGGCCACGTGATCAGCAGGGACTGTGTCTACCTGCAACCGATCCTCGTCCACCTCGAGCGTCATGCCAGCGGCTTCGAGCAAGGCCATCGCCTCGTCGCGGCCGAGCCCGGTGATCTCGGGCACGCGATCCTCAGGCCCACTCACCGCGAACTTGGTCGTGACGAGACCGCCGACGGTAAAAGTCAACACGGAGACCGCGAGGATGAAGCCCAGGCGGCCAAGCGATGCCAGATGGGAAGCGACAGATGCCAAGTTGATCGACCTGAAACGGGATCAGCAGAGACAGAACCAGAGGTAGCTCCGACCCTGGTACGCGAGGCGGGATTCTATCATGTGCCCTATCCCTCAGAGCGGGTCAGGCGGGCCACGTAGAAGCCATCCAATTCGGGATCCTCGGGATAGGTACGGACATCCCCTAGCTCATCGACCAGGCACCCTCGCGGCGCTTCCGTGATCGGGCAGCGCTCTATCCATGGCGCCTCCGCGACCGCTGCGTCCACTACCTGTTCGTTCTCCTCCGGCTCGGTCGAGCAGGTGACGTAGAGCAACTGTCCGCCAATTTCGAGCTGCTCCAAACAAGTGCGCAGGATAGCCAGCTGCGTTGTGGCGTGGCGTTGCAGATGCGCCGGTGTCGCGTGCCACTTGATTTCGGGATGACGGCGAATCGTGCCCAGTCCCGAGCACGGAACGTCGACGAGAATACGATCGAAGCGCCGGCGCGACGGCATGCCTGCCGCCAGATCCGCGTGAATCCAGGCGAGCCGCCCCGCAGCGGTGCGCTCGGCCAACCCCCGTGAGGCGGCCAGACGAGGCGCGTGGTTGTCGATCGCGATCACCAGTCCACCCTGCTCCGCCAACTGACGCGCTTTGCCCCCGCGACCGGAACAAGCGTCCAGAACCGGCTTCGCGCCGGTCTCGAGCAAGCCGGTAACGATCTGCGCCCCTTCGCTGCGTGGCGTCACTACCCCTTTCTCGATCAGTTCCCCTATTGCCTCACGGTCAGCGTCGAGCACCCGCACGCTCCCGGGCGCGCGCGAACCAACGACGGCATTACCGCCGGCAGCCGCGAGCCGCGCAACTACCTCCTCGGGCGTCGCCTTCGCGGGACTGACGCGCAGATGCGCCTGGGGCGGAAGCAACGCGGCAGCCAGCCAGGCCTCTCCGCCCTCACGCAAACGCTCGCCCCAGCGCTCGGCGAGCCAATCCGGCAGGTCGTAACGCTGCCCCAACGACCCGTCACCCGCATCCAGCTCGCCACCGTCGCGAAGCCAAGCGCGCAGGACGGCATTGGCAAGACCCGTCGCGCGCGGCAGCATGCGCTTGAGCGCTTCGACGCTGCGGTGCACCGCGGCATGAGGTGGCACCGACCCCAGGCAGGCGCTCTGGTAGGCGGCCATCCGCAACCCTACGCGAACCGGCACATCAAGAGCGTCGAGTCTCCGCTTGCAGTAGCGCGCCAGCGTCCGATCCAACGTCCGTTGTCGCCGCAGGGTGCCGTAGACGATCTCGGTACACAGCGCCCGATCGCGGGCATCGAGGCTGTGCCGCGCCAGAACCTGATCGAGCGACCTGTCCGAGCGTCGGCCGTTCTCCACACGTGACAGCACCCGCAGGGCAACGTTACGGACAGAGTGCCCGCCTACCCCGGGTTCGACGTCCGTCACTGGCCACCGGATCCCATGGAGCTTCCCACCGCAATGGGACGTCCGCGCAGCAACTCGGCGACGGGCATGCGCCGGCCGCCCGCGCGCTGCATCTCGAGCACCTGAACGGCCTGTGACTCCCCACAGGCGACGACCAACTCGGCGCCACTGGAGATCACGGTACCAGGCGCCATCGCCGTAATGTGGCCTGCCGGGGCAACCGCCCACACCTTGAAACGCTCGTCGCCGCACTGGGTGTGGGCGACCGGCCACGGCTGCATCGCTCGCACCTGGCGGCCGATAGAGCCGGCCTCCTGGCGCCAATCGATCTGGCCATCTTGCTTGCGGATCAAGCGCGTCATCGTGGCCACGTCTGGGTCCTGCGCGAGCGGCTTCAGCGTGCCGGCAGCGAGCCCACCCAAGGTCTCGACCATCAGATCGGCCCCCATCGCACCCAGCTTGGCACCGAGAGTTCCCGCGGTCTCGTCGGCGGCCAGTCCGACGCTTCGCTGCTGCAGGACAGGACCGGTGTCGAGCCCTTCATCCATCAGCATCGTAGTCACGCCGCTTTCAGTATCACCGGCGAGAATCGCGGCCTGAATTGGACTCGCGCCGCGGTGCCGCGGCAGCAATGAGGCGTGCAAGTTCACGCAGCCCAGACGAGGCAATCCGAGAATGCCGGCCGGCAAGATCTGGCCGAACGCCACCACTACCGCCACGTCGGGCGAGGTGGCCGCCATGTCGGCTATCGCTCCGGGGTCGCGTACGCGTTCCGGCTGCAGCACCGGAACATCGACCTGCTCGGCCCAGGCCTTGACCGGCGAAGCCACGAGGCGGCGGCCACGCCCTGAGGGGCGATCCGGCTGAGTGATCACCGCCACGAGTTCGTGCGCACCCGCGACGGCCGCAAGCGTGGGCACGGCCAGTGCGGGCGTCCCCATGAACAGCACGCGCAGCCGCGGGCTGTCCGTCGCTGCAGACCCGTTCACGTTCGCCCTACCAGTCCTGAGCCTGGATGCGACGCTTGATCTTACGGCGCGCGAGATCGCGCTTCAGGGGCGAGACGCGTTCGATGAACAGGACGCCGTCGAGATGATCGATCTCGTGGTGTAGACAGCGCGCCAGCAACTCCTCACCCTCCACGCGAATCGGGTTGCCGTCGAGATCCTGCGCTTCCACGACGACTCGCTCCGGCCGCGGCACGATGATCATCAAGTCGGGAAAGGACAGGCAACCCTCTTCCTCGCGCACGTTCCCCTGCTCCTCGACAACACGTGGATTGACGAGAATCAGCAGCTCGTCCTCGTTCTCCCCGACCGACAGATCGAGTACGCATAGCCTCTCGGTACGCCCCACCTGCGGTGCGGCGAGCCCGATCCCTGGTGCCGCGTGCATGGTGGCAACCATGTCCGCGGCGAGTTCACGCAGGCCGGCGTCGAAGCTCTCCACCGGTTTCGTAGGCTCGGACAGCACGGGCTCGGGATACTTGACGATGTCGAGAATGGGCATCTAGATCGGGGACGGTGCGACGCTCGTGGCGGCAGCATGCGGAGGGGATAACAACCTGATCGAGGATACCATCGGGACATGCGCATCAAGATCACGCTCGCCTACGTCGGCACGACCTACGCTGGATGGCAGAAGCAAAGCAACGCCCCCACCGTTCAGGGCGCTATCGAGGCCGTCGCGGCGGTCATCGCGGACCAGCCGGTGACAATCTACGGGGCCGGACGTACCGATGCCGGAGTTCACGCGCGCGGTCAGGTGGCGCACCTCGAAACGGAGAAGGACTGGCCTCCTGAAGAGTGGCAGCGAGCGCTCAACGCGCTCCTGCCCGCCGACGTCCGTGTTGTCGACGCCACGCTTGCCGAGCCGCAGTTCCACGCCCGTCACGACGCCCGCGGCAAGACGTACGCGTACCAACTCGACACCGGCGTCGTGGCGTCGCCGTTCCTGGCACCGTTCGCGTGGCACGTCGGCCCCGGCCTCGACGGCACCGCGCTGCGCGCCGCCGCGGCCGCGCTGCTCGGCCCGCTCGACCAGCGCGCGTTCGCCACTCAACCGGAACCTGGC
>JAJCXT010000088.1 GCA_029263295.1 Acidobacteriota bacterium | reverse complement strand
GCTCGGGTCTTACGAAGCTCCAGCTCCAGACGGTGCCCTCCAGGAGATCCCGCTCGCTTTGACCGGCCGTTCCCTGGATTTGCCGGCTCGTTGTGCCACTCAGCACGGCCTGGTCGAAGTCGAGCAGGTACAGCAGGCCATCGTCTCCGATGATCATGTTGCCGAGGTGACCATCCGAGTCCCCCAGCCACGCGCGGAAGAGTCGCTGCTTGGCGTATTCCTTCTTGAGGGCCAGGGTGACGTGCTCCGGCCTGCTCGCTAGCGTGCCCGCCACCGCACTGTCGGAGGGAATCGCCCGGGAGATCAGCACGCCACGTTGCGGATCGTAGCGAGCGCCGGCGGCATTGAGCCCTACTCGTTGGGCGAGCGTGGCACCCGCCGCTTCCGTAGCCAGGATCTTCTCGATGTCGTCGGGAGTCAGGTTCTGCGTGAGAGGGTTTCCTGCTTCCGGGACAATCTGCTTCACGTAGTAGGCATTGCCAGCGTTATCGTGCGTTACGTGGACGGGGTTGGCGCCACCCACGTTCTCCGCCGTTCCGGCTGCCCTGCCGGCGTCCAGATTGTCGAGTGCCTGAGCCACGCTCGCGTCGTCGATGTCCGAGGTCGCGTTGCTGGGCGGGATCGATCGCCGCAGGTCGGCGAGGTCGTCTCCTGCTCTTTGCGCGTTGACCACCAGGTCGAGCCGGCTCTCCGCGTGATCGAGTTGTCGTCGCAAACTCCCGACATTGCGGCTCTGGTAGACCTCGCGGCGGGCGGCCCGGAAGTGCTCGGCGGCAGCCTCCAGGTTGCCATCGCGGATCGCCTCGTCACCAAGCTGCAGGCTCCGCCCCGGACCACTTTGGCTGTATAGGTCCGGGCGCCAAAACTTCTCGCCGGGACCCTGGTCGTAGAGTTGACGCACGGTCGGCATCTCGTCGGCGGCAATGACCCTCATGGGTGGTGCCCCCGCAGCCGCATCCAGCCTGGCGATGGCATCGTCGGTGAGCCTTCTCGCCTCGTCGAGCCGATTTCCCGCCGCTTCGGCCAGGTCCGCGGCGCCCGCGAGCGCCTTCCGCGCCTCCGCGACATCTCCATTTCGCAGGGCCTCGGCGGCACCGGTCGCCGCCTCGTCGATCGGGCCTACGATCGATCCCGCCGGCCGGGTCGCGCCCTGGTCTTCCAGCTGCTCGACGATCTCGCCGAGTCGCTGTTGCATCGTGCCCTGGCGGCCCGCGTCCAGGGCTTCCTCGCTCATTTCTTCGGCGATTTCGGACAACTCGTCGACCAGCTGCCGGCTTGGGGCCAGCTGATCCTGCTGGCGTACCAGGAACTCGCCGAACTCGTCGAGACGGTCGGCGAGTTCGTCCACGGGGAGCCCGGCGCGGCCTACGACATCCGCGACCAGTTGGCCCGGACCGATCTCGCCAAGCAACTCGACCAGGAGCGCCGAGCCCGGGATTCCCGCTCGTTGCCCCAGATAGGTGGCGCCCGAGTACAGGACCACGGCCGATGAAAGCCGGGCGCCGAGGTCGGCACCCGTGCTGATCGCCGTCAGTCCCTGCCGGGCGGCCTTGTCAGCGGCTACTGCATTGGCCCAGCGTTTCCCGACACTCGTCGCGGCGACCGTCTCGGCGAGGCGATCGAGGCGCGTCAGGCTGAGGAACGCCTGGCGCCCGGTGAAGAGCTGCCCGGCCTGTTCGGCGGCCTGGATTGCGGCGCTGTCGAGCATTTCGACGCTCGCCAGCCTGCCGTTCATCTTCACGATGGAGCCCGGCCCCCACAGGAAGGCGACGTTGTGGACGTTGAGGAGGTCGCCGAAGCTCTCGTACCAGGTGTAAGTGGGATCGACCGGCGCGTAGTAGCCAGCACCGAAGGCGAGGTTCACGTCCTCGACGAAGTACTCGGCATCGGTGCTCGCGAGCTGGCGCAAGTCGGCAAGCTCGGAGAACGTCTGACGAATGTCCTGAACAACTCGGCCGGCCTTGCTCTGCGGCAGCTTGCGACCGTCGGCCGTGTGCAGGGTCATCCGCTCGGCAAGCCGCTCGCGTGTCAGCGTGGGTATCTCGCTGATGGGCACGCCGTTCTTCACCAGGCGCATGATGTACAGCATCGTCACCTGATTCCGGGCGGCCTGAGTCTGCGTGACATCGAGTTCGGTGGCCCGGGCGGCCGCGACGTTGATCCCAGGCAGCCCAGCCGTGAGCGCGATGGGCCCGAGTCCCCAGAGGGCCGCGCTGACCTCGTAGAGGTCCTCGGTCCAGTCCTTGGGCTGGTCCGTGTAGAAACCGCGCGCAGAGATGTACTGGCGGAAGGCGGTGAGACTCGCGCGTCGTTCGAGGTCGAGCTTGGACGAGATCTCGCGCAGCCACCATAGCTCCACCTGCATGAGCATGCCGCGTGCGTCGGCATTGTCGGGGTTGAGCTCGAGCACACGCCGAAGGTTGATGATGGCCTCGAGACGCGCGGTGCGAGAAGCCATGATGAGCACCGGATCGGGCGGGGACTGGCGCGGCGACGTCATCTGCAGCCAGATCCGCTCTTCGTCGGTGGCGGCACGGGCAATGTGCACCTTTGCCCGCATCAGCGCAGCGATCTCCTCGGTGGCGCGATTGTCGAGATCGAGTTCCTCTATGAGCCTCGGCAACTCGTCAGGCAGGTACCAACGGGCCGCATCGAACAGCAGCACCCTGAGGATGGGGAGCTCGTCCTCCAAGCGCTCGGCCTCCGCGGTGAGCCACGGCCTTTTGTCGCCGGACTTCTCCTTCTGTTCCGCACACTTCGCCGCCAGGGCTCGGTTTAGCCGCTCGGCCTCTGCTATCAGCTCCTGCTGCGTTTCCTTCCATTGATTGATCTGGGTCCGACGGATATCGCGCTCTCCCTGATAGGAGGCCTCGAGCTGTGCCCCGGCGAGGGAGTCGGGTGCCAGAGGGGCACCCCAGAACCCAGCAGACCAGCGGAAGGCCACATCGTCGATCTCGCTGCGCACCTCGTCGGTGAGCAATCCAGAGGCGCGCCGCTCCTCGGCATCGAGCAGACGCTCGGAGGCGAGAGGAGTAGCGGCGGCGACGCCGATGTATGCCTGCCAGAAGTTCGCCCACCCTGGGTCGTACGCGCTCCTGGAGGTGAGCTGGTTCTCGAGGTAGAGAAATCTCAGCCACTCCGCCCGCAGCTTCTTCCTCTCGGCGGCGATGATGCTCAGCTGGATGCGGATCTCGGTGGTCCGCTGCCGCTGCTCGTCACGCCGCTCCAGGTAGTCGTGATACCAGTCCCAGTACCCGTCGTGGAATCGCGCGACAATGACGATATCGTCGAGGCGCCGACCCTGGATCTGCTGACCCAGCGCCGCGGGGGGATTGAAGCACTGCAGCGAGATGGCGCAGACGATGCCCAGGATCGACAGCGTCAGCCGCTTCGACGCGACGCGCTCGTCGTGTTGTCTGGTGGAGCCGCCAATCGGCACCCGAGTCCCTCCCTCGAAAGGCGGAGCGATAGTGCGATTCTGGATATTCAGACCCTACTATCTCGACTTGGCGAGTTCCAGATCCCAGAAAGGCGCGCCCGGAAGGATTCGACCCCCGACCTGCGGAACGTCGTGTTGACCCTCGAGGTGGCCGGCGAACCCGTTTCGGTCCCGATGGACGAGATCGTCTACTCGGCGGTCGATCTCGATCCCGGCCGCGCATCTTCCGGTCCCAAGTTTGAGCTCGTGCCGACGACTGGTCAGGCGGCATCGATCAGTTTGCCCCTGGTGCTCGACCGCTTCCTGCAGAGCCTGCTGTTTGGCATCGAGACGACCGACCCTTTGACCCTGGCGACGGTGGTCGTCGTCATGCTGAGCTCGGGAGCCCTGGCCACCTGGCTCCCCACACGTCGCGCTGTGCGCGTAGATCCGGTAGCGGCCCTGCGCTCGGAGTAGCGGAACCCTCGACCTGGGGTCTATGCGCGCCTGCGTTCCGACCGGCGAATATCTCGTTGTAATGCAACTGAGTGGCGATCGCCGAGACCGGTCGAGAGTTGACTTGCAACTGCAGTAATGACCTGCAACTACAATAATGACTTGCAACTACAATTTATTGACCTAGACTTGTAGTTAGAATGAAACGTACTCACGAACGCAGTCGAGGGGCCTATCGGCCTGATTTCGTTACCGAAAGTAGTTTCGGTGAGATCAAGCACGGGCTGTCCGCGATCAGAACGCTCCGAAACGCACTAGCCCAGCTTCTTAGGGGCCTCACTGAATGGGAAGACAAGACGGCCTACCTCGTTCTCGTCGATCCACGCGTCAGCGATGCCTCGCTTGCGGACGAGATGCGAGTCTTCGAAACAGCGCTGCGTCCAGAGATTGGCGAGCGGCTTCGCCTTATCACCGTTCGGGATGGTGAGATCAGCGGTGCTCCGTCCGGCATTGAACCTTCTGACCTGGAGACCTTGCGGCGCGAGGCCGAAGCGTCCGGCCGATTGCCTTTCTCGCTACCGCGGCCAGACAAACAGTCTGAGGTCTTGCGCGTTGTCCTCCACCAATGGGTGACGGGCGAAGGACAGATGACGGCGGACTGGGTAGCTCGGGTTGTCGGGTGCAACTATCGAACCGTGGCCGCGATGCTGGAGAAACTCGGACCCGCAGTGGATCGGCGCGAAGACCGCCGTTTTCAGCTGAACCGGTTCCCCGCCGAAGCCTGGGCACGCTTCATAGCTACGTCACGCACTGCCCGCGCGACCACCGACTATGTGGATCGATCAGGCCATCCGCGGTCTCCCGAGTCGATGCTTCGTCGTCTCCGGAACCTTGGGCGAGAGGACATCGCGGTTGGCGGCACGATGGGCGCGAAGCACTACTGTCCCCAGCTCGACATAGTGGGTGCGCCTCGATTGGACCTGTGCGTCCACAGCCCTGGCACTCACACCGACCTCGACTTCATCGAGCACCTCGATGCAGCTCTAGTTCGAGCCGAGTCGAGTGACGCCAAGCCTCGCGTGGCCATCCATTTCGTTCGACGCGCCGAGCCTCTGTTCCGTCGCGGTGATTCGGGCACCCTATGGGCAGATCCGATCGAATGCCTCGCAGACCTCTATGAGGCGGGGCTCGACACCCAGGGCATGGAGCTGCAGGCGCATCTAACGAGCGAACGTGCGGCCGCCGATGGTCGATGATGGGCACGCACTGGCCGCTGTGTCGCCTGCGGATGTCCTGCGCGAGATCGCGGACGCGGTACCGACAGACTGCAGAGAGCTTCTGATCGTGATCGGAAGTTTGGCGGTGGGGTACCACTACTTCGCCGAGCAGGCCGAGATGGTTGTGCGCACGAAGGACGCCGACTGCTTGCTTTCACCGCGAGGGAAAGCCGTCGATGCTGGCATCGAGATCACTAACCGTCTTATCGCCCGCGGCTGGAGTGTTAGGGGCGGAGCCGATTGGGCGAAGCCCGGTACCGCGACAACTCCAGATGACGAACTGCCGGCCGTTCGATTGCAGCCGCCCGGAAGCTCAGAGTGGTTCATCGAGCTACTTACGGTTCCTGACTCTCCGGCGGATGAGGGGAGGCGGTGGGTCCGGCTCCGGACTGAACGCGGCGATTTCGGTCTCTGCAGTTTCAGATTCCTGTCGCTGACGGACTACAAACCGATCCAGACGCAGCTAGGTATCTCGGTCGCCCGTCCTGAGATGATGGCCTTGGCGAACTTACTCGAGCATCCGCAGATAGGGGCTCAGGTCATGTCGGCTGGGTTCGCGGGCCGACCAGAGATCAAGCGCGGCAACAAGGACCTGGGCCGCGTGGTCGCGATCGCGAGTCTGGCGCTTGCGGCAGACGAGGACGCCTTGCTTGACTGGCCCGCCCAGTGGCGAGACGCACTGCAAACTCGGTTTCCCGAGGACTGGCAGGGAATTGCTGAGCGCGTGGGCAGCGGGCTCGAGGAGCTTCTGCACAGCGAGACCGACCTGGAGCAAGCGCTGCACACGTGCGTTTATGGGCTCCTCACGTCCAGGCCGCCGACGCTGGATGAGTTCAGAGCTGCTGGCCAGCGCCTTCTGGCGGAAGCGGCAAAGCCACTGGCGAATTCCGCCAAGGCCGCGCCATGAGCGACCACCTCTCACAGAAGGAGCTCGCGTCCTATCTCTGGGGCGCGGCCACGCTGCTGCGCGACGATCCCGACGGCCAGCCCGCGGCTTCTCCAGCCAAGCTGAATCACCTCCATAGGACCCAGCGAAAGGTCCCGCCAAGGTGATCAGCTCCTAGCGGTAGGGCGCCACGAACCGGTAGGTCCCCGAGCCGACGAGGAAGCGCGCATACCCCGGGTCGGACGTTAGGGCCCGAACGCTAGGCGCCTCGTCCGCGGGAACTCCGCCCTCAGTCACCTGGGTGGCGGCGGTGGTCGGGACGCGGATCTGCGCGCGGGCGTTGACCGGCACCTGGACCGTCATGTGCAGCTCGCCGTTCTCGCGGTACCAGTTGCTCTCGATGCGGCCGCGGGCGCCGCGGATCTCGGTCTGGGCCCAGCTCACATCACCCACCGGGTTCGGCTCCACATAGAAGCGGTCGAATCCGACGGCCTCCTCGTGCGGTCGAACCCAGAATCTACTGATTACGAATCATAGGCCGCCACCTTTCTGGCGCACGCTTTACTGCTATGTAACCTCGGTACAGCCATGCGGGATGGTCTGTTTCTGGATATTCTCCCCATAGTCGAATTCTATCCGGCCCTATCCCGATTGCTGACTCACTGCTGGCCCGGGAGCGTGCCAAACGGCGGGGTGACTGACCAAGTGTCGTTCTTGAGGTTCTTGGCAGTGCCAGCGGGACGGGCGACGGTTGTCGAGCCCACTCGGGCGGGACACTGGGTGCAGGGGGAGTTCGAGGCATCCTGCCTGTCGTGCGACGAGAAGTTTCCTGTCGACCTGCTGCGGGTTCAGGGGGCGTTCCAATGGTACTCAGCCGAAGTTCGGCTTGTACCGGCAGAATGTCCCAATTGCCCGCGGGGAAGTCTCGAGAATGTGAAGCCGCTGCTAGTTCTTGCTGAGCGACCTCGGGTGAACATCGTGGATAGGATTTCGAGCTTCCTCTCCCACATGGGCAGAGGAGTGCACCGACTCCTGGGCGAAACACCGGTCATGTACATCGCGGTCTTCCTATTCCTGGCGGCCTACGACCAAGTGATGCGGGTGGTAGGGATCGTTTTCGGTGCGGTGTCTGATGTGCTGCTCGCCGTAGTGGAAGCCCTGCTCGGATGAAGCTGACGAAGCGGGCGTGCATGCGGCAACCTGCAGGGGGCCGGGCGTCGGTCGAGCCCCGCCAAGTTGAACCGGCTTCTACTTGTACGGCGCCACGAACCGGTAGGTTCCCGAGCCGACGAGGAAGCGCGCATAGCCCGGGTCGGACGCCAGGGCTCTAACACCAGCCGCCTCGCCCGCGGGGCTTCCGCCCTCGGTCACCCCGGCGGCATCGGTGGTAGGCACGCGGATCTGGGCGCGGGCGTTGACCGGCACCTGGACCGTCATGTGTAGCTCGCCGTTCTCGCGGTACCAGTTGCTCTCGATGCGGCCGCGGGCGCCGCGGATCTCGGTCTGGGCCCAGCTCACATCGCCCACCGGGTTCGGCTCCACATAGAAGCGGTCGAATCCGACCGCCTCCTCGTGCGGGCGGATGCCGCCGATGCCCTTGAAGAACCACTCGCTCACCGAGCCGAACATTGGATGGTTGTGCGAGTAGGTGTTGTCGCTGTACTCCCAGTGCTCCCAGAGGGTCGTGGCGCCGCGCTCGAGCATGTGGCCCCAGCCGGGGAAGCTGGTCTTCTTCACCATGTCGAAGGCCACATCGGCGTGGCCGGCGCGGGTGAGTTGTTCGAGCAGGTACTTGGTGCCGAAGATTCCGGTGGCCACATGGCCGCCGTGCTCGACCACAACCTGATCGACCATGCGGGCGATGGCCGCCTTGCGCTCCTCCTCGGGCACGACGCCCATGGTGAGGGCGGTGGCCTGACACGCCTGGGTGCCGGTATCGAAGACACCCGTCCCGGGCACCAGAAAGCGCTCGACGAACGCGTCTTCGATGTTGGCGGCCAGCGCCTCGAAGCGGGTCTGGTCTTCGGCTTTGCCGAGGATCTGCGCCAACCGGCCGACCAGGCGTGCCGCCTGTAGATAGTGCGCCGTGGCCGTCAGTTCGACGGGCTTGGGATCGAGGCTCTCGTGGTCGCTCAGCCCGCGCTCGACGATGTAGCCGTCGGCGTGGTCGGCGTACAGGTCCACCCAGCGGCGGGCCACGTCGTATTGCTCCCGCACGATGCGGCGGTTGCCGTAGTACTGGTACAGCTGCGCCACCAGCAGGGGATGGGCGAGGCCCCAGCCGATGGGCCCGGCATCGCTCACGTAGTTGTCCGCCGAGATGCCCACGAACGGCGCGGTCTCGGTAATCCAGCCCTCGCCACGCGCGGCGTCGCCCTGCACCGCGTCGGCGTGATCGCGCACGGTCTTGGCGTACAGGTTGGCGAAGTCGTAGTTGAGGGTGGCCATCTCGCTGGTGGCGACAATGTCGCCGCCGTACTGGAACTTCTCACGGGCGGGGCAGTCGGACTGCACGCTGAACAGGTTGCTCAGCAGCGTCCACTGCACCATCTCCTGAATCCGGTTCAGGGTGCCGTCCGAGCTCGAGAAGCTGCCGGTATGGTCGACGTCGGTGTTCAGACGCAGGCCCTCGATGGCGTCCGCATCGGGCTGCCCGGGGAAGCCGGTCACCTCCACGTAGCGGAAGCCGTGGAAGGTGAAGCGCGGCGTGTAGGTCTCCACCCCGTCGCCCGACAGGATGTAGCTGTCGATCTGTTCGGCCACGGGCGGCGCCCCAGGTCCGCCGCGCGGGGTGCCGTCGGCATTGGCGCCCTTGATCTGTCCGGCGACGGCCGTCATGGGGTTGAGTGTGCCGTCGGGGTAGAGCAGTTCGCCGAAGCGCATCCGCACGCGCGTGCCGCGCGGCCCCTTCACGCGCAGTCGGGCCCAGCCGGCGAAGTTCTGTCCCATGTCGAAGATGAACGTGCCGCGGCTGACCTCCGTAACTCGCACTGGCCGCAGCCGATCGGTGATGCGGATGGGCTCCACGGCCTGCGACTGCAGCGGCCCGAGCGGCGTGGGCCCGGGCCGGTCAGCCACCGATACGGCGGGCAGCCAGGCGTCAGCATCGAAATCGGGAAGATCCCAGCCGGGTTGTTCCTCGCGCGCGTCGTACGCCTCACCCAGGTACACGCTGTTGCGCATGATCGGCCCCGGGTGGTGGGTCCAGCTGTCGTCCGTCCCGATCGACTCGCTGGTGCCGTCCTCGTAATCGATCCGCAGCTGCGCGATGAGACGCGGCTGCCCGGTTACCAGATGCTCGCGGATGTTGATGCGACCCCACATCTGCAGCGGTAGCGGATTGAACCAGCCGTTGCCGAGCATCGCGCCGAGCCCGTTGCCACCGGGCCGTAGCATCGCCGTGACGTCGTGGCTCGTGTAGGGCACGCGCTTGGCGAAGCTCGTCCACGCAGGGTCGAGCACGTGGTCGGACACCTTGTCGCCGTTGAGCCGCAGCTCGTAGTAGCCGAGCCCGGCCGCGTACAGGCGCGCGCGGGCGACGGGTTTGGTGAGCTCGAACTCGCGGCGCAGCAGCGGCGCCGGATGGTCCGCGTAGAACTCGGCCCGGGAAGCAGGCTCCGGTTCGCCGGCGTCGATCCAGTCGCCGTGCCAGTCCGATTCGCCAAGCAGGCCCATCTCCCAATGCGCCGGCATGCTCCATGGCGAGTTGTTGCCGGCGCCATCCCACACGCGCACTTTCCAGTGGCAGCCGAGACCACTCGTGAGCGGTTCACCGTCGTACTCGATCTCCAACTGCTCGGCAGACTCGACGAAGCCGCTGTCCCACAGATCACCGCGGCCCTCGAGAATCTCGGGCGTGCTCGCCACGCGAACCTCATACGCCATCTGCCGCAGTCCGCGTGCGTCGGGGTGCGTCGGCTGAAGCCGCCAGCTCAACCGTGGCCGCGCGGAGTCGATGCCGAGTGGGTCGCGGAACGATTCGCAACGGAGCGCCACGGCGTAGATCTCCGCTGCGTTGCTCTGGGCGGAGAGCAACGAAGCGCCGGCCTCACGCTCGGGGGTGACTGTGCCGAGCGCGCCAGCGGCCCCGGTCAGCAATGAACCGCGCAGGAAATCGCGTCGGCGGATTCTCAACGGCTAACCCTCGTTTGTCTCGCGCCCGGCCAAGGGCAGCGCACTCGTTTCCTTCACCGTTTCCATCGCGATCGTGGTGCGGGTGGAGACGATTTCGGGGATGGCCCCGAAGCTGCGGCGCAGGAGTTGGCCCAGGCTCTCGGGGTCGGCGGCGCGGACCTTGGTGAGGTAGCAGTCCTCGCCCGCCACGTGGTGGACCTCGAGCACCTCGGGGAGGGCGGCGAGTTGCTCGGCCACCGCTGTGCTGCCGGCGGGCTCGGTGGAGCGGACGGCCACGAACGCGAGCAGGCCGAGACCCACGGCGGCGGGATCGACCCGCGCCTCGTAGCGCTGGATGATTCCGCGCTCCTCCAGGCGGCGCAGCCGGCCCAGGGTGGCCGACTCGGCCATGCCGACCTCGCGTGCGATGGCCGCGTTGGTCGTGCGCGCGTCCTTCTGAAGAATCTTCAGTACGGCAAGGTCTGTGTCGTCGATCATGCGGCCGAGACTCCTAAGGCGAGATGAAACTTGCGTCTCGCGAACCTGGTAAGTAGAATCTTTCTTGATACTGATCGAATTCGGAAGAATCTTACCTGTTGTGACCTCCAATGACACATCTTCTTCGTCCGTGCCCGTCGAGACGGGAGCGCATCACGCTGATCGCAGCGCTGTTCGTCGTCTACTTCGTGTGGGGCTCGACGTTCCTGGCGGGCCGCTTCGCCGTGGGGCAGCTTCCGCCGATGACCGTCACCGCGATCCGCGCGCTGGCAGCGGGCCTGATGCTGTCGATGGTGCGCGGTTCCGGCCCGGCGCTTCCGTGGCGCCACGCGATCCTGCCCGGCCTGCTTCTGTTCACCGGCGGGTACGGTCTCCTGATGCTCGGGATGCTGACGGTGCCTTCGGGCGTGGCTGCCGTGATCGATGCGACGATTCCGATGTGGCTGGTGGGACTCGCGTGGTTGCTCGGAGAGGGGCCTCGCCCGACGCGGCGCATTGTCGCTGGGCTCGCGTTCGGATTCCTGGGCGTGGGATTGCTGGCCGCACCATGGTCGCTGTTGCCTGGTGAGCGTCTCGATGTGTTCGGCGCGGCGGTCATCTCCGCCGCAGCGGCGACCTGGGCGTTGGGCACGGTGTTGGCGCGACACCATGGGAATACGGCCGACCCGGTTAACGCTTCCGCCCGCTATCTGGTGGCTGGCGGTGTGACCTCTGCCCTGGCTGCCCTCGCCACGGGCGAGTTCGGGCGCGTGGAACTTGCGGCCTTCACGCCGGCGACCCTCGGTGCCTTGGCGTACCTGACGCTGGGTGGCTCGCTTGCCGGGAGCCTTGCCTACGTGTGGCTGATGCGCCGAATGGAGCCGGCCACCCTCTCGACCCACGCCTTCGTGAATCCAGTGATCGCCACTCTGCTCGGGGCCCTGGTTGCGGGCGAGGCGCTCACTCCGCAACTGGGATTGGCGATGGCGACGATCCTGTTCGGTGTTGCCCTGATCCTCGTGCGTCCCACCCGACGGCGGGCCCGAGTCCATCCAACCAACAAGGAGATCCCGATGATTGCTCGTCTGTGGGAAGGAACCGTGCCGCGCGACCGCGCCGCCGACTATGTGAGCTACGTGGAGGCCACGGGAGTGATCGCGCACCGCACCACGCCCGGCAACATCGCCTCCAGCGTGATGACGCGCGACCTGGGCGATGGCCGGGTAGCGGTGATGGTGCTGTCGCTGTGGCCCGACCTCCAAGCGATCGAGGCCTTCGCCGGGCCCGATCCCGATACGGCCGTCTATTACCCGGAGGATGAGGAGTACCTGCTCGAGATGCCCGACACGGTGATGCATTACGAGGTAGAAGATCTGTGCTGGCCCGGCGCGGCGCCGGCGTAGTGACAGCGTCGCAACCGGCACGCCCGGCCCAAGACCCTGCAGCGTGACCGTCTAGACAGTATGCAGGGAGACGCTGTTGACTCTTTGTCGTATATAGGCGACAGTCGTTATCGAGACACGCGAGCAGGAGATCCGGATTCTGGTCGATCGTGCGGGCCGGATGCCATTCGAGGAGTGGTTGGCACGCATGGCGTATCCGCCGGCCCGAGCCGTGGTTCTTGCCCGGATCGACCGGCTGCGGCACGGGCTCCGCGGAGACTGGAAGCTTGTGGGATCCGGAATCGCCGAGCTGCGGTTGCACTACGGTCCCGGTATTCGCATCTACTTCGGTGAGAGCGGCGGCCGGATCGTGATTGTTCTTGCGGGCACCAAACGGAGTCAGCGCCGGGACCTGGCGAAGGCGCGACGCCTATGGCGGGAGTATCGGGAAGATGAGCATCGGCAAGAGCACCACGACTGACTATGGAGGTCTTCTCCGAGAACAGCTCCGGGAGCCGGCTCTCGCCGCGGAGTACCTCGCGGCCTCGATAGACCCGGACCACCCCGAACTGTTTCTCCTTGCTCTGCGCAACGTAGCCGATGCAAGCGGAGGACTCGGAGCGATGTCGAAGGCCACGGAGCTGAACCGGCAAAGCCTCTACCGCATGCTGTCGGACGACGGCAATCCGCGCCTGTCGAGTCTCGTTGGGATTCTGAAGGCGCTGGGTCTGGAACTCGCGATCCGGCCACAAGATCCCGCCGCATAGGCGGATCGGCGACAATGTCGCGGTTGTTGGCGCGACGCTGGCCCCGTCCGAGAGTGAGAGGTAGCGAGTGTTCGTCGGGCCGAGTCCCATGTGCGGATCCTGCGCTACCTTGCGCTGGCGGGTGGGCCCGCGGGTGCGACCGAGATCGGTTTGCGCGCGAAGATCTCGGCGCCGGGCGTGCACAAGGCGATGCCGAAGCTCGTGGCCGCCGGAGTCGTACTCCGGAAGGGCACGGGGCGCAGCTTCCAGTACGAACTCAATCGCGCCACCCGACTCGGGACTGCCATAGTCGCTCTGTACGATGCGGAAAGTCGACGACACCACGAACTCGTGCGCAGACTGCGCGAAGTAGCGGAACGGTCGGCACCCGCGCCGCGATCTGTGTGGATACAGGACTCACCCGTGGAACCTGGCGCCTCGATGACCGTGGGAGTGCTCCACTCGCCCCGGGAACTCGGGCCGTACCTTCGCGATCTGAGGCAGCAGTTGGCCGAGGTCGAACGCGAGTTCGAGTTGACGATTGAGCTCGCTGGCTACACGGTCGCCGATCTGCCCGATCAGCGTCCGCCCGTTGAGCAACTCATAGCCGGCACGCCATTGTCGGCCACCAGGAGCAGCCGGTCTGCCGTGACTCCAGACGGCTCACACGCTGCCCTCGACGCGCGTGCCCACGAAAGAGCGAAGCTGGTGTCGTCCATGATCGAGAGAGACCCGACTCTGGTGCCGAAGGCCAAGGAGTGGATCGACCGCTTGCTCGAGCAGGGGCCAGGCATGGCGGATGCGGACCTGCGCGAGTGGCGGTCCGTACTCGATACCTACTCCCTTCCGCGCCTGGCGACGTTCGTGAAGTCGAGCACTCCGCGGGCGGAGCGGCTGCGGCAGAGTTCGCCATTCCTGCCGGTGCTGGCCAAAGATCAGAGGCGCGAACTCGAGGAGAAGGCTCCGTGACCCGCGACGAGCTAGAGCATGCGATCCGGGCAGCTTGCGACATTGCCGATGACACCGAGCTCTGGGTCTTCGGCTCACAGGCAGTTCTTGGCAGCTACCCGGATGCACCACCGGCTGTACCGGCCTGTGCCTCGAAGTCCATGACCTCGCTGCCAGCAAGCTTGCCGCCTATCGAGACAAAGACCGAGACTTCGTCCAGATCCTATTGGCGGATCACCTCATAGAGCACGATCTGCTGCTGGAACGAGTCGACGGTCTAGATATCGGAAGCGAACTCCGCGATCGTATGGTCGCCTGGCTCCGGAGAACCGTCCGCGCGCTCTGACAAAGGAGAAAAGGCGCGCCCGGAAGGATTCGAACCCTCGACCTGCGGATTAGAAGTCCGCTGCTCTATCCAACTGAGCTACGGGCGCGTATGTAGTTTCAGCCTGTGTTTGCAGCAGATTTCGCCGCCGGCGCGAACTCCGCTACTCGGCCAGACTGAGCCGATTGTCCCTTTTTTGTCCCTATGGTGTCCGAAAGGAGCCCTAAAGCGGCCCTCAGATCGGCCTCATCGACGATGTCGTAGCGGTCGAATACCGACCGTGTCTTGTGGCCAGTTATCGCCATGGCCGTCTTCTCCGGGACGTTTGCGCGGACTAGGTTGCGGACTGCTGTCCGCCTGAAATCGTGGAGTAGCTTGCCGGGACATTCTGCGGCTTTGCAGGCCGACTTCCAAGCCTTTCGAAAGCCCTCGATCCGTTTCCCGTGCCGGTGGAACACGTAGGGGCAGAGCGTGCCGGCGGCGGCCAGCCGTTCGTGCTCCTGCCAGGCCGCTTCGATTACCTCGACCAGCTCGGGGAGCAGATCGTAGGGGAGCGTTCGCCCGTCGGAGTTCTTCGTGGTGCCCACCTCGAGGCGGACCGTTCGAGAATCCCGGTCT
>JAJCXT010000087.1 GCA_029263295.1 Acidobacteriota bacterium | reverse complement strand
TGTGGCTGTCAGGGGATCGTAATGCCTGCGGCGGGATAACCCGGAGAGGTTGAGAGGTACTTTGCCTACCATCAACCAGTTGGTAAGGAAGGGGCGTAAGCGGACTGCCCACAAGACTTCGAGCCCGGCCCTGCAAAGGTGTCCGCAGCGTCGAGGTGTGTGCACCCGTGTGTATACGACGACCCCCAAGAAGCCGAACTCGGCGTTGCGAAAGGTGGCACGTGTCCGCCTTACGAACGGCATGGAGGTGACGTCCTACATCGGTGGGATCGGTCACAACCTGCAGGAGCATTCCATCGTTCTGATTCGTGGCGGCCGAGTGAAGGATCTTCCTGGGGTTCGTTATCACATCATTCGCGGCACTCTCGACGCATCGGGCGTAGACGGCCGCAAGCAGGGAAGGTCCAAGTACGGGGCGAAGCGCCCTAAGTCCTGATCCCTGATTGCCTCGCCGGCTCTTCTGTCGGCTGATTCCTTGCTTTTCCGGCAACAGTCGGGTGATTTGTGTACTGCTGGCGGGCGCCGTGCGCGGCCGTAGCGGAGTGAAGACATGCCGCGAAAAGACGTTAAGGTCCGCCGTCACGAAGTGAAGCCGGACGGTCAATATGACAGTCGGTTGCTGTCGAAGTTCATCAACCACCTGATGCTCGACGGTAAGAAGAGCATCGCGGAGCGCGCCGTCTACGGTGCGCTCGATCGGCTTCGTGAGAAGTCGAGCGAAGAGGACGTGCTGGGCATGTTCAAGCAGGCGATGGACAACGTTCGTCCCGCCCTTGAAGTGAAGTCCCGCCGTGTTGGTGGTTCGACCTATCAGGTGCCGGTGGAGGTCTATCCCCGCCGTCGCACCTCGCTGGCCATGCGCTGGATCATCGACGCTGCGCGCAGGCGTGGCGAGCGCACGATGGACGAGCGCCTGTGCAACGAGCTTTTGGACGCTTCCAATGGTCGCGGGGCGGCCGTGAAGAAGCGCGAAGATACACACCGTATGGCGGAGGCTAACAAGGCTTTCGCACACTACCGCTGGTAGTGCGTAGTAGGAGCTGCTGACAGTGTCTCGCAAGGTATCGCTCGCTAAGACTCGCAATATCGGCATCATGGCCCACATTGATGCCGGTAAGACGACGACGACTGAGCGCGTTCTTTATTACACCGGGATCACCCATAAGATCGGTGAAGTGCACGATGGTGCCGCCGAGATGGACTGGATGGTTCAGGAGCAGGAGCGCGGCATCACCATTACGTCGGCGGCGACTACCTGTTTCTGGGACGACTATCGAGTCAACATCATTGATACGCCGGGCCACGTGGATTTCACGGCCGAGGTGGAGCGGTCGCTGCGCGTCCTTGACGGTGCGGTGGCGGTCTTCGATGCCGTCGGCGGCGTCGAGCCGCAGAGTGAGACCGTCTGGCGTCAGGCCAACAAGTACAAGGTGCCGCGCATCGCGTTCGTCAACAAGATGGACCGCGTCGGTGCCAACTTCGATCGCTGCATGCAGATGATGGTTGATCGGCTTCGGGCCAACCCTGTGCCCGTCGTGCTGCCCTGGGGTAGTGAAGACCAGCTCATCGGGGTGCTCGATGTCGTGCGGCAGAAGGCGCTTCGCTACAAGAGCGAGGACCTGGGCGCCGAACCTGTCCTCGAGGAGATTCCTGATGATCAGCTGGCGGCGGTTGAGGCGGCTCGCGAGAGGGTCATCGAGGCTGCCAGCGAGATTGATGACGCCATTCTCGAGAAGTATCTCGGCGGCGAAGAGGTCACCGAGCAGGAGCTGATCGCCGCATTGCGGCAGGGCACGCTCGACCTTGCCGTCACGCCGGTTCTGGCCGGATCCGCCTTCAAGAACAAGGGCGTTCAGCCTCTGCTTGACGCGGTGATCGACTATCTGCCCTCGCCTGTCGACGTAAAGGCGATCCAGGGTGTCGACCCTGACGACGAAGCAGTCGCGATCGAGCGGCCGGCCTGTGACACGGAGCCGTTCTCGGCGTTGGTGTTCAAGATCATGACCGACCCGTTTGTTGGTCAACTCGCGTTCTTCCGTGTGTACTCGGGTGTTCTCGAGGCTGGCGCGACTGTGGTCAATTCGACTACCGGCAAGCGCGAGCGCATCGGGCGTCTGCTGAAGATGCATGCGAACAAGCGCGAGGAGATCAGGCAGGTCTTCGCGGGTGATATTGCTGCGGCCGTGGGCCTGAAAACGGTTTCGACCGGCCACACTATCTGTTCGCCCGACGCCCCGGTCTTGCTCGAGTCGATGGAGTTCACCAAGCCGGTCATCTCGATGGCGATCGAGCCCAAGACTCGTGCCGACAGCGAGAAGCTGGCGGAGGCGCTCGGCAAGCTTCAGCGTGAGGATCCGACCTTCAAGGTGCATCGCGACGAAGAGACCGGGCAGACGATTATCTCCGGCATGGGCGAGCTTCATCTCGAGATTCTCGTCGATCGCATGATGCGCGAGTTCAGTGTCGAGGCCAATGTCGGTGCTCCTCAGGTCGCTTATCGCGAGGCCATTACCCGCCCGGCGAAGGGCGAGGGCCGTTTCGTGCGCCAGAGTGGCGGTCGCGGTCAGTTCGGGCACGTGCTGATCGAGATCGAGCCGATCGCGCCGGAAGAAGGGCAGAAGTTCGAGTTCGTGGATCGGATTCGGGGCGGCTCGATTCCGAAGGAGTTCATCAAGCCGACGGCGCAGGGTATTCGTGAGGCGATGGAGACTGGTCCGGTAGCGGGCTTCGAACTCGAGGGCGTGCGCGCTGTCCTGTACGACGGCTCGTTCCACGATGTCGACTCCTCCGAGGTGGCTTTCAAGATCGCCGGCAGTATGGCGTTCAAGGACGCCGTCAAGAAGGCTGGTCCAGAGCTCATGGAGCCCATCATGGATCTTGAGGTCGTCGTGCCCGAGGAGTACATGGGTGACGTGATCTCGGATATCAACAGCCGTCGCGGCCGTATCGAGAACCTCGATACGCGCGATGGCTTGAAGATCATCACGTGCCGCGTGCCGTTGTCGGCGATGTTCGGGTACGCGACGGATGTGCGCTCGAACACGCAGGGTCGAGCGAACTTCAGCATGCATTTCAAGTGTTACGAGCGCGTTCCCAAGAGCGTCAAGGAAGAGGTCGTCCTCAGAGAAAAGGGCGCGACTGCCTAGTCTGTCTGAGCGCAAGGAAATCAGGAAATGGCGAAAGAAAAGTTTGAGCGTACAAAGCCGCATGTGAACGTCGGGACGATTGGTCACGTGGATCACGGCAAGACGACACTGACG
>JAJCXT010000086.1 GCA_029263295.1 Acidobacteriota bacterium | reverse complement strand
ACTCCAGCCGCGCTTGTTCGAGGTCCGCTTCAGCCTGGTCGAGGGCGGCCTGCTCGTTGCTCGCGCCCTCTTCGCCGTGGTGCTTGCGTGCCTCCTCGAATTCCCAACGGCGGGTATCGAAGATCGAGCGGGCGAATCGAGACTCCTGATCGGCGCGGTCCATACGCGTCTGCTTGGCTGCGATTTCACCCTCGATCTCACTGATGCGATCGGCCTGGTTGGCGAGTTCCTGTTCCGCCTCGTCGCGCTGTTGTCGCAGCGCCGAGAGCTGCTGCTGGTCAACGCTGGCTTGCTCCTGCGCGAGCTGTTGCTGCGTGACCTCACTCTGAATAACCTGGAACTGTCGCTGGTACGCCTTCCACGGGCGTGCGTAGTCATCCCAGATCATCCACATCACGCTCACGAAGCTGGCGACCGCAATGATCGCGAACCACATGTTGAGCTTGTCGATGTCTCTCGCGAATACGCCCTTGCGCTTCTTCTTGGCCATCGGCTACCCGTCAGATGTTGAAGAGGAACTCTGGGATCGCTACGAAGTACTTCAGATTCACCGTCCAGCGCAGGTACATCTTGATGGGAATCAAGACCATCCAGAGGAGCAGATGGCTGAAGATGACGTAGCGGAATAAGCCCATTTGTTCGAAGTACTTACGCAGGAAGCTGCTCGCTAGCCAGACCGGCAGGGCGATGAAGTAAACGAGCATCAACACGATGCCGAAGAACTCGCGCACCAGCCAGAAACTGGGCAACCCGATTCCGAGCCAGCGCGCCCAGATGAACTCGGATAACTGCACGTTAGTGAGCGGCACGAGCTTGTGCGGGTCCCAGAACTCATAGGGCCCGTAGAAATTCCAGTTGGGGCCGCGCAGGAACGTCCCCTCGAAGACCAGGAACACCCACAGCACGATGAAACCGAACTGGAACAGGAAGATCTCGGATCTGCGTTCCTCGAAGGTGTAGTAGCCGTTGCCCTTCGGGTTGGTATCCAGGTATGGAATGGCCATCAACCCGATAACGATGAAGGTCGGGATGATCACGCCCGCTAACCACGGGTCGAAGTACACCAGGATTTCCTGCAGGCCGAGGAAGTACCACGGCGCCTTCGACGGGTTCGGCGTCAGCTGCGGGTTGGCCGGCTCTTCGAGCGGCGCGGGGATCAGAATCGACCAGACCACCAGCAGGATGCTGACGAGCAGCAGGCACAACAACTCCGAGTAGACGAGGTCGGGCCACACGAAGACCTTTTCCTCTTCCTCGGGTTCGGCCTCTTTCGGCGGCCGTCCGTCGCGAATGCGGTCGTCGTTGTCCACCGCCAGCTTCAGGGCGAACCAGGTGAAGAAGACGACGAGAAACATCATCGCGGCGATCGGGATGTTGTCCGGCCGCTTGAACTGGATCCAGAAATTCTCGTCAAAGGCCGAGACGAAGAAGAACAGCAGAGGCGAGGCCACTACGAGGCTCGCGACGAGCTTGTTCTGGGTGACGACGCGCCGGAACTTGTACAGTGCCGACACGAGCACGATCGTCAGAGTGAGCGCAATGGCGGGCTGGAAGAGCCCGTTCATGAAGCCCTTGAGCAGTTCGATCATGAGCCAGCCCTCTGTGTGTCGACTTTAGCCGGTGGCCGCCAGGACGCCGTCATAGCGCCAACTTCCCACCCTTGCCGGGCCCGGAGATTCCGCCGTCGCGTCGTACTCGCCAGAAGTGGACCGCGAGCAGGATGACGAAGATGAAAGGGATGCCCAGGCAATGCAGGACGTAGAACCGCAGTAGCGCTCCTTCCCCGACGAAGCGTCCCGCGAGCAGGACGAAGCGGACATCCGATCCCGCCGTGATCAACGGCACGTCGCCGAGTTGCATCAACTGCATGCCCGGCCCCTCGGCCCCCATCATCGGCGTGGCGCGCGCCATGTTCGATCCGACGGTGACCGCCCACATGGCGAGCTGATCCCAGGGGAGCAGATAGCCGGTGAACGAGAACAACAGCGTCAGCACCAGCAGCAGCACGCCCACGACCCAGTTGAACTCGCGTGGCGGCTTGTAGGAGCCGGTCAGGAACACGCGCAGCATGTGCAGCCACACCGTGATGATCATCAGGTGGGCGCCCCAACGATGCATCTCACGCATGATGCCCAGCGACGCCGACTCCATGAGGTCGAGCATGTCGGGGTATGCGTGCTGCGCAGTCGGGCGGTAGTAGAACATCAGCAGGATGCCCGTGACCGTGAGCGACAGGAACAGGAAGAACGAGATTCCGCCCATGCACCAGGTATAAGACACGCGCAGGCCCTGCTTGCGCATACGCACAGGGTGCAGATGGAGGAACACGTTGGTGAGCACTACGAGCGCCCGGTTCTTCGGGTCGTTCGGCAGCTTGTGGCGGAAGATCGACTTCCACACCGGAGTGCGGGTGAAGTCGCTGTACCACTGAGACGGCGTGCCCACCTTCTCTTTGAGATTACCTAGCCAGCTCATTCAGATCTCCTAGCCGTCCAGCGCCTAGGCGCTAAAGGGGAGGAACGAATTGGGATCGTCCCAACCGCCCTTCTCGAAGAGGTATTTTTGGGATTTGTCGACCGAGATCTGGCCGTCGTCGGCCAGTGAAATCGCGGCCCGCTCGAGCGGCCGGGGTGCGGGCCCCTCGAAGTTGATGCCGGATGTGTAGAAGCCGCTTCCATGACACGGGCACTTGAACTTGTTCTCCGTGGCGAGCCAGTTCGGCGTGCAGCCGAGGTGGGTGCAGACGGTGATGAGGGCGTAGAAGCCTTCCTCGTTGCGCACAACCCAGACGCCGAAGCGATCCTTGAAGCCGGTCGAGACCTCGCCGACCTGGAAGTCCGTCGGTAAGCCGATCTTGAATTGCTGCGGCGGCTCGTACAGGACGTTCGGATACAGGAACCGAAGGGATGCGGCCCCGACGCCAGCGAGGGCACCGGTGAACGCGACCCATGCGGTGGTCACGAACGGAAACGATGCGAGGAACTCGCGGCGATTCGTGCCGCCTGCGGCCGGCGCTGTTCCTGCGGCCTTTTGTGCCTCGGCTTCGGCCATCGATGGCTCCCTCAGGTTTGCTACAGCCCCTCGCGAAGGAGGGCCAGTTCGTTCGTTGCGGATCCTCGCGCGGCCGCCAAGGCCTTGCGCGCGGCGTCCCGTACCCGCGGGTCCGGGTCGGAATCTTGCAGGGTTTCCAGGCGATCGTCCAGTCCGGCGGCGCCGAGCCGCTCTAGCGCAGCCAGAGCGGCGAGCATCGCTGGGGCGTGGTCGTTCTCCACGACGCCGGGGACCTCTGCCAAGTAATCGCGGTCGATCATGCGGCCGAGCTGTTCTGCGCCCGCGTCATCGTTCATCAAACCGAGAGCCACGGCCGCGTTCCACCGGATCGCCGGAAGAGGATCGTTCAGTACGGCCCGAAGCTGCGGCGCCGTGGAGGCGTCGCCGAGCACTCCCAGCACGTATGCGGCCATGGTCCGGACTTCGTCGTCGTTCGCCTGCAGCTGGCCCGCAATCGCCATCGCGGAGCTCGAGTCGCCGATGCTGCCCAGCGCCCAGAGCGAGTTCACCTGGACCTCGGCATCGTCGTCGTCAAGATGGGCCAGCAGAACGGGTACGGCGACGGGGTGATCGATGCGGCCGAGTGCGATCGCGAGGAATCTCCGCACGCGAGGATCGCCGTCGCCGGCCTGCTCCATCGAGTCGACGACTTCTTGCGCGAAGGCTTCGTCGCCTCGGAGTTCATCGTTGAACTGCAGCTGCTGCGAAAGATGAAAAGCGGCCTGCCACGGTTCGTTGATACCTCGGCCGTTGATCTCCTGCAGATAGTCGGCCGGGTCGACGTCCTCGTGAGCTAGCACCCCGAACATCAGGAACACACTGATGCCGCCAATTACCAGCAGTAACGGCAGGATGAAGAAGCCCAGCGCGATCCGCAGGGGGCTCGGCTCCGGCTCTTCGGCTTCGGGTGTTTCTGGATCGGGTGTGGTCATCTCGGTCATAAGGTCTGCTTATTCATGTTCGGACAGGGAAATAGGAGGATTAGCGCCTATTTCGTGCGCCCCCCACAGCGCAAAGCGCGTCAAAGCTACCGCCTAGCCCAGAACCCTGTCAATCGTCTGCGTTGATAGGCGCTTCACGCTTGTAGCGATCGGCCAGCAGAGGGTCGTGTGCTTTGTGTAGCGGGTTGTGTTCGAAGTCGCGGTGAATCGCGTCGCAGCCGTAGCAGACAGTGATCTCGGGCACGAATCGATATAGCGCGTAGTCAAACCCCATGAATGCCAGGAGACTCAGGCCGTAGGTCCAGGGAGAGAGCGCCGCTCCGATCAGGACGATGACCAGCCCGATCTTGCGGTTGAAGTCCTTTTGCGCGAACAGGCGCTCGTAGCCGCACGCCACGCAGGCCGCCAGGGGCTCACTGATGGCGCCGCTCTCGCCGAGCGCGACGGGACTATACGGCTGCTCGTGGTCGCAGTGAGTGCAGTCCAGCGTCTGCGCCGCGTCGAGCTCCTGAAGACCCGGGCGCTCGCACTCAGGGCAACGCCATTCGATCGAGTGACTCATTAGAACGGTTGGCCTGTGGCAAGCGAGAGAAACAGCGAGATCACCTCGCCAAAGAGGACAAAAGCGATCGCAGCATACAGGATGCCCGTGGCCGACTGGAGCGAGCGCAGCTGTACGGTCTTCCACGTCATCCAACCCAGGCCCAGCGGCGCGAGAACGCCGAGAATCAGCCGGACAGCCACAAAGAGAGCGTCGCCGAGAACGAAGGCGCGCATGATACCGCCCGGCCCCGACGACCACTCCGGCCAGTGCAGCACCACGATGGTGCCGACGAGAAAGAGTTCGAGAATCTCCGTGGCGATGAACAGTCGCAGTACGCGATTGAGCGGCGCCACCGGCATCGTCGGCTGGATGAGATACCAGTGGGCCAGCAGCATAGCGAGCAGTACGGAGCCCATGGCGGTGGTCAGCGTAAGACGCCCAACGATGTAGATCGCGGCCGCGACGCCCGAGGCGTTGGCCGGAAGAAGGCTCGGATCGGTCAATACCGAGGCGAGGGCCAGGCCCGCCGAGAGGCCCAGAATCGCGAACCGCGGTGCCTGGGGCTTCGTGCCGACGCCCACTCCGAATACCACCAACGCGAGCATCGACGCGGCCAGTAGACCGGCAGAGGTCGCACCCATCGGAGGCAACGCGGTGGTCAACCCGACGAAGCGAAGACCGCCGCCGAACCCGATGCCGACAACGATTAGCAAGAGTGTGAGGCGCCAGAACCCCTTGCCTGTCGGCGGACTCGCGATCCACGCCGACAGCAACATTCCGGATGCCCCACAGACAAACAGGACTGAAATGGCGGCAACAAGCATGGCAAAAGGGGTCGCGGGAGAGGAACGGCTGGAAAGCGGGCTTCCGGGCAATGTCGTGGCTTCGTACGCCAGGCGACATCCCGGCTCCGTGCCGGCGGGAGGTGCCGCAGGTTACCACGCACCCGCTGCTAGACTTGGCCCATGAGCACAGCCACCAAAACGGCGGGACGAGACGCGTCGGCCACGATTGCGATCGTTATGCCCGCGTATGACGAAGCGGAGGCGTTGCCAGGGGTCCTGGCCGAGATTCCGCGCGATCTGGATCCGCGCATCGTCGTGGTGGACAACGGCAGTACGGATGGCACGGGTGACGTTGCGCGGCATCACGGTGTCGAAGTCGTGCACGAGTCGCGGCCGGGGTACGGCAGCGCCTGTCTTGCCGGCATCGGATACCTCGCCGGCTCGCCACCCGACATCCTGGTGATACTGGACGCGGACTACAGCGACTATCCGGAAGATCTGCCGCTGCTGCTCGCGCCGATCCTCGCCGGTGAGGCCGATCTCGTGTGCGGCAGTCGTGTGGAGTGCGCAGAGCCTGGCGCGCTCGGGCCTCATGTGCGTTTCGGCAATGCTCTGGCGACCGGACTCATTCGGCTGCTGTTCGGTTTTCGCTACCGCGACATGGGACCGTTCCGCGCTATCAGCTGGGAGGCACTACGACAGCTGGATATGCGCGACCCAGCCTACGGCTGGAATGCCGAGATGCAGGTAAAGGCCCTGCAGCGAGGTCTGTCCGTGCACGAGAAGCCCGTGCGTTATCGAGCGCGGGTGGGCCGATCGAAGATCAGTGGCACGTTGCGCGGTACGATCGGTGCGGGCGCGGGCATTCTGCTCATGATCCTCACGCTGCGATTCGCACCCCGGTGGTATGCTCGCCGGGTCCCGCTCGCCACCTGATTCGCACCGCGGATTGCGCCATGAGCCGCCTCGATTTTTACCGTTCGCTCGCCACTCCCAGCGACCGCCGCATCCTGTTCATGGTGCTGGATGGCCTCGGGGGATTGCCGCATCCCGAGACTGGCCTGACCGAGCTGGAGACGGCGCGCACACCCACGCTCGATGGGCTGGCGGGGCGCGGAGAGACCGGTCTCACCACTCCCGTGTTGCCTGGTGTCACGCCCGGTAGCGGACCCGCCCACATCGCGCTGTTTGGCTACGACCCGGTGGAGCACCAGGTAGGCCGCGGTGTGCTGGCGGCGCTCGGTGTTGCCGCCGACCTGCGGCCGGGCGACGTCGCGGCGCGGATCAACTTCTGCACCCTGGACGGAGACGGCAACGTGACCGACCGGCGTGCTGGCCGCATCGGCGATGAAATCGGCAGGCCGCTGGCGGGGCGGCTCGACGCAATGGTCGACCCAGACGGTGTAGAGATCGCCGTACGCCACGTGAAGCAGTACCGGGCCTGCGTCGTGTTCCGCGGTGCGGGTTTGGAGGGGAAGGTCGCGGACACCGACTCGCAGCAGACCGGCGTACCGCCGCTGGCGCCGGCATCCCTCCAGGCGGGATCTGAACGGACGGCCCAGATAGCGCAAGGATTCGTTGAGCGGGCGCTCGCCGAGTTGTCGGATCAGGAGGCGGCGAACGGCGTTCTCTTGAGGGGCTTCGATGGCTACGTCCCGCTGCCCTCGATGGAGCATCTCTATTGCCTCGACGCGGCGGCAGTGGCGGCCTATCCGATGTACCTGGGCGTTGCGCGGCTCGCCGGGATGGAGGCTCACGGCGTAGCGGATGATCCGGAGGCGATGGTTGCCAAGGTCCTCGAAATGGGCAGCAAGGACTTCGTCTTCCTGCACTACAAGTCGACGGATTCGCGAGGAGAGGATGGCGACTTCAACGCGAAGGTAGCCGAGATCGAGAAGGCCGATGGAGTGCTCGCGCGCCTCGTCGAGGAATTCGATGTCGTCATGGTGACGGGAGATCATTCCACCCCTAGTAGCATGCGCGCGCATTCCTGGCACCCGGTTCCGTTGCTCGTTGCCAGCGCCGACTGTCGCGCCAATGGGGGACAGGGCTTCGGTGAACGGTCCTGTGTGCAGGGCGCGCTCGGCCGAGTGCGCTCCGACGAGATCATGCCTCTGGTGCTGGCCCACGCGCGGCGACTCAAGAAATTCGGGGCGTAGTTTCCTTGCCACGCCGTCTGACGACGGCGTCGGATCCGGCTAGAGCAGTTGCTGGGCTCGCGCGAGATCAGCAGGCTCGTTGAGATTCAGCAGGAGCCTCTCTGGATCGCCGAAGGCGGTGAGGGTGTCGCCTTCAAGGGGAGTGGCACCGACGTCGTCGTACAGGCCTTGCAGGTCGCGGCGTCCTGAGTCGAGCCAGGCGCTGACGTGGGGCAGGAGCGATGGCGAGCATGCCCCACACAATGGGTGCCACCGTCCGCCGTGGCGCGGTGCGGCGGCGATGCTGCCGTCCTCAATACGGGCGAGCGCCGCCGCCAGGAGCTCCGCGCTCACGAACGGGGTGTCCACCGCACACAGCACGACAGCGGCGCCCGGCGCATACAGCAGCGCCGCCTCGATTCCCGCGCCGGGACCGGAGTCTTCACGGCGGTCGGGGATACAGGGCCAGTCCAGCCCCGGCACCAGTGCGCCTCCGACCTGCAGGCGTTGTTCGCAGACTGTCGCCAGCGCGCGGGCCGGCCAATGGCCCAGCAGCCCGCCGCCGAGTTCGAGTTCGGATTTTGACGCACCCATGCGGCGGCTGGCTCCGCCGACAAGCAGCGCTCCTACCGCAGGGATTGGCGCAGAAGATGCGGGCAAAGTGGACCTCGATGAGGGTGACGTCACGCTAACACGAAGCGGGTAAACTGACGCCCATGATACGCAAGAATCGACTCATGACACCCGGCCCTGCTCCGGTCCATCCTGGCGCCGTCGCGGCGGCGGTCGAGCCGCTTCCGCATCATCGTGCTCAGGAATTCAAGCCGCGGTTCGCAGCGGTCCACAAACATCTGCAGTCGGCCTTTCGCACCGCGGGCCCGGTAAGCGTCCTCGCGTGCTCCGGAACCGGCGCGGTAGAAGCGGCGCTGGTGAACATCTTCGCGCCGGGCGACCGCGTCCTGGTGCTCGCCAGCGGCAAGTTCGGCGCGCGGTGGGCGGATGTAGCCGAGTGTTTCGGCATGCACGTGAAGTCGATGCCGATCAGCCCTGGAGAGACGTTCGACGAAGCCGAGATGGTCGAGGCCATCGCGGCGTTCCAGCCGGTGCAGGGTCTGGTGATCACGGCCAGCGAGACATCGACAGGTGCGGCCCTGGACGTACGCGCGCTGGTGCAGGCGGCACGCAGCGTGGAGCCCGAGGTTGCGGTCGTGGTCGACGCCATCACTGCGATCGGTGCGGTGCCCGTCGAGACCGATGAGTGGGAGCTCGATGCCGTCTGTGGAGGCTCACAAAAGGCCTTCATGATTCCGCCCGGGTTGGGGTTCGTTGCGTGCTCACCGCGGGGCTGGGAGCGTGTGCGCAAGGACCGCAACAAGCCTAGGTACTACTTCGACCTGCGTAAGTACGGCGACTGCGTAGCGGCCGACCAGACCCCGTTCACGCCTGCTACCAGCCTCATCCTCGAGATGGAGGCTGCGCTGCTGGCGATCGAGGAGGCGGGCGGAATCGGTGCCCTCGAGGCTAACGCTCAGCAGCTTGCTCACGCTACGCGCGAAGCTGCCCATGCGTTGAATCTCGAACTGCTGTCGCCAACAGCGCCGAGCGCGGCCGTAACAGCGATCAGGATCCCTGGTGGCGGCCGCGCGCCAGACGTGGTGGCAGCCATGCGGAAGCAGCACGGCGTGTTCATTGCCGGAGGCCAGGGCGAACTGAAACCGGACATCATCAGGATCGGGCACCTCGGCTATATCGATCAGGTAGATCTCCTTGGAACGCTGGCGACACTCGAACGGGTTCTCGCCGATATCGGCCATGAGGTGCAGTTGGGCACCGGCGTGGCGGCAGCCGCCGCCGTACTCGATACACGGAGCGGTCGATGAGCCAGAAGGTACTCGTCTGCGGCCGCCTGCCGGCCGGGGGCCGTGAGGCGCTGGAGGGAGCTGGCATCGAGGTCACGCACATGCCCGATCGTGGCGCGGGCAGCCTCGCGGACATCATCGCGCCGTACGCGGGTGTCATTGTCCACTCGCCGCACCAGGTTGATGCGGCTGCAGTGGCAGCGGGGGGGGATCTCCGGGTGGTCGGTCGTGCCGGCGTTGGCATCGACAACATCGATGTGTCGGCGTGCACCGAACGCGGCGTCTTGGTGATGAACCTGCCGTGGGGCAACACGGTCTCGGCTGCCGAGCACACGGTGGCGCTGCTCACCGCGCTGGCGCGCAATGTGCCGCAGGCGTCAGCCGCGCTGCGAGCAGGCGTTTGGGATCGGGCCGCGTACCTCGGTGTAGAGCTGAATGACAAGCGTCTGGGCATTGTCGGGCTAGGACGGATCGGCTGCGAGGTGGCTCGCCGGGCCCAGGGGCTCGGCATGCGGGTGCTCGGCTCCGACCCGTTCCTGTCACATTCCGTCGCCGCGGATCTGGGTATCGAGTTGCACGATTTCGTCGACCTCGTTCCGCAGGTCGACTTCCTGACGGTTCACGTGCCGCGCACCCCGGAGACGACGGGGCTGATCGACGCCGAAGCTCTCGCTCGGATGCCGGCTGGGGTGCGGATCGTCAACTGCGCGCGAGGTGGGGTAGTCGACGAGGCAGCCTTGCTGGCCGCCCTCGAGTCGGGCCACGTGGCTGGCGCTGCCTGCGACGTGTTCGAGACCGAGCCGACAGACAACACGGCACTCGTGGCGCACCCCAGCTTCATCGGCACCCCGCATCTCGGCGGTGCGACGCGTGAGGCGCGGCGGCGCGTAGGAGAAGGCATTGCGCGGCAGGTCGCTGATTATCTGGCTCAGGGTGTGATTCGTTACGCGATCAACGTCCAAGCGCTGCCGCCCGACGAACAACAGGCAATGGCGCCTTACCTGAGGCTCGGACGCCACATGGGTGCGTTCCTGTCGCAATGC
>JAJCXT010000085.1 GCA_029263295.1 Acidobacteriota bacterium | reverse complement strand
ATGACCTCGGAGGCGTTCCACGATCTGTTCGGGGCGCCGCCGCGCGAACCCGAGTCGGAACTGACCCAGCGCGAGATGGACCTGGCGCGGTCGGTGCAGGAGGTTGCCGAGGAGGTCATGCTGCGCATGGCCAGGCACGTGCGCAAGGAAACCGGCGAGAAGAACCTGGTGCTGGCCGGCGGCGTGGCACTCAACTGTGTTGGTAACGGCAAGATCCTGCGCGCCAATATCTTCGACGACATCTGGGTCCAGCCGGCGGCCGGTGATGCTGGCGGCGCGCTGGGGGCGGCCCTCTACGCCGCACATCAGGTGCACGATGCACCGCGCACGGTGAGTGGCGACGGCCGTGGTTCCCAGCAGGGCTCTTACCTCGGCCCGGCATGGAGCGGCGACGACATCGCCACCTGGCTCGAGCGGCGCAAGTACCCGTACAAGCGCTACACCCTGGACGAAGTGCCTGGCGTAACCGCCGACATCCTCACCGAGGGCAAGGTAGTTGGCTGGTTCTCCGGCCGCATGGAGTTCGGGCCGCGAGCTCTAGGGGCGCGCAGCATCATTGGCGATCCTCGCGATCAGGAGATGCAGAAGAAGCTGAACCTGAAGATCAAGTACCGCGAGTCATTCCGGCCGTTCGCGCCGAGCGCACTAGTGGAAGATGTTAGCGAGCTGTTCGAGTTGGATCGGCCCTCGCCCTACATGCTGCTGGTCGCACCGGTGAAGGAAGAACGGCGCCTGCCGATGACCGACCAGCAGGAGAGCCTCTTTGGCATTGCCAAGCTCAACGTGCCGCGCTCGGACATCCCGTCGATCACGCACGTGGACTACTCGGCTCGCGTGCAGACGGTGGATCGGCGCGACCACCCCCAGTACCACAAGCTGATTTCAGAGTTCAAAGAACGCACGGGCTTCGGCGTCATCGTGAACACCTCGTTCAACGTGCGCGGCGAGCCGATCGTGTGTACGCCCGAGGACGCCTATCTTTGCTTCATGCGCACCGAGATGGATGTCCTGGTGCTCGAGGACTGCGTGCTGATGAAGGAAGAGCAGACGCCGCTGGCCGACGATGTGGACTGGAGAGATCTATATGCACTCGACTAGTCCCCGAATCGAACTGCCCGGGTCCGTCTCCCCAAGGATGGGGTCTCACGATGGCTAGGAAGCAGCAGTCCGACACCCACCGTCTCCGTAAGTTCGGCATCGTCATGGCCGTGGCGTTCGGCATCTTCGGCGCGCTGTTGGTGTGGCGCGACAAGCCGTGGGGCATGTACACGCTGTACGCAGCCGGAGCGTTTCTGGTCTTTGGCCTGGTCGCACCCAAGCTACTCGGCCCCATCGAGAAGGGCTGGATGGCCCTCGCGCAGGTACTGCAGACCGTGATGACAGCTCTCATCCTGACGCTTACGTTCTTCCTGGTGATGACGCCGATGGGCCTGTTCCTTCGCCTCACCGGCAAGGACCTGCTGGGCATGAAGGGCGACCCCGAGATCGAAAGTTACTGGGTGCCTGTCGAACCCGACGGCCCCGCATCGCGGCCGGACAAGCCTTACTAACGACCGCCTGGGTACGCCCCCATGTAGGTCAACTGGACCCCCGTGCGGTTCGCGATAGAATCGCCTGTGAACCCACGCCCAACGGAGCCAAGTAGATGTCGCGAGCAGGACTGATCTGGGGGTTTCTGAAGACCCGCAAGAAGTGGTGGCTGACCCCGATCGTCGTCTTCATGGTCCTGCTGTCGCTGCTGATCGTGCTGTCCGAGGGTTCGGCCGTAGCCCCCTTCATCTACGCACTCTTTTAATAGCCCCGCTCTAGAGGCCCTGTTCTAGAAGCCCAGTTCTGGAAGCCTATGTCGCAGAACGTCAAAACCGAGCGTGCGCTGCCGCACAATCTCGAGGTCGAACGCTCGATTCTTGGCGCGATTCTGCTCGACAATCAGGCGTTCAACACCGCGGCGCAGGTCGTCACCGCCGAGGACTTCTTCGGTGACTCCAACAGCGTGATCTACGCTGCGATGGCACAGCTCTCCGAGAAGAACGCCGGCATCGATCCGATCACGTTGCGGGCCGAACTGGAGCGCGCCGACACGCTGGATCGGGCCGGCGGGGCAGCCTACATCTCGAGTTTGATCGATGGCATGCCCACCGGCGGCAACATCGAACAGTACGCGCGCCTGGTGAAGGACAAGGCATCGCTGCGCTCGCTCATCGGTACGTCGAATTCGATCATCCACATGGCGATGGAAGGCGCGGTCGATACCGACGAACTGCTCGATCGCGCCGAACACTCGATCTTCGAGATCTCCGAAGCCAAGATTCGCAAGGGTTTCCTGTCGGTCCGTGACGTCGCCGCGGACACCATGCGCGAGATCGAGGAGTTGATGGATCGCGGTGACTTCGTCACCGGCGCGGCCACTGGATTCTCGCGGCTCGACGCGATGACCGCCGGCCTGCAGCCGGGCGATCTGTTCATCCTGGCGGCGCGCCCCTCGATGGGCAAAACGGCGTTCGCGATCAACGTTGCCCAGCACCTGGCGCTCGAGGCCGGTGGTGTCGTGGGCATCTTCTCGCTCGAGATGTCCGTGCAGCAGCTCATCCGACGCATGGTTACCGGCGTGGCGCAGGTGGATGCGCACAAGTTGTCCACGGGCTTTCTCTCGAACGACGACAAAGAGAAGCTCCTCGACGCTCTGTCGCGTCTCTCCGAGACCAAGATCTTTATCGACGATTCGGCTGCCATCACGGTGCTGGAGATCCGCGCCAAGGCCCGCCGCCTGGCCGCCGAACACGGCATCGATCTCATCGTCATCGACTATCTTCAACTGGTTCGGGGCAGCATCAAGACCGACAATCGCAACCTCGAGATCGGCGAAATCTCCCGTGGTCTCAAGGCCCTCGCCAAGGAACTCAAGGTCCCGGTCCTGGCCCTCTCCCAGCTCTCCCGCGCCCCCGAAACCCGCTCTGGTCACCGCCCACAACTCTCCGATCTACGTGAATCTGGGAATCTAGAACAGGACGCAGATGTGGTGGCGTTCATCTTCCGGCCCGAGGTGTACAGCGATGATCCGGAGCTTGATGGGATCGCCGAGTTGATCATCTCCAAGCAGCGTAACGGCCCCATTGGCACAGTGCCGTTGGCCTTCCTCAAGGCGTACACGCTGTTCAAGGATCGGGCCGAAGTCGACGAGCCGTATTAGCCGATGGCGGTCAGCCGCTGTCGACCCACCTGGATCGAAGTCGATCTGGGGGCCTGCGTGCATAACCTGAGGCGCATTCGCGAGCGCGTGAGTCGGCGTGAGGTCTGGCCCGTCGTGAAGGCCGATGGGTACGGACACGGCGCGGTGCGGGTGGCCCAGGTGCTGGCGCGCGAACAGGTCGCGGGCTTCTGTGTGGCCACGGCAACCGAGGGGCGCGAGTTGCGCCAGAACGGTATCGCTACGCCGATTCTGGTGATGGCGGGACTGAGTCCCGGCGGGACGGACGATCCCTTCGAGATGGTGGTGGAGTTTGGGCTTACCGCGGCCGTGCCCGACGCCACCACTGCGGAACGCCTGGCCGAGGCGGCGCGGCGCATGTCCATCGGGCCTGCCGCGGTGCATCTGAAGATCGACACCGGCATGGGTCGGATCGGAGTGTCTACGGATCGGGCGGTGTCGTTGGCGGCGGCGATGCGTGCCGAGCCAGCGTTATCGTTCGACGGCCTGTTTTCGAATTTGGCGACCGCCGACTCGTATCTTCCGGATGATCCCGGCGCGGCCGTGGTGACGGCGCAGATCGAGCAGTTCCGCAGGGTATGCAGCGCGCTCGAGGCCGAGAGCAACCTACCGAAGGTCCGGACTCTGGCCAACAGTTCCGCCACGTGTCACCACCCGTCGTCATGGGACGACATCGCATTCACCGGAGTGCGCCCTGGTCTGGCCATCTACGGGGCGACGCTGACCCCCGAGGCCCCGCGCCTGGAACTGCGCCCCGCGATGCGCTGGATGAGCGAGATCGCGTCCGTGCGGCGCCTCCCGGAGGGCGCCGCGGTGGGGTACGGGTGCACCACAGTGCTGGGCCGACCGTCACGGATTGCCGTGCTGCCGCTGGGGTACCATGACGGTCTGCCGCGTGTGCTCGGCTCGCGGGCCGAGGTTCTGGTGCGCGGTCGACGTGCCCCCCTCATCGGCAGGATCAGCATGGACATCAGCCTCGTCGACGTTACCGATGTGACGGCTGCCGCGCCGGGTGACGCCGTCGTGCTGTTCGGGGCGGCGCCTGCCACCGGCGACGAGAGCGGCGGCCGCGACACCACCTACGCCGAGACTCTTGCCGCTGCCGTCGGCGCGGTTGCCGGCGATCAGGGTGACGTTCGGCAGAAGACGTCGACCAAGGCCACACGGCGTTTCTCGCCTCCCGCGGTGGAGGAAGTTGCCGCCTGGGCCGAGACGATTCCGCACGAGATTCTCTGCCGCGTGGCGCCGCGTGTGCCGCGTCGATATGTCGACTCCGCGGCCTCGGGCGGGACGATTCGATGAAGTACATCGCTGCCGTCGGTGCCTTCGCCATACGGTTCGTTACAGGCTGCGGCGAAGCTGGCATTCTGATGTGGTGCTCGATCAAGAGCATCGTTCGCGGCCCCTGGTACTTCCGCAACTGGGGCATCCAGATGCTGGAGCTGGGCAACCGCTCGCTGCCGGTCGTCATCGTAACCGCGGTGTTCACCGGCGCCGTGTTCGCACTGCAGGTTTGGGAAGGCTTCTCGCAGTTCGGCGCCACCGAGTTGGTGGCCTTCGCCGCTGCGCTCGCCATGACGCGCGAGCTGGTGCCGGTACTCTCGGCGATCATGATCGCAGGGCGAGCCGGCGCCGCGATGGCCGCCGAGATCGGCACCATGAAGGTAACCGAGCAACTCGACGCGATGGAGACGATGGCGACCGACCCGGTGAGCTACCTGGTCGTGCCGCGCATTATCGCCGCCGCCGTGATGCTGCCTGTGGTGGTGGTTATCGGAGACCTGGTAGGGATCACGGGCGGTTATCTGGCCTCGGTGTATCTGAACGATGCCCGCCCCGGCCTGTACTGGGACGCGAGCTTCCAGTTCATCTCGGTCGACGATGTGACCTCTGGCCTGATCAAGGCGTCGATTTTCGGCGTGATGATCGCGGTGTTCTCGTGCGCGCACGGATTCAGCGCCGGGGGCGGCGCCGAGGGCGTCGGCCGCGCAACCACCGGTGCGGTGGTGACCTCCAGCATGGCGATCCTGATCTCGGACTTCTTCCTCACCCGCGCCATGCTCACTCTCTGGGGCTTGTGATGGCGGAGTCAGAGACTCAGGAGTCTGTGCCGCCGGTGCCCGACGCAGCCGGGGCCGAAACGGTGAAGCACGACGCGCGGTTCATCTGCATGCAGGATGTGCGGAAGGCCTTCGGTGAGCACAAGGTCCTGGAGGGCGTCGATCTCGACATCTCACGAGGGGAGTCGCTCGTCATCATCGGCAGCTCTGGCTCGGGAAAGAGCGTGTTGATCAAGCACATCATCGGCCTGCTCGACCCCGATGCCGGCAAGGTAGTTGTCGATGGTCTGAACGTGCCGGACCTGCGTCGCGACGATCGTCGGACCCTGCGCCAGCGTATGGGCATGTTGTTCCAGTACGCGGCGTTGTTCGACTCGATGAACGTGGGCGACAACGTTGCGTTTCCGATACGCCAGCACACGAAGTGGCCAGCCGAGAAGGTTCGCGCGCGCGTGGAGGAGGTCCTTGGCTGGGTCGGCCTCAAGGGCACCGAGAGCAAGAGCCCGGCAGACCTGTCAGGTGGGATGAAGAAGCGCGTGGGGCTCGCGCGTGCCATCGCGATGGACCCGGAGATCATGCTCTACGACGAACCGACCACCGGCCTCGACCCGATCCTCGGCGACCAGATCAACGATCTGATTCTGGACCTGGCCGAACGCCTCAACGTGACCTCGGTGACGATCACGCACGACATGCCGTCCGCCTACAAGATCGCCGACCGGATCGCGATGCTGTACCAGGGCAAGATCGAAGAGACAGGCACGCCGGAGCAGATCCAGAACACCGACAACGCCGTGGTGCAGCAGTTCATTCACGGACGCGCCAAGGGGCCCATCACCACGATGTGACCCGACGCCCCAGGCTTCGAGTTCGAGGTTGCGCTTCGAATTCGAAGTTACGCTTCGAACTCGAAGTTCAGGCGCGCGCCCGCGAGCGGCGGCAATTCTCGGTCCTTGTCCGAAAGAACGAGCTCCGCCTCGGCAAACGGCCACTCGATTCCCAGCTCCGGGTCGAGCGGCGTGAATCCGTCTTCCGCCTCGGGCGTGTACTCGGCCGTCTGCATGTAGAGGAAGTGCGTGTCGTCCTCGAGCGCGCAAAAGCCGTGCGCGAATCCGGGCGGGATCCACATCATGCCGCCGTGCTCTGCGTCCAGCTCGATCGCAACGTGCTGCCCGTAGTGCGGTGAGCCGCGCCGTACGTCCACCGCAACGTCGAGCACCGAGCCCCGCAGTACGCGAACGAGCTTGCCCTGGGCGTGTGGTTCGAGCTGGTAGTGAAGCCCGCGCAACGTTCTGGCGCCCGACACCGACTCGTTCACCTGGACCACGCGCAGGTCGATGCCGTGCTCGTGGAAGGCAGCTTCTCGGAAGGTCTCGAGGAAGTAGCCGCGCTCATCGTGAAAACGAGCGGCGGTGACCAGCAGAACACCCGGAATGTCGGTGGGCTCGAATTCGAATGGCATGGCGCGCAATCTACCATGGTGATGATGACAGCTCTCACGCGCATGTGGCCGGGTCAGCCGCTATGCTAGGAAAGCCATTCCGTCCCGGAAGGACAGCGTGCCGCGAGCCGCTGTACCCCTGCGGAGAGTCTCGATGAGCGACGAATCATGAGCACCGAAATCAAGGTCGGTTCGCTGGTGCTGGTTGCTCTCGCAGCGATGGTCTACTTCGTCATTCGCATCGAGAACATCGGCAGCCTGGGCGACGATGCCAGCTACATCATCAACGTTCGCTTCGATGACGCCGCGGGAATTGCCACCGATGACCCGGCCTACCTGGCCGGCGTCCGGGTGGGGCATGTCTCGGCAGTGAACCTGAGCATGAGCGACGGCACGGCCGAGGTGGAGCTGCGGCTGCGCAACGACGTGCAGCTGCGCGAGGATGCAGTGGCGATCGTCGGCTCCTCAGGGATGCTCGGTGACCGCATGCTGCAGTTGCGCCCGGGTAGCCCCGAGCTGGCGGTGGTGCCGCCGGGCGGCTGGATCGTAGGAGGCGAGCCGGTGTCGCTCGACCAGATGGTGACAGTCATCGCGAGCATCGCGCGTAACCTCGATGCCACGACCGAGTCCATCTCGCGCGTGCTGGGCACCGATGCCGGCGAGGCGTCGCTGCGCGAGATCCTGGCCAACGTGGAAGGTGTCACCGCGCAGCTCGACGAGATGCTCGCGCGCAACAGCGGCAGCATCGACTCCAGCTTCGGCCGTTTCGATCGCACCCTGGCGAATCTCGAGAACCTCTCTGGAACGCTCGGCGACAGCCTCCCGGCGCTCGTCGAGGACATGCGCGAGGTGTCCGGCAACCTGAACGAGCTGATCGACGCCAACCGCGGCGACATCAGCGAGGTGGGCGGCAACTTGAAGTCGATGACCGAACGTCTCGATCGCTCGGCGGCGGACCTCGAGGAGCTCATCGCCAAGATGAACCGCGGCGACGGCACGGTGGCCCGGTTGGTGAACGAAGGCGAGACCGTGGATCGTCTTAACGAGGCACTCGATTCGGTCGACGACTCGCTGGCGGCCGCAGACACGTTCTTCCGCCGTGTCGGTGAGGCACGCTTCAGCTTCGAGTGGCGTTCGGAGTTCTACGATCGGATCTCGGCGACCAAGAACTACTTTGGCGTGCGGCTGGAGTTCGGCGAAGAGCGTTCCGGCCGCGGCTTCGAGTTCCATCTGATCGACGACAACATCGGTGCCTTCACCCAGACCAACATCCTCAGCGAGTTCTTCAACCCGGCCACGGGAGAGCTGATCAACCGCACCCTCGAGAGACAACTCGTCCAGCAGGAGGGGTTCCGGGTCAACGCGCTGATCACCCAGCGGCTCGGCAACTTCCAGTTCCGTGGCGGCATTCTCGAGAGCCAGGCCGGGCTGGGCGTCGACTTCTTCGCCGCGGGCGACAAGATCCGGCTGACGACAGAGATGTGGGACCTCGGGCGCGATCCGGATCCGCACCTGAAGTTCCGGGCCCAGTGGAGCGTGCTCGGGCGCTTCTTCCTCACTGGCGGCTGGGACGACGCGTTCCGCCCGGATCAGCGCAGCGTTTTCATCGGGGGCGGCTATTCCTTCCGCCAGTGAAGTAGACGTCCTGATCTTCGGGGGTCTCGGGCAGGTGGGGGAGGCCCTGGTGGCCACGGCTGTAGAGTGCGGCCACGACCCTGAGTCGATCCTGCAGCTCGGCCGGTCGGACGTGGACATCACCGACAGCGCCGCTGTAGCCGCCATCCTCGAACAGCACCAGCC
>JAJCXT010000084.1 GCA_029263295.1 Acidobacteriota bacterium | reverse complement strand
GACGGCACTGCCCTGCGCGCCGCCGCGGCCGCGCTGCTCGGCCCGCTCGACCAGCGCGCGTTCGCCACTCAACCGGAACCTGGCGAACGTACTGAGCGGCCGCTGCTCAGCGTGCAGGTCGAGGAGGGTGACGACTCTATGATCATCACGATCCGCGGCCGGAGTTTTCTGCGCTATGCCGTCCGCGGCATGGTCGGCACGCTCGTCGACGTCGCCCGCGACCGTCGCACCATCGGGTCGGTGCGCACCGCGGCGGAGTCCGGCGATCGCACCCTCGCCGGGGCCACGGCGCCGCCCCACGGCCTGTGTCTGGAACAGGTCCACTACCAGGTTCACCACCAAGGCGCGGGCTAGCAGCCCGCCGCGACACCAGCCGACGAGCTTCGGCGAGCGCTGCTAGGCAGTAAACTTCGAACAATTCACGCTGGGTTCGACCGCTGCCCGCACCGGCGGCGCGTCCAAGGAGTTGGCGATGCACGTACTCGTGACCGGGGGCGCCGGCTATGTCGGCGCCAATGTAGTGCACGCGCTGTTGCAGGCCGGGCACCAGGTGACCGTGGTCGATGACCTCTCATCCGGACACCGCGCTGCTGTTCCCGAGGGTGTTCGCCTGCTCGCCGGCGGCTGCGGTGACCACGCTGTGCTGGACCAGCTCGAGGACCGGCCCGACGGCGTTATGCACATGGCCGCCAAGTGCTCCGTCGGCGAATCCATGGAACGACCGCGCGACTACTACGAAACCAACGTCAGCGAGAGCCTGCGACTGCTCGATTGGATGCTACGTCGCGAGGTCGGGTGGATCATTCACTCCTCCACGTGCGCTGTGTACGGAGTCCCTCGCGCGCTGCCGCTGGATGAATCTCCCACGCCCAAGCCGATCAATGCCTACGGCGCCACGAAACTGGCTATCGACACGGCGATCGGGTACTACGCGAGCGCCTACGATCTCGGCGGGACCTGCATGCGCTACTTCAATGCCGCAGGGGCACAACCTGACGGATCGCTGGGCGAAGACAAGACACCCGCCAGCAATCTGATCCCGCGCGTGCTTGGTGTCCCGCTCGGCGTTCACCAGGACATCCAGATCTACGGTACCGATCACGAGACCGACGACGGCACCGGCGTTCGCGACTATGTACACGTGACCGATCTCGCCGCCGCGCACCTGGCGGCGATGGAGCGACTCGCTGCCGGAGAGCCGGGCGGCATCTACAACCTCGGGACGGAAACCGGCTCGTCGGTGCTCGAGGTGCTCGCAGTCGCCCGCGAGGTCAGCGGCCATGCCATTCCCGCCGTAGAGGTCGAAGCGCGCAGTGGCGACCCGGCGATGCTCGTGGCCTCGAGTGCTCGAGCACGAGATGAACTCGGCTGGCGCCCGCGGCGTTCGGATCTTCGAGCGATCGTCGAAGATGCCTGGCGATGGCACCGCACCCATCCGGACGGCTATGACGACGGGCGCAGCGCATGACGAGGTTTCTGACAGCGACTGCGATCATCGCCGCGCTGCTCGTCGTCCTCTACCTGCCTCCCCTGGCGTTCGCCCTGGCAATGGGCGCGGTCTTGTTGCTGGCCTGGAACGAATTCAGCGTGTTGTGCCAGAAGATGATCGTCGGCGTAGCTGCGGCTCCCGGCGCCCTGCTCGCACTCGGCGTAGCCCTCGCGTTCACGGCGGGACCGTCCACCGCGGTAGTCGCCCTGCTCTTCGCTGTACCGGCGCTGGCACTCGCGACCCTGCGCGACCACTTCGCGGACCCCGCAGGCCTGACCGCAGCGAGCGGCGCCGGACTGGCCGGGCTGGCCTGGTTGGCGATCCCGATCGGCGCACAGATCGGCATGCGCTACGAACCTCACGGAGCAGCCTGGCTGTTGTTTCTGTACGCAGCGGTCGCCGTCGGCGACTCCGCCGCGTTCTACGGCGGCACCAAGTTTGGCAAGCACCGCCTGGCGCCGTCACTGTCGCCGAAGAAGTCCGTCGAAGGCGCCCTCTTCGGCATCGCCGGCAGCGCCATCGCCGGAGGGGTCGCATCCCAATGGCTGCCCGGGATGACTTACGTCACCGGCGCGGGTGCCGCGGCGGTTCTCGGCCTTGTCGGCCAGGCCGGGGACCTGATCGAATCGTCACTGAAACGAACCGCGGGCCAGAAAGACTCCTCGAACCTCCTGCCCGGCCACGGCGGCATTCTCGACCGCATCGACGCCCATCTCCCGGCCGGCGCAGTTCTCTACGCCGCTCTGCGGGCAGGCTGGCTTGGGTAGCAGCGACAGGGCCGGACTGAACAGGAACCGCGTCGTGCTGCTACATTAGGTAAACGGCCGAGCGCCGCCGCGCCGCCACAACTCCTTTCCCTTCTACCGATTAAGCCGTGTTTGACATCGCTACCAATACTCTGGCCCTGATCTTCGTCCTGGGCGTGCTCGTCTTCGTGCACGAACTTGGGCACTTCATGTTCGCCAAGGCGTTCGGTGTCGGTGTGGAGGTCTTCTCCCTCGGATTCGGCAAGCGCCTCTTCGGCTTCCGCCGGGGTGACACCGACTACATCGTCAGCGTGCTGCCACTCGGCGGCTACGTGAAGATGGTGGGTGAGAATCCCGACGAGGAGCTCAGCGGCTCAGACCTCGAGTACCTCAGCAAACCGAAGTGGCAACGACTGATCATCTTGCTTGCCGGACCGGCAATGAACGTGATTCTCGCGTTCGTCCTGACCATAGGCGTGTATCAGCTCGGAATCCGCGTGGCCGCTGATGCGGACGACCCCGTCGTTCTCGGCCTGGTGGAGCCCGGCTCTCCCGCAGACGCTGCGGGACTGCAGCGCGACGACCTCATCGTCAGCATCGACGGCGAGCCGCTCGAGAACTGGGACGAGTTTCGCATTCGCATCCTGATCTCCGCCAATCAGCCCCTCGATCTCGGGGTTGTGCGCGACGGACGCGAGCTGATCATCGAAGCCACCCCGGAGGCTGGCGAGCAGAAGACCGGGCGTATCGGTCTCACGAGCCCTCGGCCCGCCCAAATTGGCACGGTGGCAGAGGATGGCGCCGCCGCGGCCGCGGGGCTGCAGGAAGGCGACGTCGTCACCGCGATCGACGGTGCGCCGATCTACCACTGGAACGAGTTCGTCGGCGCCATCGGCGACAACCTCGACACTCCCCTGGCGCTGACCCTGGCGCGCGGCAGCCAGGTCGTCGACACTTCGTACACGGTGTCGCTGACCGACGACGGCTTCCTGGCTACCGGGTTCGGACAGGTGGAGGCACACGTCATCAAACTGCGCCGCTACCCCTTCGGCGAGGCCGTCGTCGAGGCGGGCGCCGAGATGAAGCGACAGTCGTTGTTGCTCGGCGAGATCCTCAAGCGGTTGTTCACCGGCCGCATGTCCGTGCAAACGCTGTCGGGGCCGCTGGAGATCGCCAAGTTCTCGGGCCGATCCGCCCGCACCGGCGACCCCTCCGTGCTCATGGCGTTCATGGCCTTTATCAGTCTGCAGCTCGGCATCATCAACTTGCTGCCGATCCCCGTCCTGGACGGCGGTCAAATTACGCTGATCCTTTTCGAAGCAGCCATCCGCCGCGACCTGTCGATGCAGATCAAGGAACGCATCATGCAGGTCGGCGTGGTCATGCTCGTCTCGCTGATGGTGGTCGTCATCACGCTCGATGTCACCAAGCTGCTCCCCGCTTCCTGGTTTAGCTGGTTGCCCTTCTAACCTCCGTTCCCGAGGTCGCCATGGATGTTTCGGTCGAACACCGCCCCGCCTACGCGCTTGGCATCGTAAAACTCGACGCTGGCGAGTCGGTCCGTGCCGAATCCGGCGCGATGGTCTCTATGAGCGGACACGTGCAGGTGGAGAGCGGCGTTCAGGGCGGCCTCCTGCAGGGCGCCATGCGCAAGGTTCTCGGCGGCGAGTCGTTCTTCGTCAACACGTTCACCGCCCAGGGTGCCCCTGGCCATGTGACCTTCGCGCCGTCTCTGCCGGGTGATGTCGAACAACATCCGGTCAACGGCGAACTCTACGTGCAGTCGGGCTCCTACCTCGCCGGCGACCCCGGCGTCGAAGTCGACATCAAGTGGGGCGGAGCGCGGTCCTTCTTCTCCTCAGAGGGTCTGTTTCTGCTCCACCTCAAGGGGCACGGCGACGTACTGATGAGCTCGTTCGGGGCCATCCACAAGGTCGATCTGGACAACGACAGCGTGATTATCGACACCGGACACATCGTCGCCTTCGAGTCGTCGCTGCAGTGGAATGTGAAGAAGGTCTCCGGCGTCCTGACCTCGTTGATATCCGGCGAGGGACTGGTGGCCGAATTCAAGGGCACCGGCAGCGTCTGGCTGCAGACACGCTCGAGCCAGGCGTTCCTCGACTGGATGCTGCCGCGCTTGCCAACCGCGCGAACATCCTCGGGCGGCCGCGGCGACATCGGCGGCATCATCGGCAACGTGCTGCGCGGCTCCTAGCCTCCGGGGCAGGACTCGGTTTTGCTGGACGGTCGGGGTCTGGACAGCTAGCCTGGCGCACTGACCGAAATTCCCGAGCGCCCAGTCCACCCGATCCGGAGGGCCGTCATGATGGCCACGCGTAACTTCCCTGCCCTCTTCGCCACCTTGCTGCTCACCGCAGCCTGCACGCCTCCCGAGAGAGCACAGGCGCCCCCCGGTGACGACGATGTGCAGGCTGTGGTCATCCGCGTCGCAAGCGCACTCGACGGCACCGGCGGCCGCATCGGCCCCAGCGACATCGTCGTCGTGGGCAACCGTATCACCGGAATCCTGCCGCGCGGGCGCGGCCGCGGGCGGGTCATTGATCTCGGGGAGGCCACCGCGCTGCCGGGCCTCATCGATACCCACGTGCACCTTGGCTGGCACTTCAACCGCGAAGGTCGGACGCCGAGTCCCGAGGTCGAGGAAACGCCCGAAGAGGCGGTGCTCTACGGCGCCGAGAACGGTTATGTGACCATGTTCTCGGGAATAACGACGGTGCAGAGCGTCGGCTCGCCGGCGGACAGAGATCTGCGCGACGCTTTCGCACGCGGTTTCCTACCCGGACCGCGGGTGCTGACCTCGCTATCTCCCGTCGGCGCCTGGATCGGCGACGAGGCCGAACCGTATCGAGCGCGCGTTCGCGAGCTGAAGGCCGCTGGCGCCGACCTCATCAAGATCTTCGCCTCGGCGAGCATCCGGGTCGGCGGCACTCCCACGCTGTCACAGGAACTGCTCGACGCCACGTGCGGTGAAGCCAACACGCTGGGCCTGCGCACGCTGGTCCACGCTCACGGCCCCGAGAGCGCCCGGCGGGCGGCGCTGGCCGACTGCACGACGATCGAGCACGGTGCGCTGCTGGACCGCGCCACGCTGGAGTTGTTGGCCGAGCACGACATGTTCTACGACCCGAACATCGACCTGGTGTTCCGCAACTACTTCGAGAACCAGGACCGCTTTCTGGGCGTCGGCAACTACACCGAAGAGGGCTTCGAGCAGATGCGCGACGCCGTTCCTGTTGCACTCGCTACCTTCCGGGAAGCGCTCACCGTGCCTGGGCTGAAGATCGTGTTCGGGACAGATGCCCTCGCGGGGGCGCATGGCCGGAACGAACAGGAACTGATCTACCGCGTCGAGATTGGGGGCCAGTCGGCCATGGACGCGATCGTCTCCGCCACATCCGTGGCCGCAGACTCGCTGGGAATGGGCGACGAGATCGGAACACTGGCTGTCGGCATGCGCGCAGACATCGTGGCCACCGCCGGCGACCCGTCCGAGAACATCCGTGCCCTCGGCTCGACCCGATTCGTGATGATCGACGGTCTCGTACGACGCCGCGACTACTGAGGTCCGAGAAGATGCAGCGCACTCTGCCCCGAGGGGTGGCGCCCGCGTGTTCGTTTTTCGAGGGGCCTGGCAAACAGTGGGTCGGCGCATCCAGCACTCGAGCGCCCTTCGCTCCCGAGCCGTTCCACTAACCTCGTGCTATCGAGCGGGGCGCACGGGTGCTGGGTGTGCCGACCCACGGCCCGCTAGAGCAGATCCCTCTCGGCGAAATGGAAGCTCAACTCTTCGGCAGCCGTTTCCGGAGCGTCGGAGCCGTGCACGCTATTGCGCTCGATGTTCTCCGCGTACAGCGCCCGGATGGTGCCCTCGGCGGCCTCTTCCGGGTTCGTGGCCCCCATGACCTCGCGCAGATGCACAATCGCGTTCTCACGCTCCATCGCAACCGCGTAAATCGGCCCCGAGGTCATGAAATCGCACAGGTCGTTGAAGAACGGTCGCTCGCTGTGGACGGCGTAGAAGGCCTCGGCTTCCGCCCGCGACAGGAGCGTCTTCTTGCAGGCCAGGACGGTGAAACCCTCCTGCTCGTAACGCGCCAGGATCTTCCCGGCGTCGCCGCGCGACACCGCGTCGGGCTTGATCATCGCCAGGGTACGTTCCACTGCCATTTCAGCTCTCCAGCTTTTTCACGAGCTCACGCACATGCGCGACGGAGTTGTCGAATTCGACCTGCTCCTGCTCGGTAAGTTCGATTTCGAAGACCCGCTCCATTCCCGCCGCGCCGAGCACCGCTGGCACGCCGACGAACAGGCCGTCCACTCCGTACTCGCCCTGCAGCTTCGCTGCTACGGGGAGAATCTTCTTCTTGTCCAGCAGGATCGCCTCGGTCATCTCGGCAACCGCCTCACCCGGCGCGTAGTACGCCGAACCGGTGCCCAGCAACTTGACGATTTCTGCGCCACCGTTGCGGGTGCGGTCCTCGATACGCGCAACCTGCTCGGAGGTCATCAGTTCGGTAATCGGCACGCCCGCCACGGTTGAGTAGCGCGATAGCGGCACCATGGTGTCGCCGTGGCCGCCCAGCACGAATGCGTGCGTGTTCTCCTGTGAGACACCCAGTTCCATGGCGATGAACGACTGGAATCGCGCCGAGTCGAGCACCCCGGCCATGCCCATGATGCGCTCGCGCGGGAAACCGGACTTCTGCTCGGCCACCCAGACCATCGCGTCGAGCGGGTTGGTAACGAGGATCAGAATCGCGTCAGGCGAGTACTTGACGATCTCCTCGACCACGCTGCCGACGATCGCAACATTCTTGAACAGCAGATCGTCGCGGCTCATGCCGGGCTTGCGGGCCAACCCGGCGGTGATCACGACAATGTCGGAGTCCTGTGTGTCGATGTAGTTGTTCGTCCCGGTGATCTTGCAATCGCCGCCGGTAAGCGGTGTTGCCTCGGTCATGTCGAGCGCCTTGCCCTGCGGCACGCCCTCGAGAATATCGACCAGCACGACGTCCGCGAGGCGCCTGTTGGCGATGTTGTAGGCGCAGGTAGCGCCGACGTGTCCGGCTCCGACGATGGTGACCTTCTTCAGCGCCATCGCTCAGTCCTCCATGTTGTCGACAATTGCTCGTCCGAACTCAGAGCAGCTCAGGAGCGAGGCTCCTTCCATCTGCCGTTCGAGGTCATATGTGACCGTCTTGGCGAGCATTGTCTTTTCCAAAGCGTTTTCGATCAGTCGTGCCGCCTCGTGCCAACCCATGTGATCGAGCATCATCACGCCCGACAGGATCAGCGACGACGGATTCACCTTGTCCTGGCCCGCGTACTTGGGCGCGGTGCCGTGCGTGGGCTCGAACAGCGCCACGTCATCGCTCATGTTCGCGCCAGGCGCAATGCCCAGGCCGCCGACCTGCGCCGCAGCGGCATCGGATACGTAGTCACCGTTGAGGTTAGGAGTAGCGATGACATCGTACTCGGCAGGACGCAGCAGAATCTGCTGGAACATCGCGTCGGCGATGCGATCCTTGATGAGCACCTTGCCCTCGGGCATGCGACCACCATGGTCGCTCCAGAGCGCGTCTTCGCTGATCGTCGTGTCGGCGAACTCCTCGGCGGCAAGCTCATAACCCCAGGAGCGGAATGCGCCCTCGGTGAACTTCATGATGTTGCCCTTGTGCATGAGCGTCACCGAATCGAGGCCGTTGTCGATGGCGTGCTGGATCGCCTTACGGATGAGCTTCTTCGAGCCCGTCGCGGACATGGGTTTGATGCCGATGCCGGAGTCCGAGCGGATATTCGCTCCCATCTCCTCGGAGAGAAACTGGATGACCTTGGCAGCGTCTTCGCTGCCGGCCTCCCACTCGACTCCGGAATAAACGTCTTCGGTGTTCTCGCGGAAGATCACCACGTCCATTTTCTCCGGCTCACGTACCGGCGACGGTGTGCCCTGGTAGTACTTCACCGGGCGCACACAGGCGTACAGATCGAGCAACTGTCGCAGTGCGACATTGAGGCTCCGCATGCCGCCGCCGACTGGCGTCGTCATCGGGCCCTTGATAGCCACGCGGTAGTCGCGAATCGCGTCGAGCGTGGTCTCAGGCAGCCACTCTCCGAGCTGGTCGTGGGCCTTCTCACCAGCCAGGATCTCCATCCAGGCGATAGCGCGATCGGCACCGTAGGCTTTGGCGACCGCGCCATCGAATACGTGGCGTGCGGCGACCCAGATGTCCGAGCCGATTCCATCGCCCTCCAGCCAGCAGACAATCGGGCGGGAGGGAACCTGGAGATGCCCGGACTCGTCGACGGTAATCGACTGTCCATCAGCTGGCGGTACGTATGCTTCGGACATCAGCGCCTCGTTCTCTGTTGCCGTCCTGGTAGGGTTCCGGACCCCCGATGATGGGTCTCGTCAGAGCGCGACG
>JAJCXT010000083.1 GCA_029263295.1 Acidobacteriota bacterium | reverse complement strand
GTGGTTTACCCTGTTCAGGGCTCACATACCCTAAGGGCATCCCGCTGCCGGCGCGAGTCCTTTGGCCTTCTCGATCTCGGATCAGCCATGCCCTCAAAGCGTGCCCGTCTCCGCTGCCTTTTGCTCTGCGTGTCGCTCGCCGGCATGGTCGCTGCGCCAGCCTCGAGCGCTACCGTGGCGACGGCTCTGAGCGACGCGGGCTGGAGCTACCAACCGCTCGACGAGGACGCCACGACGCTCGTGCAGGCCGCGCTCGCCGACATGAAGCAGCGGGAGCGCGGTCCCTTCGAGCGACTGCGCTGGTTCTGCGCCGACGGTACGGTGCTGCCGCCGGAGCCCTACGCCTGCCGCGAGCACGGTGGCGGCCGACAGCACGGCCAATACACCGAGGCGGCAGAGCAACTCCACGATCTCGGCTTTCATGTCGGGCCCGTGCTCGCAGCCGTCGAGTGGGAGGCCTTTTACGACCTGGCCAACTCTCATTACTACCTGCGCGAACTCGTCTTGCAGCGATTCCTCGAAAGCGTCGACAACGGGTGGGTGATGCGCCGTGCCCGCTTCTACCGCGGCGCCCGCCAGGCCGAGAGCGAGGAGGCCTCCGGGGAGCAGTTCCTCGAACAACTTCTCTCCGACGGCGACTGGGTGGGCCGCAACTACCTTCTGGCGAGTTCGGTGGTGGCTGCCGTGCCACACGGCACGCCTGGCGTTGCTGGCGATGCGGTGCGTGGACTCGCGCAGCGGATTTCGGAGGCCGACCCCGGCTTCATGAAACTGCGCGTGAAGATTCACTCGAGCCCGGGTGCGGGAGACCTGGCCGCCGTGACCGCGTATCGCGAGAGCCTCGAGGACGACGCGTCGGCGGAAGTCCGAGAATGGGTCGGGGAGCTTGAAGCTGACCTGCGGCGGATGTACTCCACAGGACTCGACGGCGACGGCTGGGAACGGCTGGCCGTGGCCGGCGGGAGCGAACTCGGGCGCCGCATCCGCTCAGCACCGACGATTCTGGGCGACGCAACGCCGGGCGAGCGGGTCGCCTGGCTCGCATCGCTAGTGACGAGCGTCCGGGCCGCGATCGAGGCTGCCAGCGCGCAGGGCAACGGGAGGGCCGTGCTGGCGCGGTTTGATGTCCTGCACTTTGCCGAGGGGCGCCTGTTCATCGAAGCGAACGCCTGGGCCGCTGAACTCCTCGATGGGAATACCGTTCGCGGTGAGCTTCTCGATGCGGTCGGCGTTCTGCTGTCGGCAGCGCATGGCAGCGGCTGGCTTACCGAACGCGAGTTCCGGGCCTCCACGAGCCGTCTGGCCGAGACTCGCGGGGTTGACTCGCTGACCCGTGCCCAGTACCTGAGCCTGGCCCGCTATCTCGGCCGCGTTGTGGAATGGGGCACTGCAGCTGCCGGGCAAATGGTGGCGATCGCCGAGCAGCGCTATGCCTCCGTAGAGCCCCTTGCGACAGGCTTCACGGACGATGCTGTGCGCGGTTCGGTACTCCTGCCGCTGGCGGAGGTCCTGAACAAGCTCGAGGGTGATGCCGCCGCCGAGGCAGGGCTGCGGTACCAGCTCGGCGACGCTCAGGTGAGCACCGGCGTGATGGGCCTCAATCCGGGCGCCGCGGTCGGCACCCTGCACGTCATCACCGAAGGAGACCAAATCCGGGACCTCGACCCGACGGGTATCTATGTGCTGCCGGAGACGCCCGCCGATCTTGGCCGCGTCGCTGGGATCCTCACGGTCGATCAGGGCTCTCGCCTCTCACATGTTCAGCTGCTGGCTCGCGGCCTGGGCGTACCCAATACCGCGGTGTCCTCCCGGCACCTGGAAGCCCTGGGCCGACTGGCCGGGTCCGAGGTGCTCTACGCGGTCTCCCCGCTCGGCTCCGTGCTGATTGCACCGCGCTCAGCGGTAAGTACGGCAACTCTGGAGCAGTTTCACGAACATTCGATTGCCCACGCGCCAAGAGTGACGATCGACACCGGCGCGCTCGACCTGGAGACGCGCCAGGTCCTGCCGCTCGAGGCGATTCAAGCGTCCGACTCGGGGCGCCTGGCCGGCCCCAAGGCTGCCAACCTGGGGCAGCTGCACCAACTGTTCCCCACTCGTGTCGCTCCCGGCCTGGTGATTCCTTTCGGCGTATTCCGTGCACACGTCGATCGCGATCTGGACGGCGACGGCCGCACGCTCTACCAGGAAGCCGCGGAGATCTACGCCCGCGGCGGCGAGCGGAAGCAGGTCACTCGCGAACTCGCTTCTGTCGCCGACAAGATTCGCAGCATGCCCCTGATTCCCGCGTTCGAGAGCGAGTTGCTGGCGATGCTGCGAGAGCGGTTCGAGCTGGACGGCGCCAACGGCGTGTTCGTGCGCTCTGACACCAACGTCGAGGACCTGCACGGCTTCTCGGGCGCCGGTCTCAATCTCACCGTGATGAACGTCACCGGCGAGCAGGAGATCCTGCAGGCCGTCCGCGACGTTTGGGCTAGCCCCTACCGAGCGCGCTCGTACGAGTGGCGCCAGCAGGTGGTGACCAACCCGGAGGCCGTCTATCCCTCGATCCTGATTCTCGCCAGCGTGCCCGCAGAGGCGTCCGGCGTGCTCGTCACCCGCGATGTAGACCGCGCGCTGATGGGCGCGTCCGATCTGGGCGCCGCCGACGGCTGGACCGCGACCGTGGCGGCCGGAGTTGGAGGCGCGGTCGAGGGCGAGGCAACCGAGACCGTAGTGCTGCCGACGCGAGATGGCGTGTTCGATCCGATTCTCCTGTCGTCGGCCCGTGCGGCATGGCGCAAGGTCCTGTCCGCCGACGGGGGCATTGCGGAACTTCCCTCCTTCGGCGATCTCACCCTGCTCACTCCGGCACGACTCGCGGATCTGGGCAAGGTGATCGACGAGATTCACGACCGTTATCCTGACCAGAACGACGGCAGGACGCCCTGGGACATCGAGTTCGGCTTCCTGGGCGACGACACCGTGCTGTTCCAGATTCGGCCCTTCGTGCTGGGTGGCGAGGCCGCCCTGGAGGAGTTACGAGCGCTGGACGAGCGCGTAACGGCAGGCATCAACGAGACGGTGGATCTGCAGGGACTCGTGCGATGAGTCGGATGGCCAGAGCGGCACTCCTCGGCGGCATTGGCCTGTTGATCGCCGCCTCACTGCAGGCCGCCTACCCGCTCAGCGGGTACCAGCACACCGGCATCCGTCGCCTCTGGGCCTACTCACCTGATCTGCGCGAGGAGCTCGGCGGCCCCGCCCTGCCGACAGGGGCGCGGCTCGCCCCCGAAGACGTGCGTCTACGACTCACTGCGGCACCCGAGTACGACCTCGCCGAGCCCGACGCCGAACTGCAGCAGGGGCTCGCCAGCATCTTCGCGGGCCGCGACGGCAGCTACTCGATAGCTGTCCTCGACATCACCGACCCGTCCGAGCCCCGTTTCGCCGCCCTGCGCGAAGACGAAACCTATCTCCCGGGCAGCGTCGGCAAGCTTCTGGTGGCAACCGGGCTGTTCGACGCGCTGGCTCGCGCCTACCCCGACCCCGAAGACCGGCTACGGACGTTGCGCGACGCCTGGGTCGTCGCCGACGACTTCTCCCAACGCGACACTCACAGCGTGCCAATCGTCGATGTCGCAGCGCGAACGCTGACACACCGACCGATCGAGCCCGGCGACTCGTTCACTCTGTTCGAGTGGATCGACCATGCGCTGAGCCCATCGTCGAATGCGGCCGGCGCGACGAGCTGGCGCGAAGCGATGGCGCTGCGCCAGTTCGGCAACCGCTACCCGGTGCCCGAAGCGGAATGGAGAGCCTGGCTGGCCGACACACCCAAGGACGAACTCACGGAGTTGTCGCTTGACACCCTCGAGGGTCCGCTCCGCGCTGTTGGCCTCGACACGACCCACCTGCGCCAGGGCACGATGTTCACCACAGGCGGACGCGCGTACGTTCCTGGGGTGCGCTCGCTGGCCTCGCCACGACAGTTGCTACGGCTACTGATGCGACTCGAGCAAGGCCGGTTGATCGACGAGTTCTCTAGCCGGGAGATCAAGCGGCTCATGTATTTCACGCGTCGCCGCTACCGCTACGCCGTATCCCCCGCGCTCAACGATGCGGCCGTGTACTTCAAATCGGGCTCGTTCTACCGCTGCGAAGACGAAGTCGGTTTCAGGTGTCGTCAATACGCCGGCAACGTCGCCAACATCATGAACTCGGTGGCGATCATCGAGAACCCTGCCATCCCGGAACCTGGAGAGCCCCAGCGGGTCTACCTCGTAGCGATGATGTCCAACGTGCTGCGCAAGAACTCCGCCGAGGATCATCGCGATCTGGCGACCGAGATCGACCGCCTTATCGCCAGCCTGCACCAATAGCCTCGGCGCACGCTTCGCTCGTCTAGTCGAGGGACGTTGTCGGCGCTTTGACGAGACCGTCCAGCGTGACGATCAGGCGCTCGAGGATGCGGGCGCCATCCGGGTGGCGCGTGAGCCCGACCGCGACATAGGTGCGGTCGCCATCTTCGATCAGGGCCGCGTCGCAGTGGTGGTCCTGCCACGTACCCGACTTGCGGTAGATCTCGACACCATCGCGGTCGCTGAGGCCGCGCACGAACTTGTGGTGGATACCCGGGTCGCCGAGGATCGCCTTCATGCGCGCCGATGCTTGAGGCGACACCAGCATGCCTTTCTCCAACAGCACGAAAAAGCGCGCGGCCTGCCGCGCGGTCGCGCCGTGCGAAGTGTTGGCGACGGGGTCGCGGCGCCAGTAGTCATCGCGGCCGTAGGCCTTGCCCACCCACAACCCGCCGTCCTGCGGCTCGTAAAGACGATGCGGCATCTGTTGCACGGCGTTGGCTACGGCCGCGAAACCGACCTGGTCGAGCACCGACGTCGCGGCGGCGTTGTTCGAGACCCTGATCATGTCGACAAGCTCGCCGCGTAGCCCGGGCGTCCACTGCAACGCGCCGCGTTCGATGGCGTCGAAGGCACCCAGCAGAATCGCGATCTTGGGAAGACTCGCCGCGTAGATCATGCGGTCGTCATTGATGCCCGCGTAGCGCACCTGGTCACGGGACAGGTCCACGAGCGATACCGCGAGGTCACCCCGCTCCAACAGATCGCCCCAACCGCGCTCGAGCAGCGCCGCCTCGAGCCGACGCTCCAGGCCTGCGTTCTCTCGGGCCAGCGGGAAGGCCTCACGGCCCGCCGCCGGCTCAGCCAGCGTCGTGGACGTGGAGCGTGCCAGGACCCGCAGCGGCGTCGCTGGAGTCGCTGGAACCGCGCCCGCAACGCCGACGCTTGCAGCGAAGACGAAGAGCGGCGCCGCGGCACGAAGACGTCTCGACATGGAGAAAAGGGTCCGGCTACAGGGATCGCGCGGTGTCGCGGGAAGATCGGGGGATTATAGCAACCTGGACATCACCGCCGCTGCCCCAAATCTCCGGGGACTGCTACCCTGGCACCAACCGCCACCTGCGCAAGAACCGGAGACACTCGCGTGAGCGACGAGACTCATGAGGTTACCTGTCCCTGCTGTCAGACCAAGCTGACGCTGGATGCCGGCGACGGCACGATCCTGCTCGAGGAGCGCCCCAAGCGGCGCGGCAAGGAATGGAACGAAGTCGTCGAGGCGGGAGAGGTAAAGCAGGCGGCCGCAGAGCGCCGGTTTCAGGAGAATATGGATCGCGAGCGAAACGCTGACGAGATCCTCGAGAAAAAATTCCGCGAGGCACTCAAACGCGCTGACAAGAGCGACACTCCGCCACCTCGCATCTTCGACCTCGATTGAAGATCCCTCTACTTTCCCTGCTAATCGCGGCGACCCTCCCGGGGGTGGCTGCCTTCTCTGTGCAGGCGCAGAGTGCCGCGCCGTCCACAGCACCCTCTCCACTACCCGCGGCGATCGAAGACGTCCTGCGGCACCCGACACTCGCGGGGGCGCGCGTAGGGCTACTCGCGTTGACACTCCCCGACCGCTCCGTACTCGTATCGCGCAACGCTGAAGACACGTTCGCGCCGGCGTCGGTCACCAAGCTGTTCACAACCGCCGCCGCCCTGTGGAAGCTCGGCAGTCACTACGTCTGGCGCACTCCGATCGCGTATCGAGGGACGAAACGCGAGGGCACCATCGACGGCGACCTGTGGATTCTCGGACGCGGCGCACCGGACCTGGTGGAAGAGCGTCTCTGGATCGCCGCTCAATGGCTGGCAGAAGACGGCCTCACGGAAGTCGAAGGCGACATCGTGGTCGACGATCGCTACTTTGCTGGCAACCCCTACGGGCAGGGTTGGCCCGGTGGCAGACAGGTCACCGAGGCGTACCACGCCCCGATTAGCGCACTGATGGCGAACTACGCCGCACAGCGTGGCGACGATGGCTGGAACGCCGTCGCCGACCCGCCCGTGCACTTCGGCACCCGCCTCCTGGCGCTCCTCGGCAAGGCCGGAGTGCGGGTGCGCGGCACGGTTCGCCGACCCGACGCCAGTGAACTAGCCGCAGTTCCCGGCCCCGAATTTCGCGGCACCGGGGTCGGCCGCGAGTCGGTGCCCGGGCCGCTGGTCTCGCTGTATGACATCGACTCAGAACCTCTGGGCCGCCTGGTAATGGACGTCAACAAGTTCAGCAACAACGTCATGGCCGAAACCGTCCTTCGGACTCTGGGGGCGATCGAGTACGGGGCTCCCGGGACGGACACCAAGGGACTCGCCGTTGTGACCGAGTTTCTCCAGGACCAGCTCAGCGTCCCATTGAACAGCTACATCCAGGCCGACGGCTCAGGGCTCTCGCCGCAGAATCGCTTCACCCCGGTGCAGATCGTGGAGCTGCTTGAGTATGCGGAGCGCGACTTCCATGTCGGCCCTGAGCTGCTGTCCTCGCTCAAGATCTCGGGGCTGGATGGCTGGAGCCCGGCGCCGTTCAAGTACGCGCCACTGAAGGGCGAACTACGAGTGAAGTCCGGCCACATTCGCGGCGTCAACACGCTGGGCGGCTTCCTGCACACGGAGCACGATCAGGTCATCGTGTTCGCTTTCATGATCAACGATCACCACGCTCAGCAGTGGGAGATCGACCAGCGCATGGCTGAGATGGCGGTCGCATTGATCCGCGAGTTCTAGCAGTCCGAGAGCGGAAATCACACCGATGCAAGTTGAAGTTCCCGAATACACGGTTGCCGAGGATGTCGGTGTCGATCCGTCGCGCACCGCGCTGATCATCGTCGATATGCAGAACGACTTCGTGCGGCCGGAAGGCGCCCTGCCCATCGAAGATGCCGCCGCCACGATAGGGGCCATTGGCCGGCTGCACGACTTCGCCCGCGAACACGCAATGCCGATCTTCTACACTCAGGACTCCCACTACGCTGGAGATCGCGAATTTGCGCTCTGGGGCGAACACTGCACGGTGGGGACGCCGGGCTGGCAAGTCGTTGACGAGCTCGCCCCGGATGCCGGTGCGGGAGACGTGGTTTTTCGCAAGGACCGTTACGACGGATTCTTTGGTACGAACCTGGAAACGACCCTCCGGCAGAGCGGCATCGACACGCTGATCATCTGCGGCACCGTCGCCAATATCTGCGTGCTCTATACCGCCGCGAGCGCGGCGATTCGCTGGTATCACGTGATCCTACCAATCGACGCCGTGTCCGCGGTCAACGAATTCGACCTGCAGCTGACGATCCGTCAGGTGGGTTGGCTATTTCGCGGGACCATCACGCGCAGCGGCGCGCTGCGGGCGTCGCCCGACGCCGGCATCCAGCACCCAGGGGCCCTAGACAAATAGGCTTGCGCGCTCGTCGATTGCCGCGTGGATGCTGTCGAGCATCAACTCCGCCGCGCGCTCGCCAGCCTCGATGGCCTCTTCGGGCGCCGAATAGTCGCTCCAGTGGCGCTGTTGCCCACGCGCCGGCACCACGACATCCGCGCTATGGAGCTGCTCGCGTTCGAGGGCGATGAGGGTGATCTCGTTGGCACGCATCGCCACCTCAACCGCGTTCCCGAGTCCGCCGCGGTCGATGGCGCCGGTCGACACATCAACGCCGATCACGACATTGGCCCCCAGCGTTCGCGCCGCCTCGATCGGCACCGGACTCGTATAACCACCGTCCACCAGACTCCGGCCGCCGATCTCCACGGGTGGGAAGACACCGGCAATGGCCGACGATGCTGCCACGGCGGTCGAGATGCGGCCCTTCGCGATAATCACCTGGCACCCCTCCTCCAGATCCACGGCAACTGCGGCGAAAGGAATCCGCGCCTGGTCGAACGTGCACTCCCCGAACAGCTCCTCGAAGACTCCGAGGATCTGTTCACTCTCGATGACCGCCACTTTCGTCAGCGCCGCATGGGAAGCGTGCACCCGGCGAAGGAGCTTCTGAGCGCTCGCGAACCAGCCGCCGTCCGGCGGGGTCTCTCCGCCCACCGGGTGAACGTCGCTGAGCTTGAGGATCTTGTTCAGATCGAGCGCCTGCATGCCAGCCGATCCGATCATCTCTAGTACGCGGGCCTCTGTGGCAAGCGCATCGGCCGAGCATGCGTAGAGCCCCCCCATCACGGCGCCAATGCTGGTGCCGGTGACAAGATGCACGGGAATGCCCTCTCGTTCGAGGACCTTGAGCACTCCGACCTGAGCCAGGCCCCGCGCGCCGCCGCCGGACAGGGCCAGGCCGATGCGTACGTGGTCGGAAATCTCGGTGCCTGTTCGCATATTGCCAGGATATCGCGCCGCTAGATCACACGCTCGGCACCGGTGTACGCCACGAAGGTCTCGCCACGGACGAAACCGATCAGGGTCATCCCGCTTTCGCCAGCCAGATCAACGGCCAGACTTGTCGCCGCGGAGACGCCAGCGATCAGAGGAATCCCGGCCACCAGAGCTTTCTGGGCAATCTCGAACGACTGTCTTCCCGACACGACCAGCATGTGGCCATTCAGCGGCAGCATCTCGCGTAGGTACGCCCAGCCGATGACCTTGTCGACGGCGTTGTGGCGTCCGACATCCTCACGCACGACGAGCACTTCGCCATCCGCGGTGAACAGACCCGCGGCGTGAGTCCCCCCCGTCGCTTCGAACGTATTCTGCTCCTCGCGCAGCAGCGGGACCGCCGCCGTGATCACCTCTCGCCGGAACCGCGTCGCGTCACCAATCCGGTTCGATGTCACGTGAATCGCCTCGATGCTCGCCTTGCCACAGATGCCGCAGGAAGAGGTCGAGTAGAAATTGCGCTGCCACGTCCCTGCGGGCTCCACGCCCGGCACCAACCTGACCTCGACGATGTTCTCAGGGTTCAGCGCATCAGCGTCGGTGCAGGCGGTAATCGTGCCGATGTCGCCGGGTTGCACGATCGCCTCGGTATACAGAAATCCGGCCGCCAGTTCGCGGTCGTGTCCAGGAGTGCGCATGACCACCGCCACCGGTTCACCAGCGAGGCGAATCTCGCAGGGCTCTTCGACGGTGAGACGGTCGACCTCGCGGCTCAGCCCACCGCGGGAGAAGCGCGTGGCGTCGCGCCCGACCGAACCGTCGTCGTTCACTCCGACCGCGCCTCGACGGCCACGGCCAGTCCCTGGAGAAGTTCTTCAGGCTTCCAGGCGTTGCCGATGAACGACTCGATGACATGGCCGTCGGGCCCCACCAGGATAGTCCGCAGGGAGTGAACGAACTCGCTCCCGTCGGGCATGAAGCGAAGCCCGGAGAACTCACCAAGGTCGTGCAGTCCCTCAGGACTCGACGATGCGAAACGCCAGCGAGCGAACCCTTCGGGCACATCCTCCTCGAGATAGCGCTGCGCGTAGGCGTACAGCACCTCGGGAGAGTCATACTCGGGGTCGATGCTGATCGAGAGCAGCTTCAGATCGCCGTAGCGCGCCGGATCGTCCTCCACGGCCTCGAAGATCGTGTCGAAGTTCTCGGACATCAGCGGACAGAAATCGGGCAGAGGGCAGCGTGTGTAAATGAACGTGTACGCGTAGTAGTCGCCGGCATAGGCGGCTAACGCCAGCGTGCCGCCAGATTGGTCGATGAGATCGACCGACGGCACGTCGGCCCCCACATCAGGGGCAGGGATCACCGCGGCCGCGGCCGCCCCTGCGGCAGCCGGTGTGCGCACGACAATGTCCTCCAGCCAGCTCTCGCGGCCTTTCACAACAAGTGTCGCCTTGATACTGGCGCCCGGCTCCGCCGCGTCGAATACCCACTCGTCGCGCACGTTGAAGGGCATGGTCATCGCCCCCATGAAGTTGGCGACTGGCTCGTGCGAGATCGTCAGCGTGCCAGAGCCCCGATCGGAGGCGACGACGTCCCCAGCGAGTTCATAGCGCTGGGCATCGGGCTCATCAGCGGACTCGGCGGGGTCGCCGGCGCAGGCCGCCACGAACATCAACAAGACCGCTAGCGCCGCGGCGCCTCTTGGAACAGAACTTGGTCCGATGGACGTGCTCACAGTGTCTCCAGTTTCTCGGGCCAACTGTCGGGATAGAACCGCCTCTGCCCGAGCGCTGCCGCAGGAGCGAATCGTGGTCCGTAGGTATCTGCCAACTCTGCCATGCGGTCGCGAATCGCCTCTGCACCTCTTTCTTCCGCATAGCGAAATACTCCGCCCCGGAAAGGGGCAAATCCCGTCCCCAGCACCAGTGCGAGGTCCGCTGCCTGGGGGCTGGGGACTATTCCCTCCTCCAACGCTTTGGCCGAACCGTTGAGCATGCCCAGCACGCATCGATCGACGATGGTCGCCGGCGGCGGCGATGCACCCTCCCCTCGCACGAGCGCCTCAGTCCCGCTATGCGGCACCGGGCGTCCCTTGCCGGCATAGGTGTAGAACCCCTCGCCGCCTTTGCGCCCTAGACGACCGGCCTCCACCAGCGTGGCCGCCGCACCGGACGTCGGCATGTCGTCACCGAACACGCCCGCCAGTTGAGCGGTCACCTTCGCCGCAACATCCAGGCCGATTTCGTCCAGCAGCCGGAGTGGCCCCATCGGCATGCCGAACGCTTCGATCGCGCGGTCGATCTCCACCACCTTGGCCCCTTCACCGAGCATCAAGAGCGCTTCGTTGATGTATGGCGTCAGCACCCTGTTGACGAAGAACCCAGGCGCATCGCCGACCACGATCGGCACCTTCCCAATCGCGGTCGCAAACCGCCTGGCGGTATCAACCGCCTCGTCTGAGGACTCCGGGCCACGCACGATCTCGACGAGCGGCATGCGATGGACGGGATTGAAGAAATGAAGGCCCACGAAACGGCTCGGATCACGCAACGCAGTCGCCATCGAAGCGACGGTTAACGATGACGTGTTGGTCGCAAGCACGGTCTCCGAACCCGCCGCGGCCTCGGCCGCGGCAAGCACCTCATGTTTGACGGCCAGGTTCTCGACCACGGCCTCGATGATGAGATCCGCGCGCCTGAGACCAGAATAGTCGAGCGTCGTCGAGATGCGCCCCATGGCGCGTCGCATCTCGGCCGCATTCACCCGACGCTTTCTCACCAGCGCAGAGAAGCGCCGGTGGGCGATCTTCATCGCGGCGGCAAGAGGTTCGATCGCGATGTCCTTCACCCGGACACTGAGGCCACGGTATGCCGCCAACTGCGCAATCCCACCGCCCATCACGCCGGCGCCCAGCACGACCAGCCGGCGCACGGACGCAGAGGCGGAGGCGTCGTCGTCGTCGGGGCGCGCGCGCCGCGCGGCCTGACGCATGAAGAAGATCCCTACCAGGTTGCGCGACTCTGACGACACGACAACATCAGCCACGAGATCGGCTTCGAGTCGGAGTCCGTCTCCTAGTTTCATGGCCAGGCCACGCTTCACCGCTTCGAGCGCCTTGACCGGCGCCGGATAGTGGCCGCCAGTGCTCTTCGCCACTTGCGCCGCGGCCTGTCGATAAATCAGCCTGCGACCGATGGGGTTCCTCTCCATCAGCCAGCGCCGCACGCGACGCACCAGGCGTCGGTCCTCAGGCGCCATCATCGAGCCTCGTTGCTTGGCCTGCCCTGCGAGTCGCGCGGCCTCCCGCGGCAGCAGCGGCGGCGGCACGACGGCATCCACCAGGCCGATGCGGCGCGCTTTGGCCGCGTTCACCGACTTGCCTGTGAGGATCATGGGTAGCGCGCGCTCGAGCGAAATGAGCCGTGGCAATCGTTGTGTGCCACCGAAACCCGGAATGATGCCCAGCTGTACCTCGGGCAGACCGATGAGGACCGCCGGGTTGTCCGCCGCAACGCGATAGTCACACGCCAGTACCAACTCAGTCGCGCCACCTACGCACGTCCCGTTGATGGCGGCAACAGTCGGCACCGGCAACTCGGCCAGCGCCTGCAGCGCTAGCTGCCCCTGGCGCGCCCCTGCCCGCGCCGCCGTCACGCCGCGAACACCGGCTATGACCGATACGTCAACGCCAGCGATGAATGAATTCTGCTTCCCCGAAGTCACAACCAGCCCGCGCACCTGCCCCTCGTCGGCGCGGGAGTGGACCAACTGGATCAGCTCGAGGAACCGCTCGATAATCTCCGGGCTCAGCTGATTATGTTGCGCCGCCGGCTGATCGAACTCGATGACCGCCAGGCCATCCTCATCGACATCCAGGCTCAGACCAACGGCCGCGCTGGCCAGGCGCGCTCCATGCGGCGAGCTCCATTCGCGCTCCTTCATCTTTCAAGAACGACCGCGCCGCCCTGGCCGCCGCCGATGCACATGGTGGCCAAGCTGCGACGCAAACCGTTGCGCTGCATCTCGTGAAGTAGGGTGATCACCAGCCGCGCCCCCGTGACACCCACAGGATGACCGAGCGCAATCGCCCCACCGTTGACGTTGAGCCGCTCATCGGGGATGGCACCGACCGGCGCCTCGAGACCCAGCTCATCGCGCGCGAAGGAGCTTGAACGCAGGCACAGCTGGCAGGCGATGACCTGGGCCGCGAACGCCTCATTGATCTCCACACGATCCATCTCTTCGAGCGTACGTCCAGCCTCGGCCAAGGCACCGGGAACCGCGTAGCACGGCCCCAGACCCATACGCCGAGGAGAGAGGCCGGCCCACGAGTAGCCGGCCAATCTCGCCAGCGGTTCATAGCCGAGATCCCGGGCGGTCTGTTCCGTCATCACCAGAGTCGCCGCTGCCCCGTCGGTGACCATGCAAGCGTTGCCAGCCGTGACAGTTCCGTACTTGCGATCGAACGCCGGCCGCAACTTGCCCAGGGCCTCCAGGCTCTGCCCTGCGCGCGGCCCAACGTCCTGCTGGAGCACCTCTGCATGCGTCGGCGGCAGAAACAGCGGCATCCGTTCGTCATCAAAGGCGCCCGCCTGCTCGGCGGCGACCGCACGCTGGTGGCTACGCAGCGCAAACGCGTCCTGCGCGTCGCGGGAAATGTCGAACTCCTTGGCCAGAACCTCGGCGGTCTCTCCCATGTTCAAGCCGCAGACCGGATCGGTCAGGCCGGTGAGCAGAGCGATGTCCGGACTGAAGTGGCGCGGCCGAAACCCCGACAACGCCGCAAGTCTGGCGACACTCCCACGAGCACGGAACAGGCGCTCGAACTGGCGCGTCGCGGCGGCGGAATAGAGGAGGGGGTAATTGCTCATCGACTCGACCGCCCCGGCGACGATCACCTGGGCGCGCCCGGCGCGGATCCGCTCCGCAGCAGTCGTGATCGCCTCCAACCCCGAGCCGCAGTTACGCTGCACCGTCATCGCCGGAATGGAGCGCGGCAGGTTCGCCCGCAGCGCCACCACCCTACCGATGTTGGCGGCGTCGATCGGGTTACCCGCGCAGCCTACAACTACCTCGTCGATCCGCTCTGGATCGAGGTCCGCACGTGCGACGAGTTCCGCCACTACCTGGCGGCCGAGCTCCACGGCTGACACGCGGCGCAACGCGGTACCCGCCTTGGCAAGCGGGGTCCTCAGCCCGTGAGTGATGACGACGTCGGATGACATGGTGTCCTCATGGTGTGCGAGCCTGAACACTACCGCACCGATCGCCGGCAAGTAGCGGCCGCCGCGACTCGCGAGGAGCGGCCGCCCGTGCGATTGTCACCGGATGTTTGATCGCAACGAACCCGTCTTCGCGCCCTTGCTGTTGCCCTCGGATGAGGGCGCGCTGGAGACTTGCGGACCTCTGCAGGCTGCGATCCTGTCGGCCACCGTGGCTGTCAGTGATCGCCTCGACCCGTTGCGACGAATGGCGCGCCTGCGCGCCGCCAAACTGATCATCGACCCTCGCACTGCGGTCTTCCAGTTTGAGGGCTACATGAGCATGGAGGACATGCGGGCGCTCCCCTACAGCCCTGGACAGGCTACGTTGGGCACGCTGTGGCACCCGAACCAGTTCAGCCGCGACCGGCGCCAGCAGGTCATCCAGGCCGTGGCGGCGCTGCAGGTTCATCTCGAGGCCGACGCGATCGTCGCCCCGTACTTCCTCATCCCTGCTCCCGATCACGAGTGGCTCGAAGTCGCCGTCGATGTCGCCCAGGAAACGCGCCGACATGCCGGCGAACGCCCGGTGGCGGTCAACGTGTGCGTCGACATCGACTCGATCCTGGTCGAATCCGCCCGCTCAACTTACGGGGATGCGTTCGGCGAGAGCAGCGCAGACCTGTTCCTGCTGACCGTCGTCAACCTCGACGAACGCGAGGCCACACCCGATGAGGCCCGGGCGGTGCTGGATCTACTCGCCCGGTTGAGCCAAACGGCGCCCGCGATGCTCCTGTATGCCGGGCGGCTGGGGTTGAGCGCGATTGCAGCCGGGGCCGTGGGCTACGCGGGTGGGACATTAGAGCTCGAAGCCCATCCGCGAAGCTACCTTCGCGAGGGGCTCGTGAACCTGCGTGCCAACGCCCACTACCTTCCCGGTGCGATGGTGCGGCTACCGGTGCGACAGGCGGCTGCGGTAGCCGCGTGCGTGCCCACCACCGACGCGGCAAACACGCCCCTGGCCACTCGGCTCGTGCAACGGGAGCGTGTGCGGCGAGCTCTCGACGCCAAGACGGCGGAGACGCGATGGCTTGGCGGCTACGCGGAGTCAGAGCGGGAATCGGCGCTGAGCCACCGCTTCGAGGGCGCCCTTGTCCTGTGTCAGCAGGCCCGATCGGAACTCGAACAAGCTGACGGAGAGCAACTCGCTCGCAGCGCGTTTCACTACCTCGAGGTACTGCGCGAGGTAGCCGGCGGCGAGAAAGCTGAACTTCTGGGCGGCCCTGCATTCTGAGGCTTCGTCCGGCAGTAGCCCGAGACGGTACTCGGACGCAGCAAGGGCCCGCCGCGATGCTGCGACGGGCCCTTGATTGTCGTTGGCTTGGAGCCGGTGCTACTGGATCACAAGGCCGATCTCTGCGACGATCCGGCGGCCGATGATGTCGCCGAAGATATGCTGCAGCGCGTCGGTGTTGAACAGGTTCGTGGCGCGAACCGACGCCTCCGCTGTTCCTTCCAGGAACATCAGGCCCACCGATGCATCAACAGTCGTGAACGCTTCGGTCGTACCCCAGAAGCGACTATCCAGCACGTCCGTCCAGTAGGCCTCGCCCGTGTAGTTCACGGAAGCCCCATAGAACCAATCGTCCTGGTAACCGTTCCAGCCGACATTGAACCGATGGTTCGGCGGCCGGCCGATTTCGTCCTCGGGAACGCCTTCGATCTCCGGGTCCTGCTGGTAGGAGTAGTTGACCGTGATGGTGTTGCGCGCGATCGGTTGCGCCCGCAGCCCGATCTCGAAGCCCTTGTTCACAGTCTTGCCGACGTTGCGGTAGCTGAACAGCGACGGCAGCGTGATCAGGCCCGGGAAGCCCGCGGGACACGGCGGCACCGGCGCGCCAGGCAGGAAGCACTGGAACGGCGGCGGGAAGCCCGGCGGCGGGTTGAAGAACGTGTAGGCACCCGCAGTGAAGAAGTCGAGGCTGTCTTTCGTCTCGGAGCGATAGACGGCGATGTCCCACGAGAACTTGCCGTTGTTCACCGCGCCACGATAGCCAAGCTCGATCTGGTCAGTCCTCTCTTCCACCAGTTCCGGGTTACCCACCACGATGCTCGGGAAGACGAACTGCCCGACGACCGGCAACTCAACCGCGTTGAAGATCGTCACCTCGAGATAGTTGTTGATCAGCGACGGCGTGCGAAATGCGCGACCGAAGCTGGCTCGAATCACGTGATTCGGCTCGCCGGTCGGACGGAACAGCACCGCGCCGCGTGGCGAGACGACGGTCTTGTCGATGTTGCTGAAACTGTCAGCACGCACCCCGGCGTCGACCGCGAAGTGGTCGCTGACATCGAGGGCCAACTGAGCGAAACCGCCACCTTCCGTGCGGCTATCCTCGTTCGGCGCGATCGAGAGATCGAAACTGAGTGTGCGGTAGTTGCCGCCGTAGGTAACCGCGTGACCGCCGCCGAACTGCGTCGTGTTGGTTACCGAGACATCGTAGGTCTGACTCTCGAAGATGAACGGCAGCCCGTTCAACAGGTTGACCGCATCGCCGTCGAGGACGTTGGCGAAGGCCCGCACGTTCAGCGACTTCCAGTTGTAGTCACCGCGCAGGTACCAGAAGGTCATTCCGTCGTTGATCCGGAACGGGCCGATCCCGGTGTGGATCGTACCGCCGGTGCCGGCGATGCCGGCGTACAGCGAGACCGTGGACTCTGCACCTGTGATGAAGTCGACGCGAGCATCGCCCTTCGGCTGCGAGGTACCGAAGTTCGGGAACGCATCGCGAGGAACGCCGTTCTCCAGCGGCCCCGGACGATCCCATGCGTCCTGCGTGTAGTAGGCACCGCTCATTTTCCAGGCGGTCTTGGGGCGCGTCCCGGTCCAGGTGAAGGCACCGAAACCGGTCCCACGCTGCCCACCGCCCGCGCGGACACGAAAGCCGTTGCCATATGCCCGCGGCGCCTTGGTGATGACGTTCACAACACCGCTCATGGCATTGGCACCCCACACCGCGGATCCAGGACCGCGCACGACCTCGATCTGTTCGATCTCGTTGAAGTCCAGCGGCAGCAGGTCCCAGGCAACGAAGCCGAAGAAATCCAGATACACCGAACGACCGTCGATCAACACCAGCTGCGAGGCGTCGAGCGTACTCGTGGCCGATCGCGAACTCATGTTGATGTCGCGCGCGCTCGTCTGGGTGACGTTCAGCCCAGGTACGCCACGCATCAGGTCCGCGTAGTTCTTGGCGGGGCTGAGCGCGATGTCTGCGCTGTCGATAACCGAGATCGCCACCGGCGACTCGAGCAGCAGTTGCTCGGTCCGCGATGCGGTGACAACAACGACCTCTTCGATGTTTTGAACCTCCTGCTCCTCTTCCTGCCCCTCTTCCTGCGCGGTGACGGCATACGTCGGTACAGCGATCAGGGCTGCTAGTAGCAGCAGGCGTAGTGCCCGCATCCTCGTGGGTCTCATACTTCCCTCCTCCGGGAGCTGGGAGATTGTCGCTAAAACAGGGGATCTATGTCGTCGGGGATTAGTCGGCCTCGAGCACCGCTAGCACAGCGTCTAACATGACCTCGTAGTTGGCCAGATCTTCGTCGGTAATCTGGTCGGCACTCTGGAACGTCCCGCCCATGTCCTTGAACAGAATGTCGGGGATCTCGGCGCCGGAGTCAGCAATCCACGGCACGCCGAGACCGTTCCACCCATAGTCGGTGGCGCGCACGGTCATGATGGCGTTCGCAGTAAACGCCTGCGATGCGGCATCCATGTCTCCGGTTTCGAGCGCGTCGTAGAAAGTCTGTACGGCGGCGCCACGAATCGAGCCGCGCTCGAGAAAGAAGAACAGACCCGTCGATATGTCTACGGAGATTATGGTGCTGCGCGATCCAGGTGCTGGCACCAGATAGCGCGACTGTCCTTGCGCCTGTACCAGTTCGCGCACGCGCTGGGCCTTCATCCCCAGATCCTGGGCATGAGCCTGCGGTACCGCGACGAAGAGGCTCCCGACGATTGCAGCAGCGACGAACCAGCGCAGCGGTCTCTTCAAGCCTGTATTTTCCCCTCAACAACCGTTAGTTAGCGCGGGAGACAGCCCCGCAGACGTGCCCACCGTAGCAAACAGACCCGAGTGTCTCAATAGCAACGCTCTCGCAGCCTGATGCCGCCGTTACTGTCCAGGGTCAGCAGGAGCCGACTTCGTCCACCTCGGCTAGAATGGAGACATCCTGACGCCAGCCGGCCAGAAGGCCGCCAAACCCTCCCGACAGGTAGCCCGCATGACCGATTCCGCCGCCATTCCGAGTGTTATCGAAGACCGTCGCGAAGCCTGGCTCGCGGAGCTGTTCGACTTCCTCCGCATTCCCAGCATCTCCACAGATTTCGACCGTGTTGATGAAGTGCGCGCGGCTGCCGACTGGCTGGAAGCGCAGCTGGCGAGCGCCGGCTGCACCGAGACGGCTATCTGGGAGACCGCCGGCCACCCCGTCGTATACGGAGCGTGGCGCGGCGCCCCCGACGCTCCGACCGTGCTCGTGTACGGGCACTATGACGTCCAGCCTGAGGATCCGGTCGAATTGTGGAGCAGCCCGCCGTTTGAGCCGGAGATCCGCGACGGCAAGCTTTTCGCTCGCGGGTCCGTCGACGACAAGGGCCAGCTGTACGTCCACGCCAAGGCGCTGGAGGCGTGGATGCGCGCCACTGGTTCGTGCCCTGTAAACGTAGTGTTCCTGATCGAAGGCGAAGAGGAGGTTGGCAGCCCGAACGTCGCCGGCTCCGTCCAGGAGCATCTCGACGAACTCCGCTGCGACGCGGTCGTAGTCTCGGACACCACGATGTTTGCGCCTGGCCTGCCGACACTGACCAATGGCCTGCGGGGCATGGCCTATCTGCAGATCGATCTCCAGGGGCCGAACCGCGACCTGCACTCCGGCATGTTCGGCGGCGCCGTCGTGAACCCGGCCGAGACTCTCGCCCGCATGCTCGCCGCATGCCGCGACGAGAACGGGCGCATCACGATCCCTGGGTTCTACGACGATGTCCGCGAAGTGCCGGCGCATGAGCGCGAGGACTGGACGCACCTGCCCTTCAGCGACGACGAATATCGAGCCTCGCTCGATGTCGACGCGCTTATCCCGAGCGAACACTCCACGTTGGAGTGCCTCTGGGCGCAGCCCACGTTCGACGTCAATGGTCTGTTGTCCGGGTTCACTGGCGACGGTAGCAAGACCGTCCTGCCGGCAACCGCGATGGCCAAGGTGTCGATGCGCCTGGTCGCCGACCAGGACCCGGAGCGCATCGCCGATGCCTTCGAGGCGTACATGCACGAGATCGTTCCCGCCGGGGTGAAGATGACCATCACCCGCATGCACGGGGGCAAGCCCTGGTCGGCTTCGCGCGACCATCCCATCCTGCAGGCGGCCTCCCGCGCCCTCGAGCGTGGCTTCGGTGCCGAAACGGTGTTCATTCGCGAGGGAGGGTCGATCCCACTGGTCGCCACTCTCGAGGAATTGTTCGGAGTACCCACGGTGATGATGGGCTTCGGGCTGCCCGACGAGAACGCCCATGCTCCAGACGAGAACCTAGATGTCGGGAACTTCTTCGACGGGATCGCCAGCGCGGCGTACTTCTTCGAAGAACTCGCCAAGAGCAAGAGCGGCGAATGAAACGGAAGGACTTCCTAACCCGCATGCGTAACCGACGCCGCGGGGATCAACTCGAACTGCGCACGTCGGAGCAGCGTCGCGCCATCGACTGGCGCACGCTGCGCGTGGAGTTGCCCGCCTCCGGCGAAGAAACCGCAACACAGGCGCTCGCGGTTGGCTCTGTGGAGATGTTTGACGGCGGCATCCGTCTGCGGCCGACGCAGCCATGTTGGGTGCGCGGCTATCGGCTGTGGGGCGACGATGCCGGCGTGAGCCGTGCCGAGTTCCAGTATCGGCCGGTGGAAGAAGGCGCCGCGCCGCCTCCCGGCTCTACGGCGATTGGCACTGACGAGGTCTGGGAGCCCCAGCGCAGCTAGCCGCTGGAGGCAGGAACCTGCGGACTGGCGTCGGCGGGCTTGCGATAGAGGCGCAGGTGAAAGCGCCGCGTCCAGCGCTCCTGGGCGGCCTCGTCGACGAAGTCGAAACGGTTGCCCGCCACCAACTCGAGCACCGGAACGAATAGTTCATCGAGATCCGCCGCCCGGAAGATCTTGTTGCGAATACCCGTATGGGGATCACGGACGACGGTGCCGGCGGCGTCCGGCCGATCCAGAAACGGCGCGTAGTAGCCGTCGTCGATATCGAAGGTCACAACGACCGCAAGGCCGCCCGGCTTCAGCACTCGTGCGATCTCGCGGCCGTACGCCTCCCTGTCCGCCGCCTCGACGAGGTTGTCGATGGCGGTGATGTCGAACACGGCGCCCACCGCTTCGTCGCGAACCGGAAACGCCTCGCGCAGGTCGTGGCGGACCGGCACCGCCCGCCCGCGGTGTCCCGCGCGTTTCGCACGCTCGTCAAAACGGCGCAGGGCCGAGACCGCATGGTCGAGCCCAACCACAGCGTGGCCGAGGTCCGCTAGCGGAATCGCGTTGCGGCCGCGGCCGCACGCGCATTCCAACAGCGGCCCTTCGAGTTCGATGCCCGCGCCGGCCAGATAGCCGAGGACAAACTCGACGCCCCGATCCAGTTCATCGCGATACGAGGTCGTATACGCGTGGACTTCGTCGTACTCCCGTTCCCAGGCAGCCCGAGCGCTCTTTGGCTCAGCCGAGGATGACGTCATCCGGATCGCGATCCGGAGCGCTGTTACCCGCGGCTCTGGCGTACAGGAAAGTAGCCGCCTTCGAGTCGCGGTCACTCAACGACGCACGGCCCGGGCCGGCGACGATCGAATCGCTACCCGAGTTCACGCCGTACGCGCCCGTCGAGTGGGCCACCATGCGGTTGAACAACTCGATGGAAGAATCGAACGCACAGCTAATGCGTCCCTTCACGATGGAATACGGATCGGAGATCCCACCGATGTGCTCGCTGGTCTGGGCCGTCGATTTGCTCTGCGCCACGACCACCACTCCTGTACCGATGTCGCCCAGGTGCTCCGGCGGTTCCTGGTTTCGAACATCAACCGCGGGAATCCCGAGACGGCCCGCAGTGAGAGCCGGAAACAACGCAAAGATCGCCCCGCGAATCGCGTCGAGGCGCGCGTCCGAAACCGACTCCTTCGTCGAGTCAGCCAGGCGACGATAGATCCGGTAGGTCGGCGGCCTCGTCCAGCGGTTGGTGAAGCCAGGGGTCCGGGGGTCGATGTTGATCCCCTTGCCCGCACCGGTACCGCGCGCGTACTGGTTGAGAAAACTCTGCGAGAGACCATCGTCGCTCTCGAGCATGGTCACCGCGATACTCACGTTGCCCGCCACGACCACCTGCGTCGTCCTCGAGAAGTGGTCAGGGGCACTGAACTCGACCTCATACGTGCCGGTCTGCTCGAGGCGGACGTCGATCGCCCCTTCGTCGTTACCCGTAGTGCTGCCAACTCCCTTCACCCGCATCTTCGCACCGGCAACGGCAACGCCGCCGAGAAGCCCACTCATTCGGGCACTCACCGTGCCGCCCTGCTGCAACACCTGCGGTGGCGAGGTGGGGTCGGCCAACTCGTCGTCAGGTCGCTGCTTGCAGCCAACCATCCCGAGGCCGACCGCACCGGCCCCCAGGAACCCGGCCTGACGTAGCAGGTTACGGCGATTGAAGGGGCGCGTGTCGCGGGGAGCGGCGTTGCGCTTTGTGTCCGTCATGGGTTCTTCATGGCCTTGCGGATCCGGTGACCCTTCTTGGGGAGAATGAGTTCGGAATTACGGAAGCGACCGTAGCCCTCGTTGTAGAGCGGCTTCAATCGGGAGACCTCGTCCTCGGCGGCGGCTGCCGCCGAATCGGATGTATCGGTCTGGCTGTATTCGAGCAATGCGACGCCGGCGGCCGGCGAGTTCTGGCAAGCGGTGCGGACCGCCACACGCAGCCCTTCGTCTCCAGCATGCCCGACCAGCATCACGCTCTGGCCGGAGGAGAGCAGCCGGTAGTGCCCCGGCGACTCAGGCAAGTTGTCGATGGCAGGCCCATCCAACTTGATGATGCCGGAGTCCAGGCGCGCTTCAGCACGCGTGTCGCTCACGTCGGACGCTCCTGTGGCAGAGAAAACACGGGGAAGTTGGACCGATTCTAAGATTTTTGACGCTCCAGTGCAGGCTCTCGGCACCCGGGCCAGGATTTTAGCGCCGCGCGCGATCTCCACATAAAGGCGAAATGAGTTGCCCAAAGCGCTTTGCCAGTGCCACCATTGTGTCCAGCATTGGCATTCGCGCCCGCTTTTACGTGACCCGGCTAACGATGAAGCTTCGCAAACTCGCCCTCGCGATTGGATGCGCCACGCTGGCTGCCGGCGTGGCCGCGCCGGCTCTCGCCCAGCAAGCACCTGCCAACCTGCTTGCCGCGGGCAGCTTCGAGTTCGAGACCGTCAGCCTTCGCCTTCCCGAGGTGAGCCCCTTCCCACTTGTTGTAGGCGGGTGGGGATCACGAGCCGACGACGCTGGGGCAGCGGCAGCCACGGCAAGCGCCCGCGGCGGCCGGCGAGCACTCGAAATCATCAGCCGATCCGAGAGCCCCGCTCACGTAATCCAGGACGCTCCGCTCGGTACGGTCGGATTCGTGTTCCGCGCGGCGGTGCAGCGTGGCCGGGGACGACAGTCCATCTCGCTTCAAGGCGAGTGGGACCGCATGGACCCCGATGCGAGAGCTCTAGTGCGACTCGATCTGCGCGCTGGCAGCGTACGGATAACGACCGCCGCTGGAAGTTGGTCCGTCGCCGTGGCCCTCGATGATCGCAACTGGCACGAATTCGAATTGCGCTCGGACCCGCGCACGGCGCAGATCGCAGTGAATGTCGATGGCGCGCTGCTGGGTCTCTTCCCCGGAGCTCCCCTCAACATTCCCCAGACCGTCATCCTCGGCGGCCAGCGCCGATCCGCCTTCCGCTACGATGACCTGGCGCTGCTGAGGCTTCCCGAGATCGAGTTGCTCGAACTGCAGGAAGCTCTCGCCGCCAGCGGCGCGCCCGCGAGCATTCAGCGCCGTCTGCGGACCGCACACCAGGCGCTGCTGACCGGCTCGCCGGGAATGATGACCGCGGAACTGCGCGCGACGACCCGCCTGTTGGACCCCGTCCAAGATGCCGCTGTCAGGGCCCAGCTGAGCCGCTTGATCGAGCTCACGAACCAGCGCTGACTTCTGCTCTGAAGCTGCCAACGCCGAGCGTGTCTGCGAGCTAAACTCACGGCGGTAGCGTCCCTTCTCCGCGTCACGAGGTCCACCATGTCCGTGCTGACGGATGTCACCCGCTCGACGATCGGCAAGAAGCTGCTTAACGGTCTTACGGGCCTTCTGCTGTGCGGCTTCATCGTGGCCCATTTGGTGGGCAATCTCCTGTTGCTGGTAGGCAGCGAAGCGTTCAACAGCTACGCCTACACACTCCATAACCTCGGCCACGGAGCGCTGGTACCGATCGCCGAAGTCGGCCTCGTGATCTTGTTCGGCGCCCATGCGGCGAGCGGGATCAGCGTGGCGCTGACGCGACGCCGGGCGCGGCCCACCGGTTACGAGAAGAAGGCGAACGCGGGTGGCAAGAGTCACAAGAGCGCGTCGTCTACGTCGATGATCATCACAGGCGGCGTTCTGCTCGTGTTCGTGATCGCGCACGTCGCGGTGTTCCGCGGGGGCTTCCTCGCTCCGCGCGAGTACGCCGAAGTGATGATCAATGGACGTGCCACGCACGACCTGTACGCGTTGGTGGTCGACTGGTTCAACCAGGCCCCCACCGTCGGCCTATACACGGTGGTGATGCTGCTGCTTGGCACGCACCTTCGGCACGGCTTCTGGAGCGCATTCCAGTCGCTCGGTGCGACCAATCCCAAGTACATGCCGATCATTCACAACGTCGGTATCGCGTTCGCGGTCATTATGACCTTCGGTTTCCTGATGATTCCGATCTACATCTTCCTCTTCGTCGACCCTGTGGCCGGCAGCACCATGATCGGGGGCTAGAGCGATGAGCGACGTCACCGCGCAGGTCGAACCGGCAGCGGCAAGAAGCGTCCTGGACTCGCGCGTTCCAGAAGGTCCCATCGAGGACCTGTGGGACAACTATCAGGCCAGCATGAAGCTGGTTGCGCCGGCCAACCGCCGCAAACACACGATCATCGTGGTGGGCACCGGACTCGCCGGCGGCTCGGCCGCGGCCACTCTCGGAGAGATGGGCTACAACGTCCTCAATTTCTGCATTTCCGACTCACCGCGCCGCGCCCACAGCATCGCAGCCCAAGGTGGAATCAACGCTGCGAAGAACTACCGCAACGACGGTGACTCGATCTACCGGTTGTTCTACGACACGGTGAAGGGTGGAGATTTCCGCTCACGCGAAGCCAACGTGTACCGCCTCGCGCAGCTGAGCAACAACATCATCGACCAGTGCGTTTCCCAGGGCGTTCCGTTCGCCCGTGAGTACGGTGGGACGTTGTCGAACCGCTCCTTCGGTGGCGTGCAGGTGGAACGCACCTTCTACGCTCGCGGCCAGACCGGCCAGCAACTCCTGCTCGGCGCCTATAGCGCGCTGATGCGCCAGGTCGACGCCGGAACGGTGAAGATGCACGCGCACCACGAGATGCTCGATCTGGTGTTGGTCGACGGCCAGGCGCGCGGCATCGTGGCGCGCGACCTGAACACAGGGCAGATCGGCACCTTTGCCGCCGACGCCGTGGTGCTGTGCACCGGCGGCTACTCGCCCGTCTTCTTCCTGTCGACGAACGCGGTGAACTGCAACGCGACGGCGGGCTGGCGCTGCTACAAGCGCGGCGCCCATTTCGCCAACCCCTGCTACACGCAGATCCACCCGACCTGCATTCCGCAGGCTGGCGATTACCAGTCAAAGCTCACGCTCATGAGCGAGAGCCTGCGCAACGACGGCCGTGTTTGGGTACCGCGGAAAGCCGATGAGACCCGTCCACCGACGCAGATTCCCGAAGAGGATCGTCTCTACTACCTCGAAGAGACCTATCCAGGGTTCGGCAACCTCGTGCCCCGCGATATCGCGTCGCGCGCTGCCAAGCAGGTCTGCGACAGGGGCCTCGGTGTCGGCGCCTCAGGCTTCGCCGTGTACCTCGACTTCGAGGAGGCCATCCAGCGCCTCGGTCGCGACACCGTGGCCGGGCGCTACGGCAACCTCTTCGACATGTACCACGAGATCACCGCGGAGGACCCGTACTCGGCGCCCATGCGTATCTACCCGGCGCCGCACTACACGATGGGCGGACTCTGGGTTGACTACGACCTCATGAGCACGATCCCGGGGCTGTTCGTGGCGGGCGAAGCCAACTTCTCCGACCACGGCGCCAACCGCCTGGGCGCGAGCGCCCTGATGCAGGGGCTTGCCGACGGCTACTTCGTCGTTCCGGCGACGGTGTCCAACTACATCGCCGACACAAAGCCGGCGAGCGTGACCACCGAGGCGCCGGAGTTCGCGGCCGCCAAGTCGGGCATCCAGGACGACGTGAAGAAGCTGCTCGGCATCAAGGGCAAACGCACCGTCCGCGAGATGTGGTGGGAACTCGGTCGGATCATGTGGGACAACGTCGGCATGGCCCGCAACGCCGCTGGCCTGGAGACGGCCATAAGCGAGATCCAGGGGCTGCGCGAGGAGTTCTGGAAGGACGTCAACGTACCGGGCACGCCCGATGAGTGGAACAAGATGCTCGAAACGGCGGCCAGGGTCGCCGACTTCATGGAACTCGGGGAGGTCATGGCGCGCGATGCCCTGGCACGCCGCGAGTCCTGCGGTGGCCACTTCCGCGACGAGTCGCAAAGCGAAGAAGGGGAAGCACTGCGCGACGACGTCAGCTACCAGCACGTTTCCGCGTGGGAGTACCAGGGGCCCGATCGCGAACCCACGATGCACAAGGAACCGCTTCAGTTCGACTACGTGAAGCCCGGCACGCGGAGCTACAAGTAATGGCCAGCAACGCGATCACCGTGAAGCTCCTGATCTGGCGTCAATCCGGACCGACTGCGCCAGGCAAACTCGTTCCATTCACCATGGAGAACGTGCTGCCCGAGATGTCGTTCCTCGAGATTCTCGATCTTCTCAATGAGAAGCTCGTGGGCGAGGGCACGGACCCCGTGGCGATCGACTCCGACTGCCGCGAGGGCATTTGCGGCACCTGTGGGCTGGTCATCAACGGCATCGCCCACGGACCCAACGCCCGTGCCGCCACATGTGAAGTCCGCATGCGGAATTTCCGCGACGGCGAGACCATCGTGATCGAGCCGTTCCGCGCGGCGTCGTTCCCCGTGATCAAGGACCTGGTGGTCGACCGCGCCGCGTTCGATCGGATTATGGAAGCGGGCGGCTACGTGTCGATCAACACCGGCTCGGCACCAGAGGCCAACGCGATTCCCGTGCAGCGTGCGGCGGCCGAGACGGCCATGGACGCGGCCTCCTGCATCGGCTGCGCCGCCTGTGTGGCTGCCTGCCCCAACGCCTCCGCTTCGCTGTTCACCTCGGCAAAGATCTCGCAGTACGCACTTCTGCCGCAGGGCCGCGCCGAGGCCGCGCGGCGCGTTGTCGGCATGGTCGACGCCATGGACGCGGAGGGCTTCGGCAACTGCTCCAACCACGGCGAGTGCGAGGCGGTCTGCCCCAAGGAGATCTCGATCTTCAACATCGGCCGCATGCGGCGCGAGTATCTGAAGGCCTCGCTCTAG
>JAJCXT010000082.1 GCA_029263295.1 Acidobacteriota bacterium | reverse complement strand
TCTTGTCCTGCATCTGCTGGGCCTGCTGCATCATCTTCTTCATGTTGACCATCAGAGTTCCTCCACCGACAGCACGCTGCCTTTGAGTTCGCTTAATAGATCCTGCACGGCAGGTTCGTTCTCAACCTGACGCCGTAGTTCTGGGCTTGCCGGAGTGCGTGCCGGGCGCGGTGGCGCGGCCGGCGCCTCTTCCGCGGCGGGCGCAGCGTTCGGTTGGCCGTTCGCCGCGTGCGGGGTTTGCTCGGGCGGCGGACCGGCCTGCCGATGAGCCGGCGGCGCTTCCGCGGGGTGCGGTATGTCCGCGTCCATCGGTGGCGGCGCCAGGTTGGGGGGCTCTTCCGTGACCGGCGTCATGGACGGTTTCTCAGCGGGCGGTTTCGGCTTCGGCGGCGGCGGAGCGTTCGGATCGATCTCCACGCGAGGAGCCACGCTCCGGCCGAGGGCCGCTTCGCACGCGGCTCGCAGCGCGGGTTTGATCTCGGGGTCCTTGAAACGGTCCGCGAACAAGCCTGCCGTGGGCGGAAAGCGGAAGACGAGGGCCTCGCCCGCGAGGTCAATTCCACATGTGCGGCTCAGCGATTGGGCGAGCAAGGGATGGGTCTCGTTGAGCTTCGCCTGGACTTTGCCGAGTAGACCCGAGGTCGTCGGCGCCCCGGCATCGACCGCCTCGGTCTCGACGGGAGGCGCGGGTCGCGGTTCGACCTCGGGCGCAGCGGAAGGTCCAGTCGCCGCTTCAACCTCCGGCGGCGTGGGAGGTTCAGGCTCGGCTTCGACCGCTGGCGCCGCGGGAGCCTCGGGCGCCGCCGCGACCTCGGCTGGGGCCGGAGGCAGAGGTGCCACTTCGGCCTCGGGCGGGGCAGGAGGCTCAGGTGCCGCCTCTACCTCGGGCGGAGCAGCCTGTTCGGGCGCTGCTTCGACTCTGGGCGGAGCAGGTTGTTCCGGTGCCACTTCTACCTTGGCTGGCGCAGGAGGTTCAGTCGCCGCTTGGACCCTGGGTGGAGCGGGAGGTTCAGCTGCAGGCGTGACCTCGGTTGCCGCCGCCGCCGGCGGTGCCGCAGCGCTCGCTCGGCTTGCGGCCGGCGCGGGCTTGCCGCCGCCGCGGCCACTTCCGCCGCTCGGAGGCGAACTCTCGCTCGAACCACTACCTTGCAGGGCGGCGAGCAGGTCTTCGATGGGCTGCAGTCGCGGCATCCGTGCGAGCCGGGCCAGCACGACTTCGAGGTGATAACGCGGCTGCTCCGCCATCTTGATGCGGTACTCGCTGCCGGCAAGCAGCGTGAACGCACGGTCGAGATCGTCGATCTCGAAGCGCTGCGCCTGGCCGCTGAGCGTCTCCAGGTCGGCGCTGGGAAGGTGGAGGATGTCGCCGGGCTGTTCGACTGTCCGGACGATCAGCAGATTGCGAAAGTGGCCGAGAAGATCGATGGTGAACTGATGAAGGTCGATACCCTGCTCGACCATCTCGTTCACCAACTCGATGACGCCGGCGACATCTTCATCGGCGATCAGGTCGACGGCGCGGAACAACAGAACGCGGTCTACCAGGCCGAGAAGATCGACGACGGTCGACTCGTCGATCGTGTCGCCCGCGAAGGCGATGAGCTTGTCGAGGAGACTCTGGGCATCTCGCAGGCTTCCATCAGCGGCGGTGGCGACCAGCGCCAGACCATCTGGCGAGATGTCGATGCTCTCGGCCGAGGCCATCTTGCCGAGGTGGTCCTGGATCTCACGTTGGCTGATGCGCGAGAGCTGGTAGTGCTGACACCGCGACAGGATCGTCGGCAGGATCTTGTTCGGCTCGGTGGTCGCGAGCGCGAACACGATGTACTCGGGGGGTTCCTCGAGCACCTTGAGAAGAGCGTTGGACGCCTCGGGCGTCAACATATGCGCCTCGTCGAGAATCATCACCTTGTAGCGGTCGCGCGACGGCGCGTAGCGGGCGATCTCGATGAGCCCTTTCATCTCATTGATGCCGCGGTCGGAGGCGGCGTCACGCTCGAAGACGTCGAGCGAACGGCCCTCCATGATCTCGACGCATGACTCGCAGGTGCCGCAAGGAGTGGCCGTGGGACCTTCGAAGGAGCGGCAGTTGAGCCCCTTGGCGAGGAGCCTGGCGATCGTGGTCTTGCCGACGCCGCGGATGCCGGAGAAACAGTAGGCGTGCGCCAACCGTCCCTGCTGCAGCGCGTTGGCGAGGGTGCGAACGATCGGCCGTTGCCCGACGACATCGTCGAACTGCTGGGGCCGCCACTTGCGCGCTAGTACCTGGTAAGTAGGCCGTTCCATCGATCCTGTTCGGCTGGCAGGGGTGTCGTGTGACCGCAGAGAATAGAGGAACGAACGCCGGGTTGTCCTGCGGCACCTGCAGGATCCCGCTTAGCGCTGCTCCCTTCCGGGTCTGACGCGGTTCACAGGCCTACACCGCACAGGGCCCGGCGCCGTTCCAAAATCATGCGCGTCTCCGACCGCACCGCGATCGGAGACGCTGCAGCGATCTTACAACTCCGACTCTGCCGCCGTAGGGCGCCGGATGCTGATGCCCCGAGCTATCGCGGACGTCTAGGTGTCGCGTAGTGCCTCGGTGGGGCTGACCCGCGTAGCGCGTATCGCCGGCAAAGCGCACGCGGCGAGCGCGACCACAGCCAGGAAGATCACGGAGCCACTGAGGCTGAGGAGATCGACTGGCGAAACACCAAACAGCATGCTGGCCAGAAGGCGCGTAGTGGCGAGAGCTGCAAGGACGCCAACAACAATACCGATGCCAACTACGGCCATGCCCTGCTTCACCACCATGCGAACGACCTGGCTCGCGCCAGCACCCATCGCCATCCGAATCCCGATTTCGGATGTGCGCTGCGCCACCGAATAGGCCATCACACCGTAGACACCGGCTGCTGCGAGCAACAGGGCCACGGCCGCGAAACAAAGCAGCAGCGAAGTGTTGAAGCGGCGCGCACCGAGGGTGTCCTCGAGGACGTCAGAGAGAGGACGCACATCGGTCAGCGGTCGATCAGGCGCCGCCTGTCCGATCGCCGCGCGTACGCTCGGGGCCATCGCAGCGGGATCGCCGTCCGTACGGACGACGAAATACATGTTGGGCCAGCCGGCCATTTGCAGGTGGGGCAGGTACACGATGTTCATTGCCTCGATCTCGAGGCTGCGTTCGCGCACATCGCCGACCACGCCGATCACGGTCAGCGTCCGCTCCGGGTCGCGCCAGGCGAGGAAGCGCTGGCCGATCGGGTCCTGGTCCGGCCACAGGGAGTTGGCCATGCTCTCGCTGATGATCGCGATGGCGCGACCGTCGCCTTCTTCATCGTAGAACTTGCGACCCTTCAACAGCGGAATACCCAGCGCTTCGAAGTAGTCCGGGGACGTGAGTCGCCAGAACGCGGACGGATAGTTCTCCCCGTGGTCTCGGCCTTCGACCTGTATGTCCATGCTGGTAGCGCCGCCGCCGAACGGCAGCCCGCTGATCGTGGCAACTGCCAGCACGCCCGGCACGCTCTCCGCCTGATCCAGCATCGCGCGATATTGCCCGGGCAGCGCCTCCATTTCCTCCTCTGTTGCGGCCGGCATGTTGATCCCGAGAGTCAGCACGGCGCCGGCGTCCAGTCCTGGATCGATCGACTGCACTTGCAGGAAGCTGCGGATCAGTAGCGCTGCGCCGGCAAGGAGCACGATCGAGAGAGCGATCTCGGCAGCGAGCAACGCCTGCCGCGCGCGGCGCGTTCGGGTGCTCGACGAGCTCCCCCGGCCACTGTCTTTGAGGGCGTCCTGCGGATCGCACCCCGACGCTTGCCAGGCGGGCAGCAGACCGGCGAGAAGCGCCGTTACCAGAGTCGCCCCCAGCGCAAACAGCAGCACCGTGCCATCGACGGCCAGGGTCTCGAAGCGCGGGAGGCGCCCGGGATCCAACGCCCGGAACCAGTCCATGCCGCGGAACGCGAGGAGGACGCCAAGCGCGCCGCCGACAAGCGCGAGTAGGGTGGTCTCGGTGAGCATCTGCCGTACGATCCGGCCGCGTCCGGCACCGAGAGCGGCGTAGATCGCGATCTCGCGATGGCGTGCCGTCGCTCGTGCCAGCAGGAGGCTGGACAGGTTGGCGCAGGCGATCAAGAGCACCATCCCGACAGCGCCCACCAGGACGTAGAGAGCCTGGCGTAGATCCTCGTCAACGATGGAGTCGTAGAGTGCGCTCACCCGCGTGTCGAAACCCCTGTTGGATTCCGGGTAGTCGATCGCCAGCTGGGCAGCGACGGCGTCAAGATCGGCCTCGCCTTGCTCGACGGTGACGCCTGCGTGGAGTCTGCCGAGGACCACCAGGCGATGGTCACTGCGATTGACGTTGGTGCCCGCGCGAATGGGGACGAAAACCTCGGCGTCGTCGAAGTAGAAGTTGCCGTCCGGCATCACACCGACGACCGTGACGGCCGTGTCGTTGATGACGACCGATTCGCCGATGATGCCCGGGTCCTCGCCGAAGCGGTTGCGCCACAGGCCGTCGCCCAGGATCGCGACGGGGGACTCGCTGCCGAGTGCGTCCTCCTCAGGGGTGAAGGTGCGGCCGAGTGCCGGTTGGATGCCCAACGTGCTGAAGAACTCCAGCGACACGCGGCGTCCGTCGAGGCGAATGGCCTCACCATCGAGGGTCATGTTGTAGCTGGAGAAGGCCACAGCCGCCAGGTTCTCGAACGTCTCGTTGCTGTCGCGAAAGTCGACGTAGTTGCGTTCGGAAACGGAGAAGTACTCCCAGCCACGTTCCGGAGCGCTCTCCCACATCTGCACGAGCCGATCGGGCTCCGGATAGGGCAGCGGCTGCAAGACCACGGCGTTCAGTACGCTGAAGATCGCGCTGTTGGCACCAATACCCAAGGCGAGAATGGCGATTGCGAGAAGGCTGAAGCCAGGCGCCTTGATGAGTCGCCGTGCGCCGATCGTCAGGTCCTGACGTACCTCGCCGAAGAATTCGAGGCGGCGCTCGCTGTTGCGCCCGGTGAGGTCTTCGCGCTGCGTGGCGACGGTTACCTCACGGACGTCTCCAAAGCGGCGTCGTGCCTCAGCTCGCGCTTCAGCTGGGTCCATCCCCTGGTCGATGAGTTCCTTCGTCCGCATCTCGAGGTGAAAGGCGACTTCGTCGGTGACGTTCCCGGGTACGGGAGCGCCATTCTTGTTGATTTTCTCGTTCATCGTTCGTCACGTCCGGCTTGTGGGGAGCCGTTTTGACCGCGACGGAGTGGCTAGAGCGGCCGCTCCGTTGCGCCGAGCACCTTGTTCATAGCGCTGGCGTAGCGGTCCCAGTCTTTGCCCTGCGATGCCAATCGCGCCACGCCCTGTTCCGTGAGCTCGTAGTACTTCACCTTGCGATTGGTATCCGACCGACCCCACTCGGCGCTCACCAGGCCTCGCCGTTCGAGGCGGTGAAGCGCTGGGTAGAGCACGCCTTCCTGCACTTCAAGGACGTCGTCGGTCGTCTGACGAATCCAGCGGGACACGGCGTAGCCATGCAACGGCGCCCAGCTGAGCGACTTGAGGATCAGCACGTCGAGTGTGCCCTTGAGAAGCGTCAGCGAATCTTTGCCCATGGGTGTCATCCAGTAGCCGTGAACGGAGAGTCGGCGGGCGCGACCAGACGGCGTTGCCCCGAAGAACCTAGATACGATAGCCCTATGAATGATAGGGATGCAAGCCCTCGTACCCACAAGTTGCCTGGCGCAGCGTGATTAAATGCGCCCAGAATCGCTCCCTGCCGAGGACTCAAGGACTTGAACGACGATCTCACGAACCTTCTCGACGATGGCGCCGCTCCGGCAACACCGGAGGTGCTGCTGGCGCACCTGGCCGATCTCGGCGTGGAGGTCGAGACAGTGAGTCACGCGCCGGTCTTCACGGTCGAGGAGGCCAAGGCGGTGCGCGGTGAGTTGACCGGCGGCCACACCAAGAACCTCTTTCTGCGCAACAAGAAGGGACGCATGTGGCTGGTGGTCTGTCCCGAGGATCGCCAGATCGATCTGAAGGACCTCGGTCAGCGCCTCGGAGCGGGGCGGTTCTCGTTCGGTAGCGCCGATCGGCTCATGCGCTACCTGGGTGTCATCCCCGGGGCGGTAACTCCGTTCGGCGTGCTCAACGATCACGGGGGCGCCGTGACGCTGGTCCTAGACAGCAGCCTGCTGCAGATTGAGCCGCTCAATTTTCACCCGCTCGACAACGCCATGACCACGGCGATCGCGCCGGGCGACCTGGTCCGCTTCCTCGAGTCGGTGGATCACGCCCCCGCGTTGATCGACCTGGCGTAGCGGCCCTGGTCTCGCTCAGCGGCGCTGCCTCACGCTAAGGGGCGACAGGATCGTTCGTGATAAAATCGGACCGATCCATCGTAATATCGAAACCCGGCTGTATGCAGACGCCTTCGCCGGGGAGGGACAGGTTCCGATGCGCCGCATCCCCATACGTGGTCTTGCTGTACTCGTCGTCGTTCTCAGTGTTGGTTGCACCCCCGGCGAGCAGGTTTTCGAACCCGAGATCCCCGTTCTGCCGGAGTTGCCTCTCGGTCTCGCCGCCGCTTCGCTGAACGTGCCGGAGGACAACCCGATGACGGCGGCGAAGGTCGCCCTTGGCTGGCAGCTGTACTACGACACTCGGTTGTCGGTCGATGGCACCGTTAGCTGCGCGACCTGCCATTCTCCTGAATTCGGGTTCGCCGACCCGCGCCACGTCTCTACTGGCATAAGCGGCTACCAGGGCGGTCGCAATTCTCCGACGGTGATCAACGCCGCCTTCAACGCCAGTCAGTTCTGGGACGGGCGTGCGGTGTCGCTGGAAGAACAGGCGCTCGGGCCGATCGAGAACGCGGTAGAGATGGGCAACACGATCGAGCGCGTCGTCGAGACGTTGAGCGGCATCGACGGCTACCAGCGGCAGTTCGCTGCGGTGTTCGGCAGGTCGACGATCACGCCAGACATGGTCGGCAAAGCCATCGCTACGTTCGAGCGTACGGTGCTGTCGGGCAACTCACCGTGGGATCGCTGGATCTCGACTCGTGACGAGAACGTCATCTCGGAGTCCGCCCGCCGCGGCGAAGATCTGTTCCGCGGCAAGGCCGGCTGCGCGCAGTGCCATCTCGGCTTCAACTTCACCGACGCGACCTTCGATCTCTACCACAACATCGGCATTGGAATGCACCTTAGCGACGCTGATCTCGGTCGCTATAACGTTACGGGCGTCGATGCCGATCGTGGCGCCTTCAAGACGCCCACGGTACGCAACATCACTCAGACGGCGCCCTACATGCACAGCGGCCGCGTCGCCACCCTCGAAGAGGTCATCGATATCTATGACCAGGGCGGCATCGCCAACGAGTGGCTCGATCCGAAGATGTCGCCTCTGATGCTTACCGACGAGGAAAAAGCTGACCTGCTTGCGTTTATGGAAGCCCTAACCGGAGAGCTGCCCGAGTTCGCGCTGCGGGCGCCGCGGTTGCCACCGGATTCCGAGGAGAACTAGCGGACCCCGGCCAGGGAGCGTGGACATCGGCGCCAGGAGTTGTCTGGAATCTAGATATAGTCTAGATTCCAGACAAACAGAAGGAGAAACGGCCGATGCAGAAACCGTACCTGGGTGAGTTTGAACAGGTTGTGCTCCTGGCGGTACTCCAACTCGGAGCCGAGGCGCATGCTCCAGCGATCGGCCGCAAGCTCGAAGCGAGCGCCGGCCGCCGAGTATCACGCGGCGCCCTCTACGGCACTCTCGAGCGCCTCGAGAACAAGAAGTTCCTGCGCTGGGAGATCGGCGCGGCGACGTCGGAGCGCGGCGGTCATCGCAAACGTCGCTTCGAGGTCACACCGGTAGGTGTTCAGGTGTTGCGCGATTCGCGCGCCGTCCTCGAGACCCTGTGGAACGGCCTCGACGAACTGTCCTCGGAGTCGACGCAATGAACGATCTGCGCCCGCCCCGGTTGGCCCAGATCCTCCTCAGGCTCGGGCTCGCGGGCGGCATCGTCCGGGAAGCTGTGTTGGGAGATTTCTACGAGGAGTATCGGCACAGACACCAGGCGCAATCGGCGGCGCGCGCCCGGCTCTGGTACTGGCGGGAGGCGTTCGCCGTTGCGGGCCGATCCCTCGCACGGCGCTCGGGTGTCGGCGGAGGGCCGCAGCTTCCAGGTGGCCGCGCAACGGGCCCGCTCGCGGGGCTCGGGCGGATGATCACGCGCGACCTCCCGTATGCCGTGCGCAACCTCGCCCGCACTCCGGGCTTCACGGCGATCGTGCTGCTATCGCTGGCGCTCGGCATCGCGCCATTGGCCGCGATCGGCGGCTTCCTGAATGCGCTGTTCTTCCGCCCCCTGGCCCACGTGCAGGAGCCGGATCGCCTGGTGGCGATCTTCCGCGGCACGAGCGGACCGGCGTCCTGGCCCGACCTCGCAGATGTAGCCGAGCAGGTTGACGCCTTCGAGGGCGTTGCGGGCTTCAGCGTCTTCGCGCAGTTCAACCTGACCGAGGGTGAGGCCACTCATCTGCTGACGGGCTCGGCGGTCTCGCCAAGCTACTTCGACGTTCTACGCGTGCCGATCTCACGAGGACGCGGGTTCAGGCCCGACGACATGGGCCCCGCAGCCGAGCCGGTGGCCGTGATCTCACAGTCGTTGTGGCAACGCCGTCTGACGGGTGACACTGACGTGCTCGGCACACAGATCCGCCTCAACGGCCGCGACCATACGATCATCGGTATCGCGCCGGAGGGCCTACTCTCGCCCGAGCAACCTGTTGAGCCCGCGGTGTACGTGCCGCTGGGCGAGGAGTGGTACACGAATCGCGGGCATCTAGGGCTATACGGCATTGGTCGGCTGCGCGAAGATGCGAGCCGGGAGGAGGCGCTCGGCCAACTCGAGGTCTTGCAGGAGAGGCTCCGTGCCGCCTATCCGCGGTACTGGAGCGACGAGCCTGGTGCGCTGGGTAGCTTCGCTGTCTATTCGATAGGGGCGCTGCGAGTCCGCCCCGGCCAGCGAGCCGAGATCGCAGTCGGCGTGGCGCTGACGCTCATCCTCGGCCTGCTGGTGCTGTCGACCGCATGCGCCAACCTGGGCAATCTCCTCTTGGCCCGAGGCACGAGCCGTGGCGGCGAGATCGCCGTGCGCATGGCGTTGGGGGCCAGCCGCCGGGCGCTCATCACGATGCTGCTGGTCGAGAGCGTGCTGCTCGGTTGCGCCGGTGGCACCCTGGGGCTGCTGGGTGCCCATTGGCTTACACAGGCGCTGGCGGCTGGTCGCGTCGGCCCCGACTCCGGCCTGGACATCACGATCGATCTCCGCGTGTTTGGCTTCACCGCGTTCGTGTCGGTGGCGACCGGCATCCTGTTCGGCCTGATTCCCGCCTTGCGCTCCTCGCGGCCGGATCTGGCCTCGGTGCTGACCGGTGCGCGCACGGTGGTCGGGGGCGCCCGCTTGTGGAGCTTCCGCAATGTCCTGGTGATCGGCCAGATCGCCGCGTCGTTGGCGCTGCTCGTGAGTGCGAGCGTCGTGGTGAGGAGCCTGCAGGACGGACAGAACACCGATCCCGGGTTCGAACCCGACCGGCTCGTGACCGCGTCGATCGACGTGGGGCAGCGGTCGTACTCCGCACCCGAAGCTGAGCAGTTCTTCGGCGAACTGATTGCCAGACTGCGAGCGCGGCAGGACGTCGAGGCGGCGGCGCTGGCCGTCGATCTGCCGCTGGACGGCTCACGCTGGCTGGCGGCGGTTCTTCCCGAAGGTGTCGAGATCGATCCGGAAGCCGACGAGATCCTCGTCGGTGAGAATCGCGTCAGCGCTTCCTACTTCGCGACGATGCAGATGCCGATTCTCGCGGGCCGGCCGTTCGATGTCACGGATGTCGACGGGTCCGCTCCGGTGGTTATCGTCAACGAGGCGCTGGCCGACACCTACTGGCCGCAGGGGGCTCTTGGCAAGCGGCTTCGTGTGGGCGAGAGCACTTGGGCAGAGATCGCCGGCGTTGTCGGCAACGCCAAGTACGGTCAGTTGTCGGAGGCACCGACACCTCATCTGTGGGTGCCAGCCGCACAGTCGTTCTCGTCGAGGATGCATGTGGTGGTGCGGGCGCGCTCCGATGCGCGCGCAGTCATCCCGGCGATTCGCGAGGCGGTCCGGGAGATGGAGCCACAACTACCTATGCTCGAGCCCCGACTGATGACCGACGTGGTGTCCGAATCGGCCGGCGACCAGCGCGTGGTGTCGATTCTGCTGCTGATCGTAGGCGCGGTTTCGTTGCTGCTGGCCGTGATCGGGATCTACGGGGTCGTGAGCTTCGTCGTACAGCAGCGGACCCACGAGGTAGGCGTGAGGGTTGCGCTAGGGGCCGAGCGCAAGGATGTGCTGCGCCTGGTGTTGATGCAGGGCGTACGGTTGCTCGCGGTCGGGGTGGTGATCGGCCTGGTCGGCGCGTTCGGGATCGCCCAACTGCTCCGCGCGACCCTCCCGGGGATCGATGTCCTGGACCCGCTGGCGCCGAGCATCGGTACCGCCATCCTGGCCCTGGCCACGCTGGCCGCCACACTCGTGCCCGCCTTGCGCGCCAGCCGCGTAGACCCGATGGAGGCGCTGCGCTGCGACTGAGGCCGAGTGGGTCCCGGTTTCTCGTTCGCACCTGCCCGAATGCTAGCTGTCGACTTCCACCTTCAGCAGCACGTCCTGACGCCGGTACAGGCAGATTCCGTTGACGTCCTCGCACACGTAGTAGAGCGCGTATCCCGGCAGCTCGTAGCGGCCGCTGGCATCATCGGGTGTCTTGAACTCGAGCTCGACTCTGCGGGTCTCGGTGCTGACGGTCTCGGGCGGGTTGGGCACGGTGACGGCGCGGCGGTCGAGCTGCCAGCCGGCGGGAACCTCGACCCAGAAGATGAGCTCGTCGACCTCGTTGTTCCAGTGTGCCTTGATGCCCTCGACGGGAACGAACGACACATGCGCGCGGGCGCTGGCACCGGGCTCGATGGCACTCGGGACCATGGTGGCTTCGACCTTCACGTACTGGCCGCTGTCGCGGTAAATGCGCTCGTCCATCTCCGGGGGCTCGAGGCTGGCCTCGTCCACGGTGAAGGTGCGTTGCGGCTGGGCGAACTCGGCACCACCGGGCTCGACGACGAGGGGTGAGGGTTCCCCGCCGCGCTCGGTGATGTCGTGGCGCGCGGCGGCGACCCAGTCGTAGAACGAGTAGGGCTTCGCCAGGCGCGGCCCATACTGCTGGATGCGGCGTCGCCAGATGTAGTTGTTGGGGTCGACGCTCAGGGCGCGTTCCCAGTAGTGGACGGCGCGCTGGAAGTCGCCAGCCTGAGAGGCGCCGGAATCGTAACGCCAGCGGTAGGCGACGCCGGTGCGAAACAGGGTGTAACCGTGCTCCGGATCGGCGTCCACCGCGCGTTCGAAGGCTGCAATCATGGCGTCGGGATCGTCGTCGCTTTCCCACAGGTAGTGCGAAACGGCGCTGGCCGCGGTCTGGCTCATGTCTGGCAGCGAGCTATCGGCTGCGGCGTGTGGCGCCTCGAATTCGACATCGAGGAAGTTGGCGCGCAGCTCGCCGAGTTGGTCACGCGGCGGCTGGATCTGTCGAATGACGCCGTGCTCATCGATCAGCAGCGTCATCGGCACGACGGTGGTTTCCAGCAGGTCGAGCGAGTCGATCAAGATCGGCCAGCCCATTCCCTTCCACTGCATGAAGAGACTGGCCCGATCGGGATGCTGCTCCTGGATGATGCCGACCATCTGGAGGTCGCCGGCTTCCTGCCATGTCCTGGTCGCTTCGTGCCACCCGGGCACGTGCACACGGCAGCCCGCTCACCAAGAGGCGAAGACGTGCAGCATCACCTTCTTGCCGCGGAAGTCCGACAGCCTTGCGGGGGTGCCGTCCTCGAGCGACGGAAACGCGAGATCGGGGAAGAGGTCGCCCACGGCGAAGGGTGAGTCGCGGCGTTGCGGCACGGTTGCGCTTTCGGGGGAGGTTAACGGGGCCGCAACGAGGGGAGACTCAGCGCTGAAGAGCGGGGACGCCAGGGCGAGGATACTGATGATGCCTGCAGTGCGCGTGACGAACATGCGGCAAGCCTGAGGGATGTGGGCGCGAAAGTCCACGGACTCCGGGAACAGCAACCGCTTGGCCGTGATGCCCCTCACGCCATGTCTCAAAGACCACCATGGTGGCGCCCAAAAGTTCAACTGCCTGCAGCCAGCCACTCGCTGAAGGCGGCTTTGCCGGCGGGGCGCAGGCCGGCATGTTCGCCCGCGTGGAGGATTGCCTCGACCATATCCCGAGCGTAGCCGCGGGAGCAGGTGAGCAGCAGCCCCGCGTCCCCGCCGCGGAATCCCATGACGGCGATCTGACAGGGGACGTGCGAGAAGGGACCCTGCAGCAGGAAGGGTGTCGCCCGACCGGGCATGCCGAAGTCGAGGTTCGACAGCCGTTCCGCCACGCGCTGCGTGCCGGCGCCGATCAGTCCCAGGAACGCCGTCGCATCGGTCATGTCGGTGAAGGCTTCGTCAGCGGGGAACTCGACGGGTTCGTCGTGCAAATGCCAGATAGAGGCCTGCGTCCGGTTCATGCGGTTGACGAGTGTACCGGTCTGCAACGCGCTGCTTCCGGGGTCAGCCGGGATGACGAGGTCAGCCGGTCCGGCGAGCCCAACCTGGTCTAGTTGGCCGTGCTGGACGTCCCAACGCGGGCAATGACTGAGGTCGACAAGGTGCGGGCCGTCGCCTTGCTCGGCGTACTCGATGACGATCGGCCAGTTGTCGCGTACCACCGTGCGCAGCGCGTGCGCCTCGAACTTCACAGGCGACTGCCTCGTCAGCGTGTCCATGATCGTTCTCTCACATCCTGATCCGAGCGCCGTCGGGATCGTAGAAGGGCATGGGCACGACGTGCGCGGTGGCCAGGTCGCCGCCGCAGTCGTCCTCGTAGATCTGCAGCGTCGTGCCTTCCGCCGACAGAGGTTCGTCGACCAGCGCCATGCCGACCGACTGGTTCAGAGCGTCCGAGTTGCGCGCGACGCAGACCCAGCCGCGGATTCGCTCGTCGACCACGATGGAGCCGTCGCGCGGCGTGTGCTCGGGAT
>JAJCXT010000081.1 GCA_029263295.1 Acidobacteriota bacterium | reverse complement strand
GACCCCGCGGATGGTCTCCAGGACTGCACCGGCGCCAATATCTCGCAGCAGCCAGCCTACGAGCAGGACGGAAACTACGATCGCGGCGCCAAACTGGAGCAGGCCGGACGCTGGTCGTCGGGCGCTGGCGTCGTCGGGGGTCGGCCGGCCGGTGGAACCCTCGTCGGAGGTCACGCGATCAGACCTGAACCGGTCCCGGCTTACCGCGATGGCGGATGAGCCGCGCCGGCACCCCGCCCACGACCCCCATTGGCTCCACATTGTGGGTGACCACGGCGCCGGCGGCGGCAACGCTCCCCTGTCCCATCTTCACGCCCGGGAGCACGGCGACCTTGGTGCCGAGCCAGTTGTCGCCTTCGAGGATCACGCCCGCGTCTTCGTGGCGAAGCCCGTACTTGGCCATCGAGTGTTCGGTCTGGTCGATGTCGTAGTTGCCGCCCGCCGCGATGGAACAGGACGGCCCGATGATGAGATCGTCGGCTGGCTCGGCGTGGCGCCTATTGGTGCGGCAGCCCCACGCAACGTAGGCTCTTCCGATCTTCCCGGAAGTCCCCGCCCGGCGTTGATTTCACCCGCAACAGGAGCTGTGATTGTGTCCCGACGCAGACTGACACTCATCGTGCCGCTGCTCACCGTTCTGGCAGCCGCCCCGGTCCTTGCCCAGCAGGCAGGGACGGTTCACGAGCGCCTGACGATCGGCAGCGAGCTGATGGGGGAGGAGGTCCACTACTCGATCTACCTGCCGCCCGACTACGAGACGGCGTCGCGCAGTTACCCCATCGTCTACCTGCTGCATGGATTCGGCGACGACGACACGGGTTGGATTCAGATGGGCGAGGTCGACCGCATCGTCGACGGGGCGATCGCTACAGGCGAGCTGCCGCCGATGATCATCGTCATGCCCGACGGCGGGGTCACCTGGTACATCAACAGCGCCGACGGCAGCGTGCCCTGGGAGGACATGTTCCTGCAGGAGTTGATGCCGCACGTGGAGAACGAGTACCGCGTGCGCGAAGGCAAGCGGTTTCGCGGCGTGGCGGGTCTCTCGATGGGCGGATGGGGCGCGCTGACCCTGTCGATGCGCCACCCGGAGCTTTTTGCTGGAGCTGCCGCCTTCAGCGCGGGGGTATTCCCCGATGAGTCGGTGGTCGAGATGGAACAGGACACGTTCGACTGGTTGCTTGGCCAGCCGCTGGGAGCGGGGCTTGCCGGCGAAGCACGCATTACCGATCACTTCCGCGCCCATTCACCCCATCAACTCGCGGCGACGGCGGATCTGGAGCAGCTCATTTCGGTTCGCTACTGGATCGACTGCGGCGACGACGACTTTCTGTCGGCCAACAACGGCGTGCTGCACGCGCAAATGCTGGAGCGCGAGATTCCCCACGAGTATCGCGTCCGCGACGGCCAGCACAGCTGGGAGTATTGGCGCAGCGGCCTGGTGGCTGGTCTGGAGTTCGTCACCGAGAGCTTCCGGTAACAAACTTGCCGCTGTCTTGGCCTTCGGCTACGATACCTAAATAGATTATGTAATCAGCTTAGGTGAACGCTATGGTCAAGGTCGCGGCGGGGTCCCTGTACGGCACTCTCAATCTGTTGATTCTCCAGTCGCTCGCGGAAGACGGTCCGCTGCACGGGCTCGGGATCGCCAACCGTATCCAGGCCGTGAGCCGCGAAGTGTTGCGAATCGAGGAGGGTGCTCTGTATCCGGCGCTGCACAGGCTCCAAAAGGGGGGTCTGCTGGAAGCCCGCTGGGGCACTTCGGACAAGGGACGACGCGCCAAGCTCTACGAACTCACCGCGGAGGGCCGGGAGCGCCTCGCGGCTGAACTCGGCAACTGGCGCACCCACACCGAAGCAGTCGGACGCGTATTGGGCAACGAAGCGGCGGGCGGATCATGAGGCGCCTGCTCGATCGGTTCCGCCGTGGCCTGTCGAAACAGCGCCGTCGACCGGTGGCTCGCCAGGTCGACGACGAGTTGAGCTTCCACATTCGGGGCCGCGTCGACGAACTCGTCGCCGCCGGCTGGACCGAGACTGAAGCCGAGGCCGAGGTCCTGCGCCGGTTCGGCGACTACGACCGAATCTCCCAGAGCTGCCGCCGGCTGGATGCCGCGCGTCGGCCGAGCGCGAAACGTGACCTGACTCTGGGATCGCTTCTGAGCGACGTGCGTCACGCCGTTCGCCTGCTCGCGCGCAGCCCCGGCTTCACGGCCTGCACGGTGGCCACGCTGGCACTCGGCCTGGGCGCCAACGCCGCCATGTTCAGCATCGTCAACGCAATGTGGCAGATCCCCACGCGTTTCGAGCGGCACGAGGAGCTGGTCCTTCTGTGGACCCAGACTCCGCGCTGGAGCAAATCAAGCACGAGCGGCCTCGATTGGCTCGACTGGCGCGAGCAGAGCGCGGCGTTCGTCGAGATGGGTGCCTACCGTAGCGGTCGTCGCATTCTCAGCGAAGTCGGCGTGCCGGAGACGATCGGAGTCGTCGAACTATCGGGTGATCTGTTCCCCTTGCTCGGGCTGCGATCCCAATTGGGCCGGTTGATCGGTGGTGACGTCGCGAGTGCGGCGGAAACTCCCGTCGTGGTCCTGTCCGATGACCTGTGGCAGCGCCGCTTCGCCTCGGATCCGGACGTCGTGGGACAGGTGATCAAGCTCGACTCCGTCGAACATGTCGTCGTCGGGGTTCTCGAGCCGAAGGTCGGCTTCGATCGGTTTTGGCGCGACGTGGGTGTCTTCACGCACCTGCCCCTGGTGCGCTCGGAGCACACCCGCGAAGGTGGCGGGTTGCGCCCAATCGCACGGCTCAAGCCGGGCGGTTCCGTGGCCGGCGCACAGACGGAGATGGAAGGTATCGCGGATCGTCTCGCCAGCGCCTATCCGGCGACGAACGCGGACAGAGACGTATTCGTCGAGTCGCTACGCGACTACGTACTACCGATGGAGAACAAGCTGGCGATGGGGTCGATGCTGATGGCCGCCTGCGCTGTGCTGATGATCGCCTGCGTAAACCTGGCCTCGTTCCTGCTTGCGCGCGCCTCGGTGCGCGGGCCCGAACTCGCGGTGAGGATTGCGCTCGGCGCGGGACACCGACGGATTGTGCGGCAGCTCATGACCGAGAGCCTCGTGCTCGCGCTGCTCGGTGGCGCCCTCGGCCTCGTGCTCAGTCGATGGGCGGTGGGCATGTTCAGTGCCAGCTGGGAATTCGGGGCTTTCCGCGCGTCCGAGCTCGGCCTCAATCCGCCCGTCGTCATCTACACGCTGCTGAGTTGCACGCTCGCCGCGCTCGCCTTCGGCATGGCCCCAGCCCTCGCCGCCTCACGCACCTCGGTCGGCGCCGTTCTCAGGGGCGGGCAGTCGACCGGCGGGGCACGGACGGCCTGGCGCAACGCGATCGTGGTGGGGCAACTCGCCCTCACGATTCCGTTGCTCGTGGCCTGTGCCATGGCCGCACGTCAGCTGGCCTTTCTCGAGACGATCGACTACGGCTTCGATACGAACGACGTGATGGCGATGCAGATCGACAGACCCGAATACCGCTACGCGACGGGCGAGGAGTGGAGCGCGGTGATATCGGAGATGCGGGCTGCGCTCGCCGCCGTGCCCGGCGTGCGAACGGTCGGGGCGACGCTCAGCATGCCGCTCGGCGCCGGCCGGAATGGGGAGTATGGCGGCACGTTCGCCGCCGAAGACGAGACGGATAGCGGCGCACCGATGGTATCCGTACGTGGCTTCCAGGTGGTTACGCCGGGGTACTTTGAAACACTCGGGGTGCCGGTGGTCGCGGGCCGCGCGTTCACGCCGTCCGACCTTCCCGACTCGCTGCCGGTAGCGCTCGTCAACGAACGCATGGCAGAACGATCCTGGCCGCAGCGGCAGGCCGTCGGCCAGCGCTTCACCTTCAACCGGGACGCCGCGGATGTCGAGTGGATCACTGTGGTCGGTGTCGTCGCCGACTTCGGCATCGACTTTCAGGGACAACCGATTGACGAGCAGATCTACATGCCGCACGCGCAGCGACCCTCATCGAGCATGCGGCTCGTCGGTCGTGTCGAGAAAGGCACGACCGATCTCGTTCCCACCGTCACCGCCGCGATCCAATCGGTGGACGCGGAGGTTCCCATCTACGGCTTCCGCACGATCGAGGTAGCCATCGAAGAGTGGCTCATGGAGACCCGGCTGTTCACGTCGATGATCGGCGGGATCGGCCTGCTCGCGCTCGGGCTCGCCAGCATAGGCCTGTTCGGCATGATCTCGCACAGCGTGGCGCAACGAACTCGCGAGATCGGCGTACGGCTGGCGCTGGGGGCTCGACGCGTGGCGATTGTGAGGCTTGTGCTCGGGCGCGTCCTGAAACTCGCGTCGATCGGAGTGGCCGCAGGTGCCGCGTTGTCGGCGGTGGTCGCCGCCGGAATGATCGCCAACATCCACGGGACCACGGCTCCGCGGATCGCCACGATCCTCGCGGTCCTGGCGATTCTCGCAATGGTCATCGGCCTGGCCGCGTACCTCCCAGCACGCCGGGCAACGCGAGTCGATCCGCTCGAGGCCCTGCGAGCCGAATGAAGCAGCTCAGATCGAGCCTCTGCGTCGCGACGGCCACCAGAGGATCACGAGCGCAGTCACGCCGAGCCCGTAGTCGTGCAACTGCGTCAGGATGTGGGTGGCGAAGCCGGCCAGGACGGCTTGATCGAATGTGAGGCCGAGCTGGGTGAAGCCGAAGGCGAAGGCGGCTTCCCAGGTGCCGAAGGCGCCGAGGCCGGCGATCGGGAGCATGGACGAGAGTTCGGCTCCGGCTACTCCGAGGAAGGACTCGACGACGCCGAGGGATCCCCACGAAACACCGAGGGGCACCAGGACCGATTGCAGCACCAGGTAGTGGGCGCCGAACTTGGAGACGCGGACGAGGAACGAGAGCGCTACCGCCGGCCACAGCGCACCGCGGGTTGAGACTGCCGTTACCTGGTCCGCTGTGTCGTTGGCCAGGGTCGCGAGCCGTCGGGCCCGTTCGGCGCGGGGCATGACGATCTCGAGGGTCTTGGCCGCGAGGCGCAGCGACGGGACCATCAGCACAAGCGCCATGATGGAAACGCCCAGCAGGCTGCCGGCGAGCAAGGCTAGCGCGCCGGTCGACTGCAGGCCGAAGCCCATCACGGCCAGCGCGAGCAGCAGCAGCGGTGCGATGGCGACCATGTCGAGAACAAGCGCGAGGAAGAACGAAGCGAACGCATCGTCGAGCCGGACGCGAAGCCGCTTCGTCACCAGCCACACGTAGACCAGGGTCCCCAGGCGGGCGGGCAACAGGTCGCCTGCCATGCCCCGCACCAGGGTGACCAGCACCAACGGCCCGAAAGCAGGCTTGTCTTCGAGCAGCACGCGGTAGCGAAACACCCGCGCGAGCGTCATCACCGCGAATGCCGCGACGCCCATCAGCAGACCAGGCACCCAGACCCCGCGGATGGTTTCGACGACCGCGCCCACCCCCATGTCGCGCAGCAACCACGCCACGAGCACGACCGAGACCGCGATAGCCGCGAGGAGGTGCGGCCAGGATTTTCTATTCGTCACTGAGTGTTTGTTATTCATTTATCTATTCAAGTAGCGAAACCGTTCCTGCTATGATTCTCTGGCCAGAGAACGAAACCCCTGTTTTGTATGGCCAAGATTGTATGGCACAAACCTCGGAAGATATCCATAATCTATTCTTTATCTATTCACGAAGCCGGTACTACCAGTGACTGTTGCTGATCTCCTCGAGGCTCTGAACGGCCCGCGGCCACGAACCTCTGTCGAACTCCAGGCCGAACTCGGTGTCAGTCAGGCCGCGGTATCTCGACTCGTGACGAAGGCCGGGAACCGGGTGCTTCGGCTGGGCGCCGGTCGTTCCACCCGCTACACGCTGGCAGTGGATGTATTCGGCGTCCAGCAAGCCGCTAGCCTCTTTGAAGTCGGTGAAACGGGCATCGTGCGGGAGTTCGGATCGCTACGCCAATCGGCAACGGGAGCGTACATCGTCGAAGGAGATGACCTCCCATTCTGGGCGCTCGGAGTTCATGGCAACGGTGTGTTCGGGGGTCTCCCGTACTTTCTTGCCGACCTTCGGCCGGCTGGATTCCTCGGCCGCCTGACTGCCCGCCGGGTGGCGCATACGCTCGGCGCGCCGGATGACCCGCGGGAATGGACCGCCGAGCAAACCGGGCAATACCTCCTACGCTCGGGTTCGGACCTTCCCGGCAATCTTGTGCTTGGAGAACACGCCGCCGAAGTGGCAAACCGAGCCGTCTTCTCGATCGTTCGCGATCGGGCTGGCCGCTACCCGGAACTCGTCCAGCGTAACCTGAACGAAGAGCCGCCCGGCTCGTCAGCGGCCGGCGAGCGGCCGAAGTTCCTCGCCTACATCGAGGGAACTGGCCACGTCATCGTCAAGTATTCGGAGGCTGTCGCCACCGCCGTTGGCCAGCGTTGGGCAGATCTTCTGGCAGCAGAGTGCCACGCCCACAGGAGTGTCGGCGAGCACGGGCTACCGGCGGCCAACACAGACATCTATCGGTTCGAAGGCCGCACCTACCTCGAGAGCCGCCGATTCGACCGAGTTGGAAAGCGGGGTCGCCGGCCGGCGTTCTCGCTCGGCATGGTGGACGCGGAGTTCGCGGGTGAAGGCTCCGGCTGGTCCCGAATCGCACGGGGTCTGCGCGACGCCTCCTTGCTGGACAGTCAGTCCTACGACCAGATCGTGTGGTTGGACACGTTCGGAAGCTGGATCGGCAATTCGGACCGACACCCCGGCAACCTGAGTCTGTGCCCGGAAGACAACTCGTTCGCGCTGCTGCCCGTCTACGACATGCTTCCAATGCAGCTCTCGCGAGCCAGCGAGCCGCTGGAGTCCATCGACCTGGCTCCGCCAATCCGCACTCGGCGGAACGAAGGCGCATGGGAGGCGACCGGTCTGGCCTCCTCGGCCTACTGGGAGGAACTCGGCGACGATACGACCTGCTCCGACGAGTTCCGCGCGTTCGCCGCGCGCCATGCGCGGCGCTGGCTGGCTCTCCTACGGGGCTAGACCTGCGCGGTCAGACCTGAACCGGTCCCGGCCTACCGCGGTGGCGAATGAGCCTTGCCGGCACGCCGCCCACGACTGCCATCGGCTCCACGTTGTGCGTGACCACAGCGCCCGCGGCAGCAACACTCCCCTGCCCCATCGTCACGCCCGGGAGCACGGAGACCTTGGTGCCTAGCCAGTTGTCCCCCTCGAGGGTCACGCCCGAGTCCTCGTGGCGAAGCCCGTACTTGGCCATCGCGTGTTCCGTCTGATCGATGTCGTAGTTGCCGCCGGCGGCGATATAGCAGGCGGGGCCAATGATGAGGTCGTCGCCCAGTTCCGCGTGACAGCCGTTGACCGCGTGCACAACGGTCTGGGTGCCGAAGCCGACGTTGCTGCCGATCTGCATCGTGCCGTTCTTGCACGAGAGCATCACGTTGTCGGCCAGGATCACATCGCTGCCGATCTCGATGACCTTGTCGATGGTGGTGTTGCGAGCATCGAGAATGCAGTCGTCTGCCAGAACGACGCGCTCGCCGAGGTGAATGCGATGCGGGTGGCGCAGCTTCACCCCGCGGCCGAAGGTCGTGCCGGCGCCGCAAGAGCCGAACAGCGACGGCCAGAAGATCTTGCGCAGAAACAGCCCGTGGGCACCGGGAATGATGCCGAGCCACAGGCAGAGCTCAAGGTAGATAAGTGCCGTCCAGCCACGCTTGCCCACAATGACGTCCTGGTAGCGCGACAGCGCCGAGCCGCCGCCGGTCACTGTTGCCTGCGTCTTGTTCTGCTCGCCCATCAACTTTCGCTCAATCTATCGGTCAACTCACGCAAAGAGTCTACCGACTCATTCTCGAAGTACAGCCGGTACCAGAACTCGAGGTTGATGAGGATCCAGAGCCGGAAGTTGTGGTCGGCCTTGCCGCCGATGTGTTCGTCGACCAGACGGTGCACGGTCGCGCCGTCGAAGACGCCGTGGTCGATGAAGCGCGACTCGGCGAAGAGGTTGCGGATGAACGGCGCCAGATCGGTGCGCATCCACAGCGCCAGCGGGAAACCAAAGCCCTGCTTTTCGCGGTCGACCAGCTCCGGCGGCAGGTAACGCCGCGCCACGACCTTGAGGATGTGTTTCAAGTCGCGCCCCTGGAGCTTCATGTTGCCCGGGATCGACGCGGCAAACTCCACGACCTTGTAGTCCATCAGCGGCGGCCGGCTCTCGATCGAGTGGGCCATCGACATGCGATCGACGATCGGCAGCAGGTGGTCCGGCATGCGCGTGTTCAGGTCGGTGTAGAGCATGCGGTCGACGATGTCGTCCACGCAGTCGGCATCGAACCACTGCAGGATCTTGCCAACCGAATCGTCATCCGAGATCTGCGCCCGCGCGGACTCGGTGAACAACTCCTCCTTCAGATCCGGCGTGAAGCGCAAGAAGCTCATCGCCTGGGCGTAGCGCTCGCCGGAGTCGTAGAAGGACATCTCGTTGGCCCAATTGAGCTTCGACGCGAGGCTCTTGTAGCCAAACGACTCGGGCACGAGAGCGAACAGGCGGCTCATTACCTGGCGACGCATCCACTCGGGCAGCAGGCGGTACATATCGACCATGCGCTGGCCGGCGAAGCGGTCGTATCCGGCGAAGTTCTCGTCGCCGCCGTCGCCCGAGAGCACGACCTTCACCTTCTCGGCGGCCACCTCGGAGACAAGGTAGACGCCCACGCCGAACGGATCCGACGGCTCGTCGAGGTGGTGGATCATCGACGGCATCATGTGGATCAGGTCGGCCTTGACGATCCGCTCGTTGCCCTCGAGCCCATACTGCTCGTTCACCATGCGGGCATATGGCAGCTCGTTGAACTGCTGCTCCTCGACGCCGATGGAGAACGTCGGGAACGTCGAGCCGGTGGTCTTGGCCATCATCGCCGCGATCAAGCTCGAATCGATGCCGCCCGAGAGGAACGCGCCCACGGGCACGTCCGAGAGCATGTGCATCTGAACGGTCTCGAGCAGCAATTCTTCGAGCTCGTCCGCGACTTCCTCTTCGGAGCCCGTGTGCTTGTCGGTGCAACCGAAGCTCCAGTAGCGACTGACCTCGGTGCGGCCGTCTTGCCACACCAGGGTGTGACCCGCGGGCAGCTTGTCGATGCCCTCGAACAGCGTGTACTGGTCGGGAATGAAGCGCAGCGACGAGTAGTGCCACAGGGCTGTCAGATCGGGCTGGGTGTCGATCAGCCCGGCAGCCAGGATCGCTTTGACCTCGCTGGCGAACAGTAGGTCGTCGCCGTGCTGGGCGAAGAACAGTGGCTTCTGGCCCATGTGGTCGCGCGCCAGCACCAGGCGACGGGCGCCGCTGTCCCAGATGGCGAAGGCGAACTGCCCGCGCAGGTGCTTCACGCAGTCGACGCCGTGATCCTCGTACAGATGCAGAATCGTCTCGACGTCGGTGTTGGTGCGGAAACGATGGCCGGCCGCCTCGAGTCGCTGCCGTAGCTCGGGCGAGTTGTAGATCTCGCCGTTCGATACCAGGTGAATGGTGCCGTCTTCGTTGACCAGCGGCTGCGCGCCACCGGCCACGTCGATGATCGACAGGCGACGATGGCCCAGGGCGATATTCTCGTCACGGTAGCTGCCGTCGCCATCGGGCCCGCGGTGCCGCAGCGACGCGGTCATCGGCACCACGACATCGTGGTTCTTACGAGTCAGGATGCCGGTGATTCCACACATGAAGCTAGAGGTAGCCCTCGGCCTTGTACCACTCGGCGGTGCGGCTCAGGCCTTCGTCGAGGTCGACCCGCGGATCGTAGCCCAGGTCGCGGCGGGCCGCCGAGATATCGAAGGCGCGGTTCTGCCGGAACCAGTCGACGCGGCGCGGGAAGATCGGCGGGCTGATGCCGAACGGCTTGCAGACCTTCTCGCACACGTGGCCGGCGATGATCAGCGGGATGATGGGCAGGTGCCGGATCTTCACGTCGACATCGAGAGCGCGGCCGACTGCTCGCACGAGCTCCTCGATGGTGACGTACTCGGCGTCGGCGATGAGGTACGCCTTGCCGTCGCCGCGCCCGGGCTCCTGGGCATTGATGAACGCATCGACGAGGCTGTCCACGTAGAGCGGGTGGTAGAAGGTCTGGCCGCCACCGAACATCGGGAACGAGCCTCCTGCCACGCGCTTGAAGATCATGTGGAAGCGCTCGGGATCCCCGGGGCCATAGATGGCGGCCGGTCGCAGGATCACGCACGGCAGCCCCTCGGCGTGGTACTGCAGAACGACCGGCTCGGCCTGGTACTTGGTCTGCTGGTAGTAGTCGGCGGCGTTGATCGGCGCGTTCTCGTCGCCCGGCGGATTCTCGACGTTGCCGTGTACTCCACACGTGCTGCAGTAGACGAACTTGGTCACCCCGTGTCGCTTGGCGGCCTCGAGCACGGTGCGCGTACCGCCGACGTTCACCTCGTCGTAGTAGGTGTTGGGGACATCGAGTTCACGGAACGCGGCCGCCAGGTGGTGCACGACACTCACGCCTTCCATGCAGCTCTCCACCACCTCGGCGTCAGTTACCGAGCCGATCACGACCTCGGCGCCCCAGTCGCGGAGTTCCTGGGTCTTGACGCCTTCCTTGTAGTCGAGCGCCACCACCTGGTGGCCGTCGTCGAGCAGACGTCGCACGAGCGCCTTCCCCGTGAAGCCGGTCCCGCCTGTAACCAGAACTCTCATCGCCAGTCCTTCGAGAACCACATATGCCTAGTCATTCCCACGTCATTTCGACGAGGGCCGCGAAGCAGGGTCTGCCTTCACAGCCAGTCCTTCACAATTCGCCCATACAGTCGTGATAGAGATCGAGGAGCGTGGCAGCGGATGCGTCCCAGGAATACTCGGCGCTTACTCGCGCCCGCGCCTGCTGACCTAACGCTCGCGCGCGCTCCGGATTTGCGGCCAGCTTGGCGATCTCATCGATCAACCCGTCAGCGACTGCGCCAGCCCCTTCCACACCAACGGCCGAAGCATAGCAGCCACTATCGCCGAGCATCGCTCGGTTATTGGGCGTATCGAAACAGGCCACCGGAAGGCCCGCGGCCATGTAGTTGAGCAGCTTGCCAGAGGCCTCGCCGGTGCCCGGAGGCTTCGGTTCGATCGCCACGTCGGCCAGCGACAGATACTCGCTGATCTCGTCGAAGGGCACGCGGCCGGCAAGCGCGCAGTACGGGTCCAGACCGGCATCGGCCAGGTGTCGCTTCGTTTCCTGCACCGGGTAGCCGACGATCAGGAAGTGGACCGGGAGGTGCCGCTCCACGCAGCCGGCGATGGTCGCGTGCAGCTCCTCGAGGCCCTTCACGCGTTTGAGTGAGCCGGTGTAGATAACGATCAACTTGTCGCAGGGCATGCCCAGGTCGGAACGCAGTTCGGCCGCGCGTTCCTCGCCCACCGCGTGCACGTCGGTACCGTCGGCTACCAGGCGCAGGTTCCGCGGCGCGACGCCGAATCGATCACGGGCGATCTCGAGGCTGCTGGCTGATGACGCCGCGATCCGATCGGGCAGTCGATTGATGAGCCATTCGGCCGCGTGAAACAACCAGCGCGCCGGCGGGAACCAGCGGAAGTAGCCGTATTGCTCGAGTTCGCCCGTGAGGCTCCCCTGCATATCGAACACGAGCGGCAACCGCTTCCAGAACAGCAGCGTTCGGGCGGCATGGCCGATGAGCGCACCCTCGTGCAGGTGCCCGTGCAGCACGTCGGGATTACGGCGCAGGATGGAACCGCAGACCTTCGCCAGCAGGAGCAGATCCGCAACGTACTTGAAGACCGACGGTCCGGCATCGATACGCCGATAGCCAGGGATGCTCGCGATGCGCTCGGTCTCGACGTCGGACACTTCGTGGCCGAGCCCATAGGTACACAGCCAGCACTCGACGTCGTGCCGCTGCAACCCGCGAACCAGACCGCGAATGCGGATGTGGCAGCCACGGTCGGAGAAGAATGGCGTGGGGCCGATGTGCAGGACCTTCACGGGAAGCGCTCCAGCGTGGCCTTTACTTCGGAAGCCACCTTCGCGGCGTCCCAACCCAGGTCGGCGGCCATGAGTTCCGCCACGGCCCGAAGCACCTCCTCACCTGGATTGCCGAGAGTGCCCAGACCTGTGCGCCTGAAGACCACGTCTTCAAGGTGCTGCGCCATCTCCTCGCGTACCGCCCAGACGGCGTCGACGCCCCAGGCGCCGCGGTTCGCGCCGAGCTCCGCGGTCAACGCCGTGTCCTCGCTGGCCAGCGAGGCGACCGCCGCCGCGTGGCTGCCGTAGTTGACGAGCAGATCGCCGGCCATCGGCTCAGACACCACTCCCGCCTCGATCCGGTCACCCGCGCTCGGCGCCGAGGGCAACGCCACGCCGCGGGTCTGGCAATCCCGCCATTCGCCCTCCAGCTTGGGCGCGATGCGATCGATCGCGCGTTCGGCCAGGAGTCGTGCCGTTGTGAACTTCGCGCCAAACACCGTGAACAGACCGGGGATGCCGTCGTCCGCTCCGTGGTCGAGCACCTGATAATCGGCGCTGCCCTGATACACCCGCGAATCGATCTCCTCGGCCGTCAGCGGATACAAGCCGGCGAACGCGTAGCGCACATCGGCGGGAGTCAGCGTGTCGTCGCCGAGCGCGGCGTTGATGTCACCAATCAGGTCGCCGATCTCGTCGGGCGTGGGCGACATGTTCTCGAGCGGCCCCTCATGCGGCCTATAGCTGGTGCCGATCAGCGAGTGCCCGCGCCAGGGAATGATGAAGACATGCCGGCCGCCCCGGTCGAGCACCGACTCGGCCCGACGCTTCGTGGGCAAGGCCACCGCATAGCCATCGGTCAGCGGCTTGGTGACCATGTGGGCGCCGCGCGAGAAGCCCGTCACTACGCGGCCGACCGAACCCAGCCCGAGCTGCTCGTTGAGCGTGCGGATCCAGGGCCCGGCCGCGTTCACCACCACCCGGGCGCGGATGATGAGACCCTGGCCGCTCTCGGTGTCCGTCGCCTTCACGCCGACCACCCGCTCGCCCTGGCGCAGGAAGTCGTCGGCGCGCACATAGTTGGCGACATCGGCGCCATTCACCGCGGCGCCCTCGACAAAGGCCAGGGTCATGCGCTCGGAGTTGACCATGTGGCTCTCGTGGAACAGGCGGCCGCCGGTGAGGCCGTCGCCGCTGATGCCCGGGATCATCGCCGTCACATCTTCGACGCTGAGCCCCCGTCCCGGCGGCACCCCCTGCGCGCGATCCAGTAGCAGGTCGGTTTGCCCGATGCACAGGGTCTCGTACAGCACCATGCCGGCCGTCAGTACCGGCTTGCCCCTGGCCAGTCCGCGGAAGGTAGGCACGACGAAGGGCAGATAGTAAGTGAGGTGCGGCGCCAGGTTCTGGAAGAACAGCCGTTCGCGCGCCGACTCGCGCGCCTTGCCGAAGCGCAGCTGCTGCAGGTAGCGAATGCCGCCGTGCAGCAACTTCGACGAGGACGCCGAGGTCGCGCCGCCGAAATCATCGCGTTCGATCAGCGCGACCTTCATGCCGCGGGTCGCCGCGTCGAACGCCAGGCACGCACCGGTGATCCCGCCGCCGATGATCAGCAGATCGTGCTCAGCCGCCTCGAGGGCTTCTGGACGACGCTTCATTCCCATCAGTACTGCTTGGCCACCCAGTCGCGATAGCTGCCGTCCATCACGGCGCGCCACCAGGACTCATTGTCCAGATACCAGGCGAGGGTCGAACGCAGTCCCTCGGCGAAGCCGATGCTCGCCTTAAACCCGAGTTCGTCGGCGATCTTGTTGCCGTCGATCGCATAGCGGCGATCGTGGCCGAGCCGATCCTTGACGAACTTGATGCTCTCAGCGGACTGCTGACCACGCGCGGGCAGCGCATCGGCGAACCGCGCCGCCAGATCGCTGTCGGCCGCGAACGCCTCGTCCATCAGAGCGCAGAGTTGATGGACGAGATCGATGTTCGTCCACTCGTTGTCGCCGCCGATGTTGTAGGTCTGATCAACACGGCCGCGCTCGATCACCGCCTCGATACCGGCGCAGTGATCCTGCACGTGTAGCCAGTCGCGGACGTTGCGACCGTCGCCGTAGACGGGCAGGTCCTTGCCGGTCAGAAGATTGACGATCATCAACGGGATCAGCTTCTCGGGGAACTGGTAGGGCCCGTAGTTGTTCGAGCAGTTGCTCGTCGTCACCGACATCCCGTAGGTGTGGTGATAGGCCCGCACCAGATGGTCGGAGCCCGCCTTGCTGGCCGCGTAGGGCGAGTTCGGCTCGTACTGCCTGTCCTCGCGGAACGCCGGGTCATCGGGCGCGAGCGAGCCGTAGACCTCGTCGGTCGAAACATGGTGAAAGTGGTAGCGCCGCTCGGACTCGGTCGGCCACTCGAGACGGCACGCATCCAGCATCGACCAGGTACCCACCACGTTGGTACGAACGAATTCAGCGGGACCGTGAATCGAGCGATCGACGTGCGACTCGGCGGCGAAATGCACGACCGTGTCGAGGTCTTCCTCGCGCAGCAGCGCGCGCACCGCGTCGGTATCTACGATGTCCGCCTGCACGAAGCGATAGCGGTCATCGGCTTCGAGCGCTTCGAGGCTGGCGCGGTTGCCCGCGTAGGTCAACGAGTCGAGAACGACGACCCGATCGTCCGGGTGCCGGGCGCACCAGTGGTGCGTAAAGTTCGCACCGATGAAGCCGGCGCCGCCAGTAATCAAGAGCCGTCGTGCAGCCATCGGACACCGTTCGGCAGGACGCCTCCCTGAGCGCCACTTCGTGCGGCGCGGGACGTCGTCCAGAAGTGCTGAATCGTACCAGCAACACACCCGCCAGCGTGCGCGAGAGACCTTCGCACCACCTGCCGCGACAGGCCGTTCCTGGCCGCGCGGGCGATGCAGCGAACCCGCTAGGCCACCGCTGGCACTCGGCGGCCGCAAACGGTGGGGCCTGGGCCGGATGATCTCGGTCTCTGCACCCCGCTGACTTCAAATGGCCCGCGACAGTGTGCTTCGATGCCCGGACAGCAGAGAAGCTCTTTCCTGATCGCTTCCACTCAGGGGTAGTCAGGACACGAGTCGCCCCTGCATACGCCCCGGCCGATCACTTCCGCGCCTCCGATCGGTCGGGGCGTTTCTTTGTCTGCTGCAGCAATCTCTGCCAGGGGCGCCGCCCGATCGCGGCGGCATAGCTATAATCGCGCCATGAAGGGAATCATCCTCGCCGGCGGCGCCGGCACACGCCTCGCCCCGCTAACCAACGTTCTGTCGAAGCAGCTCTTGCCTGTCTACGACAAGCCGATGGTCTACTACCCGCTCTCGACCCTGCTGCTGGCAGGGATCCGCGAGATCCTGTTGATCTCGACGCCGGAGCACACACCACTGTTCGAGACACTGCTCGGCGATGGCAGCCAGTGGGGCGTGGAGATCAGCTACGCGGTGCAACCGGATCCCGGCGGCCTCGCCCAGGCGTTCGTGATCGGACGTGAGTTTGTGGGCGACGACCACTGCGCTCTGATCCTCGGTGACAACATCTTCTACGGTGCCGACTTCAGCTCGATGCTGCGGCGTGCGGCGGAACGCGAGACGGGCGCCACGGTCTTCGCCTACCCGGTGCACGACCCGGAGCGTTACGGCGTGGTGGAGTTCGACGACGGTGTAGCCGTGAGTCTCGAGGAGAAGCCGGCGCAACCGAAGTCCCGCTACGCGGTGACGGGCCTCTACTTCTACGACAACCGCGTGCTCGACATCGCCGCCGGCCTGACTCCTTCGGCGCGCGGCGAGATCGAGATCACGGATGTGAACATCGCCTATCTGGACAGCGGCGACCTGAACGTGGAGGTTCTCGGTCGCGGCTTCGCCTGGCTGGACACGGGCAAGTTCGACGCCCTCATGGACGCGTCGGTCTACGTGCGAGCGGTGGAGGCACGGCAGGGGTTGAAGATCTGCTGTCCGGAGGAGATCGCGTACCGCATGGGCTACATCGATGCCGGGCAGCTGACAGCGTTGGCCGACGGGATGGGTAGTTCGGAGTACGGGCGGTATCTGCGGTCTGTGATTGATGACCCGATCTTTTAGCCGGGGCTAGTAGCAGGGAGAAAGCGCGGGGAGGACGGATGCACTGTGTGTGCGGCGCCCCCTCTCGAACCAGGAGCTACCGCATCGCTTCCCAGCGCGCGGCCAACTCGGTCATCGCGCTACGACAGAACGCGATCGTCGACTGCTGATCCGCCGTTGGCTCTCCCACCCAGTTCGCGATGCCACCCCGGACCACCAGGATTCGGGTGCGTAGTTCGGAGAACTCTTCACGCAAGAGCTGCGCTGCGGCGCGCTCGTCTGTGTCCTCTTCCAGGCCCTCTTCGCGTTCGATTACCGCGGCCATCTGCTCGTTGACCTCGACGTACATGCGGCCCAGTTCCTGTTGCAGCTCGGTCCAGGCGGTGCGCACGGCGGTGGGGGCCTGGATGCGCTGGTCCTCGCTCACTTCGACCGTGGTCTCGTGGGTCGCATCCTCGACCGTCAGCCGCACCGTGTAGGTGCCCGGCACGACGAGCGGGCCGTTGGCGCCGTTGCCGAAGAAACCGCCGCGGCGATTGGATTGATCGGCGCGGACGGGATCGGGCTCGCGTTCGACGTTGGCGGCCTCGGGCAATGAGTCGTAGCGGAGATTCCACACCACGCGGTTGAGGCCACGGTCGGTCTTGGCATCGAGGGTACGTACGAGGTTGCCGGCAGCGTCGTACACCTCCAGATGGACGGGCGACTCCACTTCCGCGGCGTCGTCCTCGGTCGCGTCAGCCGTGCTCTCGTCGCCAGCGTCGTCTTCATCAGCGATGTCCTCGTCAGCGTCGTTTTCTTCGGCAGCCTCAAAGCCGTCGCGCAGCCAGTAGTCGATGATCGCGCCATTCGGCGGGTTCTGGCCGCGGAACTGAGTGTCGCCGACCTGCGCGGTGGAGCGCGAGCGGCGTGTCATGCGGGCGGCCCGCACGTCGAACAGAGTCGCACTTGCGGCAATCGCGTCAGCGCTGAGGCCGCGCAGCGCGTTGATGGAGTCGAGGATCCAGACGCCACGGGCGTGGCTGCCGAGAACGAGGTCGTTGTCGCGCGGGTGAATCACGAAGTCGTTGAAGGGCAACGTCGGCATATCGCCGCGCAGCTCCACCCAGTGTTCGCCTGCGTCGATCGACACGAAGAACCCGAACTCGGCGGCCGCGTAGAGCAGGGTCGGGTTCACGACGTCCTGCTGGACTGCGCGGATCACCCGCTTGGCGGGCATGTCCCCCGTGATGTCGACCCAGCTGTCGCCGCCGTCGATGGAGCCGTACAGGTAGTTGGTGAAGTCATCTTCGCGGTGCCCGTCGAACGACGCGAGTACCGTCTGGGCGTCATGCGGTGACGCCTCGATGTCGGATACCCAGGTGCGCGGAGGCAAGCCCGGGAACCGGTCGGAGAGGTTGGTCCAGGTCTCGCCGCCGTCAGTCGACCGCTGCACGTTGCCGTCGTCGGTGCCGACAAAGAGCAGTCCCTGCGACAGCGGCGACTCGACGATGGTAGTGAGGGTCGCGAAGTACGGCACGCCGTCATCGAGCGAGGCCACCGACGCCGTGGGGTCCTGCCCCATGATCTGAACCTCCGAGCGCTCCCACTCGCCACTCATGCGGCCGAGGTCGCGCCACGAGCCACCGCGGTCCTTCGAGACGTACAGGTTCTCGGTGCCGGCGTAGATCGTCGTCGGATCGTGCGGCGAGAGCATGAATGGTCCGTCCCAGTTGCCGGGCGCCATCTCCTGTTCGAGAATTCGCGGCTCTTCGCCGGTGCCGTAGAGTCGCCAGTTGCGACGGCCGAACTTGTAGCCCACCGGGTTGCCCGGCCGGATGGACTGGGTCTGCCCCGTGGCCAGATCGCGCCTGGTCAGGCCGAGGTACTGAGACTCCGAGTAGACGACGTTCTGATCGCTCGGATCGACGGCCGTGAGAAAGCCGTCGCCGCCGCCAATCGGGCGCCAGTCCTCGTTGAGAATGCCCTCGCTGCGAAGCGTCGCGCTCGGTCCCACCCACGAGCCGTTGTCCTGCAGTCCGCCGTACACCCTGTAGGGCTCGCGCATGTCGACGCTAACGCGGTAGTACTGGCTCACCGGCAGGTTGGAGGCCCACAGCCAAGTCTTGCCGCGGTCGTACGAGATCCCCAACGCACCGTCGCTGGCCTTGATCAGGTGCCGCGACTCGTTCGGGTTCACCCACAGGTGCCGGTCGTCGCTGTGGATCGACTGGCGCGGCACGGTGAAGGTACGGCCGCCGTCGTCCGAGAAGCTGAACGCGTTCTGCATGTAGATGCGCTGGTCGTCGCTGGGGTCCACATGAATCTGGCTCGCGTACATCGGCCGCGGGTTCCAGTCGCTCATGTGCTCCCAGGTAACGCCGCCGTCCTCGGTGCGGTAGATGCCCGCGAAGCGCTCGCCCTCGTATGAGGTGGAGGCGGTGTACTTGTCGCCCTGCTCGATGCTCACGTAGACGATGCGCGGATCGGCGCGATAGATCGAGATACCGATGCGGCCGTACTCGCCGTCGGGGAGTCCGTTCGCCAGGGTTCCCCACGGATGATCGGGGTTAGCTTCGGCTTCTCCATCGCTCTCGACGCCGGTCAACTCGACCCAGTTGTCGCCACCGTCGATGCTGCGGTACAGACCGCTGCCCGAACCACCGCCGTGAAAACCGTAGGCGGTCCGTCGTCGCTGATAGGTCGTGGCGAAGACCGTCTCGGGGTGAGCGGGATCGATGGCGATGTCCGCCGCGCCGGTATCGGCGTCGATGTACAGCACCCGTTCCCAGGTGTCGCCGCCGTCGCGACTGCGGTACACGCCGCGCTCCTCATTGCTGCCCCACAGGTGGCCGAGAGCGGCAACGTAAACGAGGTCCGGGTCCGTGGGATGAAGCGCGACGCGGCCGATGTGATGAGATTCGGGCAGCCCCTTGTTGGTCCACGTCTGGCCGCCATCGGTCGATTTGTAGACACCGTCGCCCCATCCGGAACTCTGACGATTGGCGCGCTCGCCGGTGCCCACCCAGACGATGTCGGTCTCCACCTGGTGCACGGCGATGTCGCCGACGGAGTGTGTCGCCTCTTTCTCGAAGACGGGTTTGAACGTGACCCCGTTGTTCATCGTCTTCCACACGCCGCCGGTCGCGGCGGCGGCATAGAAGATGTACGGGTCGTTCTCGACCACGGCGATGTCGACGATGCGGCCCGACATGATGGCGGGGCCGATGCTGCGCGGGGAGAGTGCGTCGAGGTCAGACGATTCGAGCTGACGCTCCTGCGGTGCGGACGGCTCCGCGGCGGCCGAGATCGCCTGCGGCGCGGCGACGGCCAGCAGCAAGACCGTGAGACAAGAGGCGCGCATCAGACGGGTCATCGGGGGCAGGGGCATCGTCACTCCAGGGGTCGATCGGCTGGGAGGGAGGAAGCGCGGGGAGGACGTTGTTCGAGCGCCCCGCGGCTTTCTGTGTCGGTAATGGGAACTTCGTAGAGCGGCGAAGGGCGTCTCACAACGTCCTCCCCGCGCTTCCTGCTACCACCATGCTCATGATTCCACGGGTGACGCGTACAGAGCGCCGGACTCGACTTCGCTGGCGCCCGCGTACTGCTCGATCAACTCGGCGAAGCGCCTCGCTGACGCCTCCACGGCGTCCGGATTCGTCACCTGACGACTCGTGTACATCACGCCGAGGACACGCGACGTGTCGGAGTTGAGCTTGGTGGCCATCGAGTCTTTCACCGGGTTGCCGAACGGCTCGCCGTCCGGTCGCGCGACGCACAACAGGCCGGCGAGATCGATCTCGTGGCCGGCGTTGTTGAAGGCGTAGCGTTCGCCGGACTGGCCGTGGCGCAACTCGAACGTGTCGGTGCCCGCGCGATCGATGTCGATGATCGAGATCGGCCAACCGGTTTCCAGCGAGAGGAGATTGTTGATGTCGACCAGGTTGTTGATGTGAGGAAAGTCGCCCTTCGCGGCGGCGGCTACGAGGAACTCGCTGGCGGGCTTGCCTCGGCCGGAAGGCTTGTAGCCGTGGCCACGCAACAGGTCGCGTACGCCGACACGCACTTCATCGTTCAACCCCTGCGCGGTCGGGTCGGCCGCGACCCGGTCGAGTTCCGCGGTCAGTTCGGGCGACGACTCGGCAACCGCTACGCCAGTGGCACACACCCAACCGACGAGCAGATTGGACAGGTCGAGGTTGAGGCTCAGCATGTGAGACCCCGTGGCGATGGGCGAACAGCCGCCGGACCGACAGCCCGCACCAGCAAGTTCGTCAGCAGCGCGGGGCCTGCGGCGAGTTCGCGATGTTTGGCGGATGTCATGGCCAGCGGATTCTGCCACGGGCGGCGGTCAAACGCTGAGCAACACCGCCCGGGCGCGGCCGCCCAGGAGGCGCTCGGTCGCATCCACGTACCAGCGCGCCTGCGGCGCGTACCGCTCGATAATCTGGTCGGTGTCGTCATCGGTCTTGAAGTCGACGACGACCCAGTCATCGCCATCACGGAACACGAGGTCGATAACTCCCTCCGCCACCTCGCCGTCGTCGAGGCGACGTACGAACGGTGCTTCGCGATGCGCCTCCGGAGCTGCCGCCGCCGCTCGCATGAGCGGATGCTCGAGCGTGCGCGACACCGCCTCCGCCGCCGCCTCGACCTCGGCAATCGGAGCCCCGAGCATGCGGCCGTGAAGCACGGCGAACTGGCGAACTGAAGCGCTCTCGGCATCCCATGCAACGTCGCGCAGGATCGTGTGGACCAGCGTGCCGAAGCGCCGGCCGCCTGGACGGTCGGGGTTTCTCTCTACCTTCTGCAATTCGATCCAGCTGTCGTCGGCAGTGGCTTCGGTAGGGGTTCCGGAAGGGCCGGCCTCTGCATACGACGCGAGCGTGATCGCCAGGCTCACCCGACTCCCCGCCTCGATCGCGCGGCTGCGTCTGTCCACCCAGGCCGCGTAGTCGGCTTCGCCCTCGGCGGGTGCCACGCTGGCCGGCTCTGGCGAGAGCAGCTGCTCCTGTCGCAGGCCGAAGTTACGCGGCGCATCCAGATCCAGCACCTTCGGATCCCACCAGGTGACTTCCGTGCCGGCCATCGAGCGGTGCAGCCCCGGCCGCACCGAGGGATCCACCCCCGCCGGTGCGGAGCGCGGACGCTCGAGCACGCTGCTGTCGCCGAACGGAGGACATCCCGGCGCTTCCTGACTCTGCCGCAGGGCCTCCTGCGGCGGATGCAGAGCCGCGTGCAACGGTGACACCCAATAGTCGGTCGCCGGCGCGCCCTCCCCGACCGTCGGGACGACCAGAATGTCGCGCGCGCGGGTTGCCGCCACGTAGGTCAGCCGATCGCTCTCCGCTTGTTCGTGCCGGGCTTCCGCCGTCATGTTCTCGACCAGCTCCCACGGCGCACAACCGAGCAACCGTTGAGCGCACATCCGCCTGGCAGGGTCGAGATAAGTCGACGCCGTGGCGTGGGACAGCTTGGCGGTGATGTCCGCGAGGATCACGACCGGGAACTCGAGACCCTTGGCGTCGTGCACGGTGAGAAGCCGGATGCCATCGGCGCCCTGCTCCAGTACCGGCGCCTCGCGCGAACTGGACTGGCTCGCCTCGTTGCGCAGCCGCTCGACGAAGCCGCGGAAGGAGATGCCGCCACGCAATTCGTAGCGCCGCGCCAGGTCGCACACATGCTGCACGTTGGCGAGCACCTGATTGCCGGCGGGCCGCATGGCGAACCCCGCGTGGGCACGAGCTACGGCCAGCAACTCCTGCACTGTCCGGGCCACCGGCCTGCGATTTCGCGCACGATGCAACGACGCCAGGATCTCCATCGCTTCGCCGATCGGCGCCAGTTGCTCGTCTGCCGCCACCGCCTCGGGCAGAGGCCGGAACGGATGCAGCTTGCCGTGCTCGTGGCGAAAGCGCAGCAGGGCGTCATCGCGAATGGCGAACAGGCTCCCCTTGAGCGTCGCGAACACCGACAGTTCATCTTCAGGCCACTCGATGGCGGTCAACGCGGCCAGCAGCGTGCCCACCTCCTCGCGCTGGTAGAACGACCGCCCGCCAGCCAGCAGGTGGGGAATGCCGCGGGCCTCGAGCGCCTGCAGGTAGGGCCGGCTGACGTCGTCGCCCCATGACTTGAAGCGCCGGAACAGCAGCGCCACGTGCTTGGGCCGAATCGGCACCAGCTCGCCGCGGGCGTCGGGGTCCTCCACCTTCCAATCCGACTCCTTGAGAAGCCAGTGAACCCAGGCGGCCACGGTGTCTGGCAGGCACTGCTCGATGCGCGTCTTGGCGATGTCGTAGTAGCCGTACGGTTTGGGGGCCGGCAGCGCGATGACCCGTGGCTGTTCGTCCGGCAATTGCCGTTCGTTCGGACCGAGCGGCACGTACTGTGGCTGGCCGGCCTCAACGTCGCCGTCCATGATCCGCTCGAATGCCGCATTGACCGTCTCCTGGATCCCCAGCGCCGAGCGCCAGCTGCGAGTCAGGCGCTCGAACGCGACGCCGCGCTCCTGCATCTGCTCCACGACGTCCATGTACAGCTGTACGTCGGCCCGGCGGAAGCGATAGATCGACTGCTTCGGATCGCCGACCAGGAACATCTTGCCGGGTACCGGGGTCGCCGCGCGCCAGTCGATAACCTCGGGATCATCGGCGCACAGCAACATGATGATCTCGATCTGCAACGGATCGGTGTCCTGGAACTCGTCGACGAAGACGTGCCCGTAGCGCTGCTGCAGGTACCGCCGCACGTCCACCGAGTCGCGCAGCAGGTCGCGGGTGCGGATCAACAGGTCGAGGAAGTCGAGGCGCCCCATGTCGCGCTTCAGGTCTTCGTACCGCTCCACCACCTGCGTCAGCTCCTCGCGCAGCAGGGCCGCCAGGTCGGCGTCAGCCTCGGTCTTGAAGGCCTCGAGTGTCGCGATGAGCGCGTCGCGTCGGCGCACGACTTCTGCTCGCGTCAGCCCCTCAACCGGCCACGGCCCCCTGCCCTTCCAGCGCGCGTTGCGGCGCAGTGCACTGAGCGTCTCGATCAACCGCGCTTCGAGGGCGTCGTAGTCGCGCTCGTCGGCGACCTCGTCTGTCGTGCGCATCCACGAGTCGAGTTGTTCGGTCGATTCGATGCCACGTCGTAGCGAGTCGCGGCCGTCCGAGCAGTCGCGATACACCTGCGCGAGCGCGGCCACTTCGGCCAGACACGCGTCGACCATGGTCTCGCGCGCGAACGGCCGGCGGCTCCACGCATGCGGATAGTCGCGCCATTCCAGCAACGATCTGGCCGCGCCGCGCAGCCGCTCGAGCGGTGTCGAGCCATCGAAGGAACGTTGCACCGCGAGGCGACTCAGCGCGCGCCGCAGTGCTTCCGGCATCTCCTCGAGGCGCCACTCGATCCAACCGCTGAACGCGCGCCCGAACAGATCGTCGGTCTCTTCCTCGTCGATCTCGCGAAACGCCGGATCGATCTGAGCTTCAACGGGTCGCTGCCGCAGGATGTCAGCGCAGAACGAGTGGATCGTGCCGATGAGGGCTTCCTCGAGATGCTCGATCGCATGCTCGAGGTTGGCGCGCCGCTCCGCGTCGTCCTCTCTTTGCCGCGCGCGCTCGAGTTCCTGGCGCAGACGCAGTTTGAGTTCACCCGCGGCCTTGCGCGTGAATGTCACCGCGACGATGCGATCGATCCCCGAGTCGCGCCCCTGCCGTCCCGCCGTCCCGCTCGCCAGGAGGTTCACCAGACGCGCGATGAGAATCGTCGTCTTGCCGGTACCGGCCGCCGCCTCGACGATGAAACTGGCGTCCAGGTCGTCGCGAATTCGCTCGCGGGCCGGAGTGTCGTCGAGTACGAGTGTCATGGGCGGTCTCGCAGCCAGCGCAGCCGGTTCAGCTCGCTCTGGTCCTTGTTCGCCACGCGCGTCAATTCATACGGACCGCAAATGGGCCGGTAGTCGCAGAACTTGCAGACGGCGCTCTTCTTGCCAAACCCCGATAGTTCCTTGGGGGCAGCCGGCAGGAAGCCGCGATCTATCTCGGCGTCGATGAAGTCGAGGACCTGCTCTACCGTGCGGCGATTATCGGCGTTGAGTTCAACCACGCGGTCCTCGAAACCGCCTCGTCGCGTGCAGTAGAAGAGACGACCGCCGTCGACCTCTTCGTCGAGGTGAGACTCCGCCGCCAGGGCGTAGAGCATCGGCTGCAGCACCTCGCCGCCGCCCACCACCAGGAAGCGCTTCCAGTAGCTCTTGCCGGTCTTGTGGTCGGTCATCCGCATGTGGCCCGTACGGGCGTCGGTCTCGATCAGATCGATGGCGCCACGCAGGCGGTAGCCGTCGAACACGACGGCCTCGTCGCGGTGGCTCAGCGGATCGCGCCCGGCCTGCTTACCGAGGCCAAAGGAGAACTCGAAGTAGGTTGGCACCCAGCTCTGCTCGCTCTCGGCGACCTTGCGGATCCAGCCGCGCAAATCGGTGCGCAGCCCTTCGACTTCGTCGCGCCACACGCGCTCGATCGCGGGCGCGAGTCGCTCGCGGTAGTCACCCGCAACCTGATCAAGCACCTCGTCCGCGAGCCCAGTGGCGCGCTCGAGGTTGTCGCCGGTCACAGGCAGCGCCTCGGCTTCGCGGAGCCGTTTGTGCAGCTGGTACTGCACGTCGTGGAACAGGCTGCCGCGGGTCAGCGGGTCCATGCGCTCCAGCGACGTGATCTCGTCGCGCTCGCGCAGCCGGTGAATCGCGCTCAGCACGAACTTGTACGGGCACGCGGCGAAGTTCTGCAGCGCCGTTGGCGAGTAGCTTCGTTCGCGCAAGCGCTGCGCCTGCAAGGCGACCTCGGCGCCCGGTGACGGCTCGACGATCCCGTCAGCTCCCGAGAAGCGTCGCCGCCAGCGCATGTGGCGCGTGCGCAGCGAACGGGCCAGGTGGACATTGCGGCCGAGCAGGAAGCGCGCTCGGCCGTGATCGGCCGCGCGCCCCGAACGCAGCAGACCCTCCAGATAGGAGATGTCGAACTCCGCGTCGTCGATGGCCAGCTGATGATCGCGCGGAGCGGGCCACCCCATGAGCGCGTCAGAACGATCGCGCGCGCGATCGTCGAGCCCCTCAGAGTCGGGCAGCACGCCCTCGGCGGCGCGCACGATGTCAAGCGCGTAGAACGACGGCACCCGGGCACGGCCCTGCACCGAGTCGAGCGTGGGGTACGAGACCACCAGCCGCTCACGCGCCGCGCCTGCCGCCACTCGCAGCAACAAACGCTCGCTGGCGATGCGGTCATCGCGCGTCTCCATACGATCCGTAAGGCGCTCGCGCACGTCGTCGAGCAGCAGCGGATCTTCCGCCACACGCCGCGGGAACTTCCCTTCGGCAAGACCCGGAACGAACACGACCTCGAACGCGCGGCCACGGGCTTCGTTGATCGTGCCCACGAACAGCTTCCCGTAGCGGTGTCCCGTCGGCTCCTGGCGCAGCATCGTCAGCCGCTCTTCGAGAACGCGGATGACCTCGCCGAGAGTCACCTCATCGACCTTCTCCATCGGTTCCAGTTCGGCCAGGATGCCGAGCACGCGCTCGGACGTGCGCAACGCGACGGCGGCCAGCCGCCTCAGGTGTTGGATCCAGGCACCCCAGGTGTCACGTGCCGGCAGGGCGGCCAAGCGCTCGATGAGCGGCAGCGCGAAGCGTTCGAGGTGTATGAGGTCCTCGATCTGGCGCTCGAGGTATTCCCGCGTCCCGTCGTCACCGTCGTCCAGGTCGGCAAATCTGTGTTCGAACTCGGCTTGCAGTCCTTTGAGCCGCCGTGCCCAACGATCGCGCCCGCCCACGACCGCAGCGTCGACAAGGAGCTTCTCCCAGTTGCGCGGTGCGCGCAGCGTACCGGCAACAACGGGTGCGTCCGGATCCACCGATCCGTCTGCGTCATCGGCGGGTTGAGGCGCGCGGCGGGCCGACACGAGCGTCTTGAACACGAGCTGCTCGCCGTCTGGCTCCACCCAGGGAACCTCGACGTCTGGGAGTTGCCCGCTGTCGTCGACGGCTGGCACCTGACCCAGCGACAGGTACTCGGCAAACCGCGTTGCCGAGAGGTGCTCGGCGGCACAGTTGAGCAAGGTCAGGAAGGCCCGCCCGGCAGGGTCGGGGCGCACCGTGCCGCGGGTGAACCACGCCGGAATGCCGGCCCGTCGCAGGCCCTCCTCGACAAGGCCCAGATAACTCGTGGGGTCGCGAAGGAGGATCGCCATGCCGTCGAACGGCACTCCCTCGAGCGCGAGTTCGTGCGCGCGGCGCGCGATCTCCACCGCCTCGCGGCCCTCACCAGGCGCCGCGATGATCTCGAGCGAACCATCCTCGGGCCGCTCTTCGGCCTCGGCGGACGGCGAGAAAATGTGACGACGAAGCGCATCCAGCTGGTTGGCCGGCTCCTCCTGCGTCGAATCGAGACTGGTGATCTCGACACCCACCGCGGCGGCCAGCCCGCCTTCATCCGGATCTCCGGCCGGGACGGTCGACAGGGCCTCAGGGGTCGCAGCAACCAGGGCGCTCCAAAACAGCTCCTCGGCGTGAGTCTCCGGCACCACGTCCAGAAGCAGCAAAGGCAAGCCGACGTACGCGTGGCCCGCGCCCACGCTGGCCGCGGCCGACTCCCACACCATCATGCGGTCCGCCAGTGCCAGTGCGTCGCCTTCCCACGTACGAGGCCGATCCATCTCTTCGACGAATCGGGTCCACAGATCGACCAGATCGCGACACGTCGGCCCCTGCTCGGCGAGATCGGCGGGACTGACCCCCACGCCACCAAGTTCGTCGAGAGTGCGGCTGAGTGCGCGGGGGAATCCCGGGGAGCCGGCCACCGCGCCGAGATACTCCAGCCCGTCGGCCGCGGTCGAAGCGGCACGGGCGGCCAGAGCCTCCGTGCTCAGCGGCGTGACCGGCAAACGCCCCATCGCGGCCAGGTGCGGGGTGGCCAGTTCGAGCGCGAGCAAACGCGGCGTTGTGCGGTGAACTCCGAAGAAGTCGCAGCCGGCCGCCGCCAGGCCTCGCACGAGTTCGTCGCCAGCGCCTCTGGATGGCGCAACGACCAACGCGCCGAGCTTGCCGTGCGCTTCCAGCCAGGCACCGGCGTGGGCCAGACGCGCGGCCGCGCTTGCCGAACTCACGACCTGACGATTCATGCTGGCAGCCCTTGGTGCAAGGCCGGTTGCTCCCTCTGAGCGACCTGGAAATCTGACTCTCTTTCTATAGGACGGTCGCCACGACCGCGACCCCCAGCGACAAGAAGGTGGCTCCGCCGTGTTCGTCCGCATGGAGACGGCACGATGTGACCGTTATGGGTCAGTGTCGATATATAGACAGTTCTTTTCGTACGCAGATTCAGCTCAGAGCCCACCGTTGCGGCCTCTGCCGGGTTGGCACGCACATTGCTTTGTCTCAGGGCGGCGGTCCTGCCGCTCCCAGCGGTCCGGGGCTTTGGGCGCCCAACCCCGGCCGCAGTAATCAGGACTGTCGCGAGCATGGCAAATGGCAACCTGGAGAGACAACGATGCGAGCAAAGAAACGCGGTTTGATGATCCTGAGCGCTTTCCTGATAGCGAGCGTGGCGCCAGGCGTTGCGCTGGCAAATGACTCCCTTGACGGCCTGCCGCGCGACGCGGTCGAGGCCGCTGCCTACTACGAATCTGACGCGGACCTGTGGGGAAGGGGTCCCGTGCAGTACATCATGCTCGACGACGAGCGCACGATGCTGAACGGACTCCTGACGACCGCGCAACGCGCCGAGTTCATTCAGTGGTTCTGGGACCGGCGCGATGAGGAACCCGCCGACGAGAGGAACCCTGTGCGCGAGGCGTTCTATGCGCGCGTGGCAGAGGCGAACCGCAAGTACCACGACTTCCCACGCGGCTGGAAGTCGGATCGCGGTCTGGTCCACATCGTTCTGGGCCGACCGGACTCCGTGCGTCCCTCGTTCGGCTACGCCAGCGACGCGACGGTATGGACCTACTACACAGTCGGACCCAATCCGGTGGAAGCCGGCTTCGGTTCGCTGGCGGGTGAGATCGCCGTGGCGTTCCTCAAGTCGAACCGACGCGGCGGCTACGAGGTCTACGGCGGCTTCGGCGGCCCCGGCGTCCTGCCGCTCTACGTCCGCGACGCACTGAACTACTCCAAACTAGCGGCCATCTCCGACCCCTTCCTGAAGGCAAGCTTCACCAACTGAAGCTGATCTCGGGAAACTGATGGCGGCTATGGAGAGCCGGATCACGACGCCTGGAGCATGCTGCGCGGGACACGAGTAGTTCCGCGACGCAGCTCGGTGGTCGCGATCCGGCTCTCCCGCTTATCGGACGATCGCGTCGTCGATGAAAGCCCGCGGCCGCACGATGAGGACGCCCGCGTAATGGGCAATGGACAGCAGGTGCCTGTCGCCGCTGACGAGGAACCGCGCACCGGCCGCAACGGCGCCCGCGAGGAATTTGTCATCGTCCGGGTCTACGCACACTGGCTCCGGTAGCACCCGCGGCTTGACGAAGTCAGCATGCGCGACGATCAGCGCCAGTACGCCCGTCGAGTCGATCGTCGGATGCCGCATCTGGAGCCGAGCAAGTACCGCCTCGTATTCCAGGACAATCTCGGAGGTCACGACGAGTTGCACGCGACCGTCTCGCCAGTGGCGGAGAATTTGGTAGGGGGGGCCGGTGAAGAAGATTCCAGACACGAGGACGTTCGTGTCCAGGACGATGCGCACTTTCAGGCCTTGCTCCGGACCTTCTTCACGGCGGCAGTGACATCGGCGCGTCTCAAGCCCGCCTCCTTGGCGGCACGATGCGATTTCGCGACCAGGTCATCAAATTGCTCCATCGCGGGCGCGCTAATCGTCTTGAGAATGACGGTATCGCGCTCACCGAGAACGACAAACTGTGCGCCAGGCTTCAGGCCCAGCCGTTCGCGGATTTCTTCCGGGATGACGACCTGTCCTTTGGACGAGAGCTTGGTTGTGGCGATCCTGGACATGGCGACCTCTCTGTTTCTTACTGGTAAGAATACCATGTGGTGCCTGTCCCGATCGCGTGTTCCGGTACCGCTCGTTCGCCCTTGAGAGACGGCCGCGGACACCTAGAATTCCAGAACCCCTCCCGGTGAACAGGTGGTTACCTCGCTCGTCGACGCGCCTCGGTCGTCGCGATCCGGCTCTCCCACTTATAATTGGTGGCATCGTCGGTCACGCTGGCCGGCGCGCAGCCGCCTTCTTGGTATCGCCGGAGCCCACCCTGCTCCCGTGGTTGGAGCGGACTGCGATTCGTGACGCATCTGCCCGCACTCCGATCCGGTGGCAGACCGTCGCCAATAACCGGGGAGGATTCTGATGGCCGAGACCGAGACCGACGCGAGAGCTCAGGTCGAGCCCACGAACGCGGAACTCACGCACGCCTATCGGGTCGCGATCCGTTCGCGCACCACCGAGGAGTACATCGTCAGGCTCGTCAGCCGCGGCGAGGTGAAGTTCGCGATCTGGGGGCCCGGCGAAGAGGTCCACGGTGTGGCCAGCGCGCTCGCGCTGTCGCGCGTGCTCGCGCCCGACAACTTCGGTTTCGTGCCGCACTATCGCTCAGGCGCGCTGGTGTCGATGTGGCTCGAACTGAACGGTCACGACACGTTCGCGCTCGATCTCATGCGGCAACAGTTCTCCAAGGCCACCGACTCCGTGAGCGGCGGCCGGCAGATGGTCAACCACCAGCACTACCCGAACCACGGCGTCCTACCCGTGCAGAGCCCGGTGGGCATGCAGCTCGGCAAGGCGGCCGGGTACGCCAAGGGGTACAAGCTCCTCGGCCGTACCGACGGCGTGGCCATGGCGATCGTGGGCGACGGCACCACCGCTGAAGGCGACATGCACGACGCCATGAACGCGGCGAGCGTCTGGAGCCTGCCGTTGATCATCATGGTGACCGACAACAACATCGCGATCAGCACCACACCCGAGGAAGGACGCGGCATCAAAGACTGGGCCGCGTACGCCCGTGCGTTCGGCCTCGAACACTTCGAGTGCGATGCCCGCGACTTCGACGACGTGTACAACACGACGCTCGCCCTCGCCGGCCACGTGAAAGACAACCAGAGCGGTGTGATTCTGCACGTGCGCGACATGCCTCGATTCAACGGCCACAGTTCCGCCGCCGACGTGACCTTCGATCTGTCGCAGGAGGATCCGCTGATCACCTGGGGCGAACAACTCGTCGAGAAAGGTGTTCTCGAAGAGGCCGATACGCTCCGCCGCAAGCAGGGCGAGGGCCGCGACTTCTTCGCACACCACGAAGTCGGTCGCATCATGGAAGAGGAGATCGACAACATCCGGTCGATCATCAGCCAGGTGCGCAGCGAGCCGGAGCCCGAGCCTGAGTCGATCTTCGAGCACATCTATGCGCCTTTCCCGACTGTGGAAGAGACGACGAGTGAAGGTGACACCAACATCACGTACGCCGCCGCGATTCGCAGCGCACTCGACTACATCATCAGCGACCACAACGGCGTGGTTCTCGGCCAGGACGTCGGCGGCCTCGGCGGCGTCATGACGGCCACAGCCGGACTGAAGGCCAAGCACCCCGACCGCGTGATCAACGCGCCGCTGAACGAACCTCTGATCGTCGGCACCGCTATGGGCGCCAGCCTGCACGAGGAGCTCACGATGCTTCCCGAGGTGCAGTTCGGCGACTACGTCTACAACGCCTTCCACTGGCTGGTGTATCTCGGGAACCTGCACTGGTCCTCGATGGGACAGGCGAGCGCCAGTCTGATTCTGCGCATGCCCACCGACCCGTTCGGCGGTGGCGCCATTTACCACTCGATGAGCAACGACGGCTACTTCTCGTCGATCCCCGGCCTGGTGCTGCTCATGCCGTCGACCAGCCTCGACGCGTACGGTCTCCTGCTCACCGCTGCCGAGTACGGCGGCCCGGTGGTGATCCTCGAACCCAAGTTCGCCTACCGCCTGCCTCTGGGTGCGCGTATTCCCGGCGAGCCCGAGGGCGATGACAACGTCGAGGACCTCAAGAAGGCCATCATGCGCGGCGAGGTCCCGGAACTCGACCGCGACGTGCGCGTGCCGTTCTCGAAGGCCGCGATCAGGCGCAGCGGTTCGGACGTGACCATCGTGGCGTGGGGCCGCGCCGTGTACACGGCACTCGACGCCGCCCGCAAGCTCGAAGCCGAGGGCACCCTGGCCGAAGTCATCGATCTGCGTACTCTCGTGCCGCCCGACCTCGACACGATCTACGAGAGCGTCGGCCGCACCGGCCGTCTCGTGGTGGCCGCCGAGGATCGTCCGTTCGCGGGTTTCGTGCGCTCGATTCAGGGGCACGTCGTGGAACGCTTCGACGGCATCCCGACGCGCGCGGTGGGCCAGAAGAACGTCCCCGGCATCGGCCAGTCTCCGGTGCTCGAGAAGGCCACCGTGCTCAATGTCGGCGACATCGTGACCGCCGCACAGGAAGTCGTGGCTACCGAGGTCAAAGGCACAGGCAGCTTCGCCTGGATGCCGCGCCGCTACTACGAGGGCTAACGGCCTCCTCACAGCTGTCTAGCCCTGAGCCTTGACGCGCAGCCGCTCCATATGTCTAGAATAGATACGTCTAATTTAGATAGCATGGAGAAGTATCTTGAATCGAAGCGCAGTCAACCCGAGCGACCCGACCTCTTATCTGCCGCTGACGGCGGCCGTATTCCACATCCTGTTGTCGCTGGCTCAGGGCGATAAGCACGGCTACGGCGTGATCGTCGACGTTCGGGAGCGCACCGCGGGCGAGCTGCGCCTCGGTACCGGAACGCTGTACACGGCCATCCGGCGGCTGCTGGAGCAGAAGTTGATCGTAGAGACCGACTCCGCCGATGAGCGTCGTCGCACATACGCGCTCGAGCCGCTCGGGCGCGACGTTGCCGCCGCGGAAGCGACACGTTTGAAGCGACTGGTGGGCTTCGCCGAGGAACACCATCTGCTCCCCGCAAGCGGTGAATAGCTGATGCGCGCCCTAGCTACGGGAATCTACCGTCTGGCCCTGCTCACCTGCCCGGCCGAATTTCGCAGACTTTTCGGACGGCGGATGCTCGCCGACTTTGCCGATCTCCTCTCCGAGCCGCGCAGCGCCGTCTCGCACCTCGGGTTGGCGATGCGCGAGTCCGTGGGCGTCATCGGCTCCGGGTGGCGCGCACGTCGCGATCACCTGCTCGAGAGCCCGCTCAGTCCAGCGGTCACACGCCCGTCCGGGCAAGACCGTCTTCGCCTCGCGTGGGACGACATCGCCTTCGCCGCCCGCTCCCTATGGACCAGGCCGGGTTACGCCGCTGTCAGCGTACTTACTCTCGCGTTGGGGATCGGCGCCAGCACGATCGTCTTCAGCGTCGTCGACAAGGTCGTGATCCAGCCACTGCCGTACGAGGACAGCGAGCGGATCGTCTTTCTGTACGCCGACGATCTGAAACGTGAGCGAGCCAATCGTTTTCCGACCACCGCCGCGGATTTCATGGACTGGCAGGAGATGAGCTCGAGCTTCAGCCACATCGCGGCAAGCCGTAGCCGCAGCATGGTGCTTACCGGCGGCTCACATCTCGAGCGTGTCCGCGTTGCCGAGGTGTCGGACGGTGCTTTCGGGCTGATCGGCGTCAACCCGCACCTGGGGACAACGCTCGGGCCGGCGGCGAATGCCGACGACGTCGTGATCACACATGGTACCTGGCAGCGCCTGTTCGGCGGCGATACGGATGTCGTCGGACGCAGCATCGAGCTCAACGGCCAGGCGCACACGGTTGTCGGGGTCACGCCGGCAGGGTTTCGCGCTCCCTGGTACTCCTCCCCGGCGATGTGGCGGCCATTACGATTCTCCGCCGAGGAAGCCGCCGACCGTTCCGCGCGGTCGCTCATCGTGCTCGCCAAGCTACGCCCTGACGTCGCCGAGAGTCAGGCGGAAGACGAACTGGAGGCTATCGCGGCGACGCTCGCCGAGGCCTACCCGAGTACCAACGAGAACTGGGGCGCCCGCATTGTTGGCGCCAAGGAAATCTATCTCGAGAACAGCCGCAGCATGTATCTCATCCTCAGCGCCGCGGTGGCACTGGTCCTGCTGGTCGCCTGCGTGAACCTCGCAAGTCTGGCGCTGGCGCGGGGCGCGACACGCCAGACGGAGATGGCGATCCGCCTCGCTCTCGGCGCAGGGCGCCTGCGCATGGTCCGACTACTGCTGGCGGAGGGCGCGATTGTCGCGCTCGCCGGCGCCGCTGTGGGCATTGGCATCGCGATCTGGGGATTGGCGGCGATCCTTCCTTTTGCCCCCACCTGGCCACTGGTTCTGCGCGAGACCGCGATCACGGCGCGGAGCTTTGCATTCACCGTCGGCGTGGCGTTGGCCGCGTTACTGATGTACGGGCTGCTGCCGGCAATGAGACTTTCGCGGCCCCAACTCGGAGGCGTACTCGGCGGCGCGGCGCGGGCCGCCGGTGGCTCCCTGCGCGAACTTCGTCTGCGCCGCGCCCTGGTGGTCGGGCAGATGGCACTCGCCGTCGTACTGCTCGTGGGCGCAGGGCTGTTGATTCGAAGCGTCATCAACATCATCAACGCCGACACTGGCTACGACTATCGCGGGGTCGTCACCGCGCGGGTGTTGATGGGCACCAGCGACCAGGGTGCTGACGTCTATTTCGATCAACTGCTCGCGCGAGCCGCGGGCCTGCCGGGCGTCACATCTGCCGCCCTGGTCGACGCCGCACCAATGGATGGCAGCGCCGACTGGGTGCGTGTGTTCATCGATGGCGAGCGCGTTCAGCAGGAGCGGGCCCTCGGCGCTGACTACCGGCGCGTCAGCACGGGCTACTTCGAAACGATGGCGATCGAGGCCGTCGCGGGTCGCCTGTTCAACCTTGAGGACGAGGGCGGTCAAGGCGTGGCGGTCATCAACGAGGAATTCGCGAGTCGCTTCCTATCGGGTCGCAACCCGCTGGGGGAGCGGGTAGAGGTAGCACCCTCGATGGGATTGGATCCGGGCGACCAGTTGCGCGAGTGGCTCATCGTGGGTGTTGTCGAAACCGTCCAGGAGTGGGGACCGACATCTTTCGAAGTTCCGATGATCTACGTGCCGCACACCTCGGACCCCCATGCCGCGATGTCGTTGGTGCTGCGGTCCGACGCATCGCCTGAAGCGCTGGTCGGGCCGTTACGCGAGATCGTGCGCGAGATCGGCGACAGCCCCGTGGACGGGGTGCGCACGCTGGCAACGGCCCTGCAGGGCAGCTACGAAACGCATCGGTTCATGCTGGCATTGCTGGGTTCGTTCGCCGTTCTCGCCGCGGCGCTCTCAGCGATCGGACTGTACGGCGTCATGGCTTACCACGTCATCCAGCGGCAACGAGAAATCGGCGTGCGGGTAGCGCTCGGTGCGGCACGCCGCGACGTGGCGGGCATGGTGCTCCGACAGGGAACGAGCATGGCGCTGGTGGCGGTGGTGCTGGGCGTTGCCGGGGCAATCCCGATGGCGCGAGCTCTCTCGACACTCGCCATGGGGCGTCTGCTGGTCGACATGCACTGGTTCGACCCGATCGCGTTCGCGCTGGTACCGCTCCTGGTTCTCGCCACGGCCGTGCTGGCATCGTGGCTGCCAGCACGCCGGGCCGCCCGGGTAGATCCGGTCGAGGCATTGCGCGCGGAGGCCTGAAACGGCCTCTGAATCGGGCTCGTCGATCGCTCCTGGCGGCTCGCGACTACGCACGGAAAAACGCCGGATTAGTTTGCGGCCCGGCGGTGTCTCTAGGACAATCTAGCGGTCTTTCCAGAGGCGCCGGAATTTGCGCGCCCGAGCGGTTCGTAGCACGGACCGCTGCCCCTGTTTCCAGCCAGCAACGCGCACAGGAAACCTACGCATGAAGATCGCCGTTCCCCGGGAAACGAAGGCCGACGAGCCGCGTATTCCGCTGATCCCTGGCGACGTCGGCAAGCTCGTCAAGATGGGCGCGGATGTCGTGATCGAGTCCGGTCTCGGTAAGACCGTCGGTATCGCCGACAGCGCCTACGCCGACGCCGGTGCCACCGTCGCAACCGACTACAACGCTGTGATCGGCGGTGCCGACATGGTTCTCCGCCTCAACGCTCCGACCGGCGACGAAGTCGCCGCTCTGGGCCAGGGCGCGATCCACGTCAGTCACCTCGATCCGTTCTTCAACCAGCCGTTGGTCGAGCAGATGGCCGCACACGGTGTGAAGACCATCTGCATGGAACTGATTCCGCGCACGACGCTGGCGCAGAAGATGGACGCGCTATCGTCGCAGGCCAGCCTGGCCGGCTATGCCGCGGTGATCATCGCGGCGGACCGCCTCGACAAGGGCTTCCCGATGATGATGACCCCGGCCGGCTCCCTGTGCCCGTCGCGTGTGTTCTTCGTCGGCGCCGGCGTGGCCGGCCTGCAGGCCATCGCCACCGCCAAGCGCATGGGCGCCCGCGTGGAAGCCTTCGATACGCGACCGGTGGTCGCGGAGCAGGTGCAATCGCTCGGTGCCAAGTTCGTGAAGATCGACATCGGCGACACGGGGCAGACCGAGGGCGGCTACGCCAAGCAGCTCACGCCGGAACAGATCGCCATGCAGCAGAAGGGCATGGCCAAGATCTGTGCCCAGTCCGACGTCATCGTCAGCACCGCGAAGGTCTTCGGCCGCAAGCCGCCGCTGATCATCACCGAGGAGATGGTGGCCGGCATGAAGCCGGGTTCGGTGATCGTCGACATGGCCGCCTGCGAACACGGCGGCAACGTCGCTGGCACGCAGGTGAACCAGGAGGTCGTTACTGACAACGGTGTGCGCATCCTCGGCTACGACAATCTGCCGGGCCACGTCGCGATGCACGCGAGTCAGATGTACTCGAGCAACCTGATGAACTTC
>JAJCXT010000080.1 GCA_029263295.1 Acidobacteriota bacterium | reverse complement strand
GATCATGTCGAACGCCGAGTAATCCGCACGACCCAGCTTCGACAGAACCAGCGTGATCGCCTGCGTCAGTGTCGTCTTGCCGTGATCCACGTGACCAATCGTCCCGACGTTCACATGCGGCTTTGTACGCTCAAACTTTTCCTTCGCCATCGTTCTCCTCAGACGTCTTTAACAGGCTGGTCCCTGCGAAGTTTGTTTTGGACCGAAGAAACTTGAAATGATGGAGCCCACGACCGGGATTGAACCGGTGACCTCTTCCTTACCAAGGAAGCGCTCTACCGCTGAGCCACGTGGGCCTCCCGAAAACCGATCTGGGTCGCGTCGGAACCTCGAGGTGACTGGCCGAAAATTCCGCCCCAGCGCTGTACACACAGAGCGGGAAACGGGACTCGAACCCGCAACCCCCAGCTTGGAAGGCTGGCGCTCTACCAATTGAGCTATTCCCGCCTCATAACTAGAAGTGCGCACAGAGATCTCCTGTGCGAGCGGCATATCGTAACACCAGGTTTCAGGCACGCCAAGTCGCCCTGCGCGGAAAAACGCCTTAGAAACAGCGCACCACACTTTCGTGCGCGGGACGATAGAAATGGAGAGTGGAGGATTCGAACCTCCGTAGGCATAAGCCGGCAGATTTACAGTCTGCTCCCTTTGGCCGCTCGGGCAACTCTCCGGTAGTCGGGCCACCCTGTGCAAAGAGCTGGCGAGAGGATTCGAACCCCCGACCTACTGATTACAAATCAGTTGCTCTGCCAACTGAGCTACGCCAGCATTTGGTGTCCCGGCACGCCATTATGGATTCTGCGGTTGACTCCGGCAAGCACGCACGGGCAGCTGGACGCCGCGCCCTGGTGCTCAGGCCCCGCGTTGGCGCCGGACCTCGAAAGCCACAGCGGCAAAAGCCGCACTGGCATTGAGCGAACCGACCTTGCCGCGGACCGGCAAGGCAACCAGATGGTCGCACTCGTGGGCCACCAACCGGCGCAAACCCGCACCTTCCGCTCCCACTACCAGAGCGATCGGCCCGCGATAGTCGACCTCGTCCCAGGCCTCACCGCCCTCCGGAGCCAGGCCGACCGACCAGTACCCGTTCTTCCTCAGCTTCCCGATCAAGCGCGCGATGTTCACCACTCGGTGAATCGGCAGATGTTCTGTAGCTCCGGCCGACGCCCGCACGACGGCCGGCGTTACCTGCGCTGAGCGGCGCTCTGCTATACACAGCGCATCGGCCCCAACTACCTCGGCGGTCCGAATAATCGCTCCCAGATTCTGTGGGTCCTGGATGCTGTCCAGCACGACCAGCAGACGGTCGCCGTCTCCCGGCGGGAGGTCGTGCTCGTCCCGATATCGGAACGAGGAGCAACGGGCGGCGACACCCGCGCCGTCGAGCGCCAACTCTGCGAAGGCATCGCGGCCGGCAACACCCATCGAAACCCCTTGCTCGCGCGCTAGCGACTCGATCCGCCGTCCGGCAGCTTCACGTACCCCCTTGCGGACCAGCACTTCAAAAACGTCGCGCGCCGAACCTGCCAGCGCCTCCTCCACCGAGTGGCGGCCGCCAAGCCACTCAGTCATCGGGCTGCTAGGGCAACGGCCAAGCGGGCCTCGACCGACAGTACCGCCGGCCGGACAGCGAGGCGCGACCCTGCCTGGATCAAGGGGATCAGGCGAGCGAGTTCTGCGCCCATATCCTGACCTGTGATCAACTCGCGCAAGGGGTGGAACAACCCCCTGCCACGCAGACCGGTTGCCTTGCCAATCGCGCGGGCGGCGTTTCGGAAGCCGTCTTCAGTATCAAGTTCACCCGCAGCTGCCGCGGCAGCGAAGCGACCCATCGCCCCGGCGAGGTCACCATCGATGGCCGGGCGCGGGCTGTCGGCAGGCTCCCAGAACAGCGGTGCCGCGTGCGCCGGCAGTTCCTCCAAGCGATGCGCCGCGGGAGCGAAGAGCTGCAGGGCTTCCTGCCACCATGCCAGCTCGTCAGGCCCTGCACCGAGCGGTGTGCCAGCTTCCTCGAAGAACGGCGCCGCGCGAGTGCAGAGCGCGTCGGGCGACAGTCGCTGCATATGCTGCTGGCTCAGCCACTCGAGCTTGTCCTGGTCGAACACGACGTTGGTTGGCGACAATCCGGCCAGATCGAACGCGCCGATCATGGCCGACGCGTCGAGCACCTCGTCATCGTCCGGCGGCGCCCACCCCAGCAGGACGAGATAGTTCGCCAGCGCTTCTCCGAGGACACCCCGCTCGCGCATCGCCGCCACGCTCGTCGCACCGTGTCGCTTCGACAGGCGCGACCGATCTTCGCCCAGCACCAGCGGCAGGTGGGTGAAGCGCGGGACTTCCCAGCCCAGCGCCGAGTACAGCGCCACCTGCCCCGGTGTATTCGAGAGGTGGTCCTGGCCGCGAATCACGTGGGTCACCGCCATATCGTGATCGTCCGCGACAACGGCAAGCTGGTACGTCGGCGAGCGGTCCGCTCGAGCGATTACGAAGTCACCGATCTGTCCGGCAGCTACTCCGGTCTCGCCGCGCAGGCCATCGAGGAAACGAACGGGATCGGATGGCGCGCGGAAGCGAACCACCGCAGGCTCGCCCGCCGCCACTCGAGCGCGAGCATCCTGCGGGTCGATTGCCCGCCCAGGCCACTCGAACGGCTGACCCGTCTCGCTGGCGGCGGTACGCGCCACGCGCACGTCTCCAACATCTTCGAAGCAGTAATAGCCCGCGCCGCTGGCGAGCAACTCCGCCACCACTTCCTGGTGACGTAGCCGACGGTCGGACTGCCGATAGGGACCTCGCCCACCACCCACATCCGGCCCCTCGTCCCAGTCGATACCGAGCCATCGCAGGTCCTCGAAGATGCGCTGCTCGGCACCCTCCACGTTGCGGTTCTCGTCGGTGTCCTCGACGCGCAGGTTCAAGCTCCCGCCGCAGCCACGTGCCACCAGCCAGTTCACCAGGGCGGTCCGCGCGTTACCGAGGTGCAACTTGCCGGTGGGACTCGGCGCGAAACGGAGGCGTTCAGTCACGCCCGTTCCGCCGCACTGCGCAGGTGCCATGCCTGGCCCAGGGCCAGGACCGACACGTAGGCATAGCCGCCGAGGAAGAGGACCAGCACCGGCAGACCCATCCACATTCCACGTTGCACTGCGATCACCACCACTGTGAAGAAGTAGGAGGTCAACGCGAGTTCGATCCAGGGTAGCCATCCTAGCGGGGCCACATATCTCTCATCCGCGCTGGCCGAGCTTACCGCGGCGGCCGCCGCCGTTTTGGGCGTCCGCACGAACTCGCCGGCAGGGCCGCCGAGGCCGCGGATAGCTGCGACGGTATTGTTCAACGCCAACCCGGCGCCGAGCGCCATCAACGCGGGCAGCCGCAGGGCAGCCCCCATCCACGAACGCCCGACCGCGCGCTGCGCGACAGCGAAGTACACGCAGATCGACCCGGTACCGAACAGGAGCACGGGAACCTCCACCCAGATCACCCAGGTGCCGATCGCCTGAGCGCGCAACACCATCGCGGGAAAGACCAGAAGCGCCAGGGCCACCATCAGCACATAAGCGAGATTCGAGGTGAGATGAAACGTCGCCTCGAGCTTGGTCGAGACGGGCACGGCCGCGCGCCAGATGCGCGGCAGCAGCTTGCGCGCTGTCTGCACCGCACCGCGGGTCCAACGTCGCTGCTGGCTCTTGAACGCACCTACACTCTCGGGCAACTCTGCGGGCGCTTCCAGATCGTTCAGGTAAACGAAGCGCCAGCCGGCGAGTTGCGCCCGGTACGACAGATCGAGATCTTCGGTCAGGGTGTCGTGCTGCCAGCCGCCAGCATCCTCGATCGCGGTCCGGCGCCAGACGCCAGCCGTGCCGTTGAAGTTGAAGTACCGCCCCGCCTGATTGCGGGCTGCATGCTCGATGGCGAAATGAGCATCGAGGAAAATCGCCTGAATCTTCGTGAGCAACGAGCGCTCGCGGTTCAGGTGGCTCCAGCGGGCTTGCACCATCCCGACCTCGGGATCGCTGAGGTACGGCACGGCGCGGCGCAGGAAGTCCGGGGTTGGAAGGAAGTCGGCGTCGAAGACGCAAATGAACTCGCCACGCGCCACGCGCATTCCCGCCTCGAGCGCCCCTGCCTTGAAGCCGATGCGCTTGGGCCGGCGGAGGTGATGCACGATCAATCCAGCCTCGGCGAGACGCGCCGCGCGGTCGGCCACGGCACCCGACGTTCCATCGCTGGAGTCGTCGAGCACCTGGATCTCTAGCCGTTCGGGCGGATAGTCGAGCGCGGCCACGGCATCGAGCAACCGCGTAACGACATACAGTTCGTTGAACACTGGGAGTTGCACTGTGACCATCGGCCACTCATCGGGCTCGTCCAGCGGTACCTCTCGCGTCCTAGCCGAAGTCCTGACCAGCAGCGCTACGAGATACAACCGGTGCAGACCGAAAATACCGAGCAGCCCGAGCACGACCGCGTATGCGTAGAGAGTGACGTCGGCGGCGATCACGAAGCGCCCTCCTTCTCTGGCATCGCGTTGGGCGCGGCCGCTGTCCTCATGCTGGCGATCGCTTCGCTGAGCTGGCTCGGCGACCTGCGGGCAGCGCCAACCCGGGCAGTGGTCGGTCTGCTCGTAGGCGCCTCGGCACACGGGGTGGTGTGCTTCGAACTGTGGCGTCGGCACGGGAAGGGCCGGGCAACGAGCATCGTCGCCCTGGTCACTTTCGCGGTCGTCCTGCGCGCGATCATGCTTCTAGCACCGCCAAGCCTCTCGGATGATATCTATCGCTATCGCTGGGACGGCAAGGTCCAAGCATCGGGCCGCAACCCGTACGCGGCCACGCCAGCAGACCCGCAACTCGAAGACCTACGTGACGATGAATGGGCACAGATCAATTATCCCCGGATTCGTACGATTTATCCGCCGCTAGCGCAGGGTCTTTTTGCGATTACTTACTTTTTGCACGATAGCCTCAAGGCGTTTCAGATTGTCGCGACGGTAGGCGATCTTCTCGTGATCATATTGCTCGCCGGCCTGTTGCAGGCTCTGCGCGCGCCGCCTTGGCAACTTGCCCTGTACGCGCTGCACCCGCTACCGGTCGTTGAATTCGCCGGCAGTGGCCACTTCGACGCCTGGGTAATGGCGGCAGTCGTCGGAGCTTTCCTGGCGCACGCACGGCAAAGGACGCTGGTTAGCGCCGTGCTGCTGGCCGCCGGAGTGTTGCTCAAGACCTGGCCGCTCATCCTCGTCCCGCTTTTCTTGCGCCAGCGCCCGCGCTGGCACATTGCGGTGGCCAGCGTGATCATCGGCTCCGGTTACTTCGTGTACTACGACCAGGGGATGCTGCAGCCTTGGCTCGACTACTCCGGTCGTTGGCGCTTCAACGACGGGGCCTTCTGGCTTCTGCACGCACTGACTGGATCACTCGAATTGGCGAAAGCCGCGGCCGCCGGGATCGGCGCGCTGCTGTTCCTTGTTCTCTGGCGGCGAGATGCTGACGCGATGCGTGGCGGTTATTGGCTCCTGCTCGGCTTCATTTTGCTCATGCCGACGGTGCATCCCTGGTACATGCTCTGGGCGCTGCCGCTTGCCGCCGTCGCATTCGATCTCGGCTGGGTCACGCTATGCAGTCTCGCGCCTTTGTCCTATGCGATCCTCATCGCCAACTCCGGTAACAGCGACGAGTGGATCGAACCGCTGTGGCCGCGCTTCGTAATCTACGGTGCGGCGTTACTCGTCTGGCTGCTGCAAACGGGAATCGACCTACGCGCACCGGCGCCAGGCGCACTTCACCAGCCGGTGGCAACCCCTGAGGGAACCGACCTGTCCGCCTGAGAGCAGCGAGTGCCGACTAGTCGGCCATCATGCGGCGCAGGCGACGACGCCAGCGCCGACGAGCGGCGGCCTGCTTGGCACGACGGCGCTCGCCAGGCTTCACGAAGTGGGCGTGGCGCTTGGCGTCGCGGAGAATGTTCTCGCGCTGAACGGAACGCCGGAAGCGCCGCAGGGCGTGATCGATCGACTCGCCCTCTTCCACGCGGATGTAAGCCATAGGTCGGGTATCCTCTACAAGAACGATGGGAGTGCCGGCGGGCGCACATATCCGTGCGGCCAACGACCGGAGCGCTTAAGGTACCGAGCCGACGCTCATGCGTCAAACGGCTTTTGCCACCTTGATATAATCGCCCTGCGCGCCAGCCTACTCGGGCGCCTACTTCTTCGCTTGCCTCGCATGCCGCGAGCAACTCCTTTGTAGCACGCACGGGGATGGTATGGACGTACTTGTGGTCGGCGGTGGTGGCCGCGAACACGCTTTGGTCTGGGCGCTCGATCGGAGCCCTAGCGTTGACAAGATCTACTGCGCGCCAGGCAACGCCGGCATCGCGCAGACCGCCGAGTGCTGGGACATCACGCCAGGAGACCTGCACGGCCTTGCGCGCGCAGCGGACGAGCACGCGGTCGACCTGGTCGTGGTCGGCCCCGAAGCTCCTCTGACCTCGGGCATCGCCGCTGTTCTCGATCAGGTAGGTATCGCTTGCTTCGGTCCGTCGGCAGCCGCTGCGATCCTCGAGGGGAGCAAGGGGTTCGCCAAGTCGTTCATGGAGCGACACGATATTCCGACAGCGGCGTTCCGGGTGTTTCACGATCTGACGCCCGCCGTGGAGTTCGCGAGAGGTCCCGACTGGGGGTTTCCGACGGTCGTGAAGGCGGACGGTCTGGCGGCCGGCAAGGGCGTGATCATGTGCGACACCGCGGACGAGGCTGAACAGGCTGTACGTCTGTGCATGGAGGATGGCGCCTTCGGCGCGGCCGGATCCACCGTTGTCATCGAGCAGTGCCTGAGCGGAGCCGAGGCGACAGTCATGGCGTTGACCGACGGCGAGCGGCTCATCGTGCTGCCACCCTCACAGGATCACAAGCAGGCATACGAAGGAGACCAGGGGCCGAACACCGGAGGCATGGGAGCGTTCGCTCCTGCGGATGATGTGTTGGACGCAGACCTGCTCGAGCAGATCACCGAGCGTGTCCTCCGCCCCACCATCGACGGCATGGCGGCCGAGGATCGCCGCTTCCAGGGAGTTCTCTACGCGGGGCTCATGCTCACCGATGACGGCCCGTCGGTGCTGGAGTTCAATTGCCGTTTCGGCGATCCCGAGGCCGAGGTCGTGCTGCCACTCATCGAGAGCGACATCGGCGAATTACTCGCGGCGATCGCCGACGGCACGGCACCCGACGCAGTGACTATCTCCGACCGCCACGCCGCTATTGTCGTCCTCGCCGCGGAGGGCTACCCGGCCAAGTATCGGCACGGCGACACGATTGAAGGACTCGCGGCGGCAGCGGCACTCGACGATGTCGTCGTGTTCCATGCTGGCACGGGCCAGGACGGCGACCGGATCGTGACCACGGGCGGCCGCGTCCTGGGCGTTAGTGGTACGGGCGACGATCGCGAGGCAGCCCTTGCTGCCGCCTACAGGGCTGTCGGTGAGATCAGCTTTGATGGCATGCACTACCGCCGCGACATCGGTCATCGGAACCAGGAGCAGGAATGAGTACACCTGAGATCGGAGTGTTGATGGGCAGCATCTCCGACTACGACGTGATGTCCGCGGGACTCCGCGTCTTGCGCGACCTGGATGTCAACTACGAGGTAAGCGTGATGTCCGCCCACCGTAGCCCGGCGGCAGTCGCCGCCTACGCGTCGGAAGCTCACGAGCGAGGACTGCGCATCCTGATCGCCGGCGCCGGTGGCGCAGCCCACCTAGCTGGCACTCTCGCGGCACATACCCGCCTGCCCGTCATTGGCGTGCCACTCGTGGCTTCGAGCCTAGCCGGTCTCGACGCCCTTCTGGCAACGGTGCAGATGCCTGGCGGTGTGCCGGTGGCGACCGTTGGTGTCGGGAAGTCCGGTGCCGTGAACGCCGCGCACCTGGCGGCCCGCATCCTGGCGCTGGCTGACGAGAACGTCGCAGGCAACGTCGATGCCAACCGCGCCGGCCAGACGGTGAAGGTGGGCAACATGCAGACTGAACTCGAGGAGAAGCTCGCGGCTGACGGTCTCTAACAGCCTGTCGCTATCCTGCTGAGTTCGTCGCCTGGAGTTGGCCGCATGCGGCGCCGATGTCCGCGCCCCTGCTGTAGCGCACCAGCACGTCGATCCCGGTCTCCAGCGCCTCCCGCCTGAACCTCTCGATAGCTTCTGGCGAGGGCCGTCGATAATCCATCGTCGCTATCGGATTCCACGGGATCAGGTTGACCTTGGCGGGGAGCCCGCGCACGAGGCGGCCAAGGCGGCGGGCATCTTCGGGCGAGTCGTTAACTCCGTGCAGGAGCACGTACTCGAAGGTGACCTTCTCTCGGCGACGCCACTCGATGTCACGCAGGGCACCCAACAGTTCCTCGATGGGGTACTTGCGATTGATGGGCATGAGTTCGGAACGAACCGCGTCCGTCGTCGCGTTCAGCGAAATCGCCAGGCGCGGCCGCTGGGCACCGAGCGCCGCAAGCTCCCGAATCTCGGGCACCAGACCAACCGTCGAGACCGTTATCCGGCGCCACGACCAGGCTGGGCCGCGCTCATCCTGGAAGGACCTAACGGCAGCGATCACGGCTGCGACGTTGTCGAGCGGCTCCCCCTGCCCCATGAAAACGACATTGGTGCGCGTAGGCGCGGTCTCGGCGTCCGCCAGTAGCCGCAGTACCTGCCCGACGATCTCGCCCGAACTCAGGGAGCGCTGCAGTTTCAGACGACCGGTCTGGCAGAACGTGCAGGCGAACCGACAACCGACCTGCGAAGAGATGCATAGCGTGGCCCGGGAGTCGTTCGGCATGTACACGGCCTCCACGAACTCCTCGTCGGCAACCTGCAAGAGGTATCGCCGGCTGTGATCGGCTGAAACGAAGCGCTGCCCGATGGTTGGCGGTTCCACTACGAACAGCTCGGACAGCCGCTCGCGCATCACCACGGGTAGATTCGTCATCGCGCCGAAGTCGAACACGCCTTGCCGGAAGACCCAGGTCGCGAGCTGGTCGCCACGATAGGGCTCGAGCCCGGCCGCCGAGGTGGCCTCGCGCCACTCGTGCGCCGGGAGGTCGAGCAGGTTCAGCCGCGTTGCAGGTTCGTTCATGATCTAGCAGCCCGTGGCAGAGGTCTATAATCGGCGGTCAGCAAGGCCATCTACCGCGTGGCCGGCTCCCCTCACCCACCGTGTTTGCTGCATATACCTTCCTATATACGCTCGGCCTGTGTGCGTTGGCACCGCGGGCGCTGCTGCATTTGCTGACCGGCGGCAAGTACGGCACCGCCCTCGGCGCGCGACTCGGACAGGTGCCCGATCATCTCCCGCCGTGCCGTGGAGCCATCTGGCTGCATGCGGTTTCGGTGGGAGAGGTTCATGCTGCCCGAGGACTGATACCGCACCTGCGTGCGCTGCTGCCAGACACGCCCATCGTGCTCTCAACGACTACGCCAACCGGCCAGGCCATTGCCACGGGCGCCGGCGCCGACGCCGTGTTCTACATGCCGCTCGACCTGCCCCGCGCGGTCCGTGCGTATGTCGAAGCTCTCCAACCGCGCGCCCTGTTGCTCGTGGAAACGGAGATATGGCCCAACCTTCTGCGCGCCTGCCGCGATCGACAGGTGCCGGTCGCCATCGTGAACGGTCGCCTCTCCGCCCGGTCCGCTCAGCGCTACGCCCGTCTTGGCCGCCTGTGGTCTGCGCCGATGAGCATGCTGAACGTGGTGTGCGCCCGCACCAGCGTCGAGGCCTCCCGGTTCGCCGCGATCGGCGTGAGCCCGGATCGCGTGGTGACCACGGGCAATCTCAAGGCTGATGCGGAAGCGCTGAAACCACCGCCACACCTCGAGGCTGCCCTCGGCGAGGCCCTCCATCTGGATCCCAGCCGCCCGCTTATCGTCGCCGGCTGCACGATGGACCATGAGGAGGAGAAGGTGCTGCTGGCCTTCCGTCGAGTGCAGGAACGGTACCCACTCGCATCATTGCTGATCGCGCCTCGCCACCCCGAGCGCTTCGACGAGGTCGACGCCCTGGTACGCAACGCGGGCTTCGCCTGCCGGCGCCGTACCGCGCCGCCTAGCGGCCCGGCCGACGTGCTCCTGCTCGACACCATCGGTGAGCTACCGGCGGCCTACGGGCTGGGCGATGTCGCCTTCGTAGGAGGAAGCCTGGTGGCCACCGGGGGGCACAATCTGCTGGAACCTGCCATCCAGAGCCGGCCGGTCCTGTTTGGGCCGAACACCGATAACTTCGCGCTCCTTGCCGATCAGATGGTCAGCGCCGGCGGCGGCATCCGTGTTGCCGACGCCGAGGGGCTCGCGCGCGAGGTCGGCCGGCTACTCGGCGACGACGACCTCCGCAACCAGGCGGGCCGGTTGGCGTACGAGGTTGCGCGGCGCGATGCGGCCGCTGGCCTACGCACCGCGCGCGTGCTCGTGCGCAGACTGGTACCGAGGGCATCGTGATCCGGCGCCTGGCCGCACTACCGTGGAGCACCGTGGCTGCCGTGCGCGTCGCGCTCTATCGCGGCGGCTGGTTGCAGGTGCGCGAGTTACCTCGGCCGACGATCAGCATCGGCGCCCTGGAGATGGGCGGCACAGGCAAGACCCCGGCCACGGTGGCCGTGGCAAGAGCGCTGCGCGATGCGGGCATACGGCCCGCGATCGTGAGCCGCGGATATGGGCGCTCGGGAACGCGGCCGCTGCTGGTGAGCAATGGCAACGGCGACGGCCCCCTGGTGACCGCTTCGCGAGCGGGAGACGAGCCGTGGCTGATGGCGCACCTGCTGCCCGAGGTGCCGGTTGCCGTGGCGGCGGCGCGCGAACTGGCCGCCGCGCTGGTGCCGACCGACAACGTCGACGTGTTCGTGCTTGACGACGCGTTCCAGCATGTCCGCGTGCGACGCGCACTCGATCTCCTCGTGGTCGACGCAGCGTCCCCCTTCTGGACCCAGCAGCCGCCCCCCTTCGGGCGACTGCGAGAGGGCGTCGCAGCGGCTGCCCGGGCGGATGGATTCCTCGTGCGCGGCAGCGACGAACTCGTGGGTAACCCGTGCGGCGGAAAGCCGCGGCTCGAGTTGGTGGCACGGGAGAGTCGGCTCCTCCCCCTGGACGAGTGGCTGCAAGACCCCAACGGTGCGGGTCTCGAGAAAGCACCGCAAAGCTGTGTGGCGTTCGCAGGCATCGCCAAGCCACAGCGTTTCTTCCACGACATGCGCGCTCTCGGAACGAGCATCGAATTGGCGCAGCAGTACCGCGATCACCAGGTATACACCGCAACCGAGATCAAGGGTCTCGCTGAACGCGCGCGACTACGCGACTGCCGGGCTCTGGTAACCACTGAGAAGGACGCCGCCCGACTCGCACACCTGGAACTCGACGGGACCAATATCGTCGTGGCCACCTATCGGCTCACCATCAGCGACGAGGCCCACTTACTCGGGATGTTCAGGAAGTCGACATCGAGGGGCTCGCGATGAGCCTCGCGTCGTTCATCGTCGATCGCGTAGCGACGCGCGCGCAGCGCTGGGACTTTGCCACCGCGGGCAGGCGTGGAGCGCGGCTCGGGCACCTGCTCTACCGGCTCGATCGCCGCCATCGCAAGGTAGCGCTCAAGAACCTGGCCGCCGCGTTCCCGGAAAGCGACGAGCGTTGGCGCGAGCATGTGGCCCGGAGCTCCTTCGCCCAGGCCGGGCGGACGATCATGGAACTGCTGTGGAGCCCCAACCTGACGACGGTCGACGACCCTACCAAGATCGTGCGATTCGAGAGCCTGGATAACCTGCGGCTGGCGCTCGACGGCGGCCAGGGCGCGATCGTCGCCACGGCTCATGCCGGCAACTGGGAGATCACCGGCATTGCTGCCGCGCACTACGGGATCCCGCTAATCTCCCTCGCGAGGACACTCGACGACCCTGCGCTGGACGCCCGCCTGGTGGACCTCCGGACGAGAACCGGGCAGCAGGTCCTACCCAAGCAGAAAGCTCTCCGCCCGACGATGCGCGCCCTGCGCGCCGGCAAGGCTGTAGCGCTGCTGACCGACCAGAATACGCTCCGTCGCGAAGCCGTCTTCGTCCCCTACTTCGGTCGCCTGGCAGCCACAACACCCGCTGCCGCACACCTTCACCTGCGCACCGGCGCGCCCATTCTCAACGCGTTCTCGATTCCGGAAGAAGGAGGCTATCGGGTGATTATCGAGCCGCCGATGACGATTCCAGATGGCCCCGAGGACGAAGCGGTGACCGCGATAACGGCCGCCGTCACGGCCAGAATCGAGCACTATGTCCGGGAACACCCGGAGGCCTGGCTATGGATGCACGATCGCTGGCGCGAACGCCCGTGAAGGAATCATGACGCGCGTGCAGTGGGTCGTCCGAATGCCCACCTGGCTCGGCGATACGATCATGGCGGTGCCAGCCATAAGGGCCCTCGGGCGGGCGATCCCGCACCTTGTGCTTTGGGGACCGGCCGCCCACGGCGAGCTTCTGCAAGCGACCGGTGTACACGCTGAGCTTCTCCCCTACTCGCGGCGGCGCGGCCCGGCGGGGCTGCTCGACATCCAGGCTGCTGCGAGCCGCCTCGCAGCCATGCGGCCCAGCGGAGTCGTCATCCTCCCCAACGCGTACGAGCCCGCGCTGATCGCGCGACTCGCGCGCATCCGGCGCCGCATCGGCTACGCAACTCAGCTGCGCGGCAACCTACTCAACGAGCCGCTGCCGGCGCCGGATCCCTTGACTCCGGTGCACGAGTCGCGGCGCTATGCGGAACTGCTGGGCCCCACACCAGCGCAGCCTCCGTTGCACGACGACTGGCGCCTGGCAGCACCACGTGGCGCCGCCCACCGCGCTCGGGAACTCGTCGAGAGCGACGGTCCTTTGTTAGCCATCGCTCCCGGTTGTGCCAATGGGCCCGCCAAGCGCTGGCCCGCGGAGCATTACGGCCGGCTGGTGGATCACGCGGCCCTCCAATGGGGTGCGGTTCCCGTGATCGTTGGAGGACCGCAAGATGCGGCTGCGGCCGCAGCGGTGGCGGCTGCGAGCAAGACTGCGTGCGTGGACCTCACCGGCAAGACCAACATCCTCGACCTCGCCGCGCTTCTGGCATCCAGCCGAGCGGTCGTCGCCAACGACACCGGCGCTGCTCATCTCGCCGGCGCGCTGGGAGTGCGCACGCTCGTGCTGTTTGGCCCCACCGACCCGCTACGAACAAAGCCGCTGGGACCGCACGTACGCGTCGCCAGCATCGCAGCGTTCTGTCAGCCGTGTCTCTCGGCACACTGCCCTCTCGATCACCGCTGCATGACCGGGCTCACGCCGGACCTGGCCATCGGCATGCTCGAGCCGCTGTGGCACGCGGCATGATTGCCGCTGGCGGGCCATGGCAGTTAAGCTAGCCGGGATTTTGGTACTCCTGACAACGGGCCGGTTTTGAAGGCCCTTCACGACGGCCCGGACGGCATGCCGCACTCCCTCCCACCTGCTGCGATGGAAGACCTCTCCTCGGCCGTCGACGCGTTCGCCGGGCGCCGGTTGTTGGTGTGGGGCGACTTCGTCGCCGACCGCTTCCTGCATGGCTCAACCACGCGCGTCTCGCGTGAGGCCCCCGCTCTCGTGCTGCGCTATGAGGGCGAGGAAGTGCGCCCCGGAGGCGCTGGCAACGCTGCGTTGAACGCGGCTGCACTCGGCGCCCAGGTAACCGCCTGCGGCTTCGTTGGTGACGATCCCGCCGGGGAGGCGCTCCTGGAGGCGCTGGCGGCCGCCGGCATCAACGTCGAGAACATCGCGTGCCATCGCGACGGCGCTACGCCGGTCAAGACCAGGGTCATGGCGGGTGGCCAGCACACCGTACGGCAGCAGATTCTCCGCATTGACGACGAGACTCCGTGGGTCCAGAGCGCGCCCAGTTCAGTCGTCGCCGCGACTATCGGCGAACTCGCCGCCGAAGTCGATGGCGTCATGATTTCTGATTACGGACTCGGCACCGTCTGCGCCGCCGCCGCCCGCGAGTGGATGGCAACGACGCCGAACATTCCGGTGGTGTTGGATTCGCGACATCGCCTGCTCGAGTTCGCCGGCGTCACTGCTGCCACGCCCAACGAAGCGGAGGCGGAGGAAGTCGTGCGGCGTGCGTTCGCCAACGATCTGGGAGCGGTCGAAACGGCGGGCGCCGAAATCACCGACCGGCTCGGCTGCGACCACCTTCTCATCACCAGGGGATCGCACGGCATGGCGGTCTTCTCGCGCGACCAGAACCCGGCCCATCTGGCGACCCACGGCACCCACGAGATCGCCGACGTCACCGGGGCCGGCGACACCGTGATCGCGTCCTTCACCCTTGGACTGGCGGCTGGCGTCGAGGTCCTGCGAGCAGCACAGGTCGCCAATGTAGCGGCAGGACTAGCGGTCCTGAAGTACGGCACTGCCACCGTGACGACCGCGGAGTTGCTCGGCGCGCTGCGGGGCGCATGAGCACAGGGCAACCGGGTGGCGCCGCGACCGCCCTCAATCGAATTCTGCTCCTGCGTTTGAGCTCGATCGGCGATGTGATTCACGCGATCCCCGCATTCGAGGCACTGCGCAAGGCGTTGCCGGATGCCGAGATCGGATGGGCCGTGGAACGTTCGGCCGCACCGCTGGTCAGCAGGCTGCCCGGCCTCGATCGTCTGCATGAACTCGACGTCCAGCGCTGGCGCGGCGCTCTCTTCAGTCCCGCTACGTGGAGCGCCGGCAGGGCAGCTCTGCAAGAGATCAGAAACTGCAACTACGACATCGCGATCGATTTGCAGGGCCTGTGGAAGTCGGCGGCACTGGCGCGTCTGTCGGGCGCGCACGCACTGGGCATGGCGACCGCTGATCTGCGCGAGCCAGGCGCCCGCCGGCTGTATCATTCGCAAGCCGCGCCAACCGACGCGCAGTCCCACGTCACGGAGCGTGGCCTCCGACTCGCCGCGGCTGCCTGCGCAGGCGTACGTGGCGAACCACGCTGGCCTCAGCTCAACAACGACAGCGACGCACAGTCGGTAGCGACGCGATTGGCCGTCGCGGCCGTGTCGCAGCCGATCCTGATCCACAGCGCGGCGAACTGGGCAAGCAAGGAGTATCCCGAGTCTGGCTGGGCCGCCGTGGGGCGCGGCATCAACGATGCCACTGCCCGTCCGGTGCTCTGGCTGTGGGGACCCGGTGAGGAAGATCGGGCGACACGGCTGGCCGAGATGGCCGGCCGCGGCAATCAGGTGTGCTTCCCCACGGCACTACCCGAACTCGCCGCCCTCATGGGGCACGCGCGGCTGGTTATCGGAGGCGACAGCGCGCCGCTGCATCTCGCGGTAGCCTGTGGGGCGCCAGTGGTAGCGCTGTTCGGCCCGACGGACCCCGCGCGGTTGGGCCCCCTGGACCCCGCCGATCGTATCGTCGTCCGACGGCTCGAGTGCTCGCACTGTCACCGCCGCACGTGCCCGCTGGGCACCAACGAATGTCTGAACTCCATCAGCCCGGACGAGATTGTCCGCGCTGCGATCGCGCGCCTCGAGATCCGCGAAGGCGTTGAAAGGTAACGCATGCCTCTGACCGCACGCTGGCGCGCGTGGGCCGCGCATCACCGCGTACACGTGGGGATCATTTTCGCGCTCACGTACGTGGCCTTCAGCCGCCCCTCGGCCGCTACGTTCTGGTATGGCGCTCTGCTCGTAGTGGCGGGCGAGTCGGTTCGCGTCTGGGCCTGCGGCCACCTGGTGCGCAATGAAGAGTTGACGCGCGACGGCCCGTACAGCGTGGTGCGGCATCCCCTGTACCTGGGCAGCATGCTGATCGGCCTCGGTCTAGTGGTGCTCGCCGAGCATCAGTGGCTCTGGTTCGCGGCGTTCGTGGCGCTCTACGGCGGCTTCTACGTGCCCGCGATGTACGTGGAAGAACTGCGGTTGCAGTCGCTCTTCGGCGCGGAGTACGTCGAGTACATGGATGAGGTGCCGCGCCTCATTCCGCGCCCAAGACGCACTCGACCCTGGGATGACTCCGGCCAGCCGGCAGAGGGATTCTCGGGCGAGAAGAGCAGGCGGAATCGCGAGATGCGCACCGTGGCGGTGATGCTGCTGCTACTGATCGTCCAGTACCTGAAGGGCTTCTGACAGCCACCGCGATGGCGCCTGTCGTGCTATCACGCGCAGACGGTTCACGATTCCCCTGACACCATCGATCTCGCCAGCACGCCGCAATGCGCGCCGCACCTGGTCGGTGCTGCCCACCGTGCCAGACAGGTCAACGATCCCGTCGACCACCGTAACCGCGATGGCGGCGTCGTCGAGTTGACCGTCCGCGGCCAGCGCTTCCTCGACGGCGGCCTGCAAAGCCTCATCAAAGTCCCCGCGCGCCGGGTTCTTCTGGCTCGTCGCGCAGCAAGAGAGCGCGGCGATGAGCAGCAATGACCAAAAATGGCTTGGGATACGTTTTTTAGCTCCCAAGTATCTAATGCAGGGCGTTACCATGAAGTCGGCATGGAAGAGGGTACCTGGGTCTCGACTGCGGGACCCGAGTGTACAGCCCTCCTAACCGTCCCGCGTCAAGACGTCACAACCCCGGAGACAAGCCGTTGGCAACAGCGCCCAGATCCCTTCCCGGCTTCGTCGAGCAGACTCTCGTTCTGCCTCAACGTCTCTGGAATCGTGTGGAGCAGTTCGCCGACGACACTGCGCGCGAGCCCAGCGAAGTGGTGGCAGAGGCTTTGCGCTTGCTCATCACCGGGGCTGCGCCGACGGCATCAACCGGGGTCAGTGGGCTCGTCGCTATCGCCGACCTGCCAGCAGACGACGCCGAGCCCGCCGCGGTCGCGGTTACCGGCAGCGGCAGCGTCGAACTCCAGCTCGCTGACGTGCACGAGGAAGCCGCCGACAGCGACAGGCTGATGGAGCGCTTCGTTCAGGTGATGCAAGCGGTCGACAAGAGGGATGGGTTCACCGGCTCACACTCCCGCATGGTCGCCGACCTGGCCCTCAGAGTTGGCGACGCCGCGGGGATATCTGGCAACGATCGTGTCGAACTGGAGCTCGCGGCGCTCGCCCACGACCTGGGCAAGATGCGCGTTCCAGAGGAAATCCTGAGCAAGCGGGGTCGCCTCACTGCCGAAGAATGGGCGCTGGTGAAGCAGTATCCGGACTTCGGCGTCGAGATACTCCGACCCTTCGCTCACTTGCAGCGCGTTCGTGACGTCGTCGCCGCGCATCAGGAGCGATGGGATGGAAGCGGCTATCCGCAGGGCCTCAAGGGCAACGATGTGCCGCTAGCGGCACAGATCATCGGCCTGTGCGACGTCTACGCAGTGCTTACGTCAGAGCGTTCCTACCGTCCCGCCCTCGACGCGGACACCGCTCGACAGACTATCGAGTCGGGAACAGACCGGTTGTGGAACCCGGACTTGGTCCGCCACCTCCTGGATCGAAAAAGGTAGCTGTCTCACGCCCTGGCCCACCGGGGCTCCTCACGCCGGCTTTGCCGCAGCCTCACCGCGGATTACCCTGCGGACTGCAACGTCTGTCCTCTCCGCAACTCCGGCTACCCATGCGTCTCCTCAAGATCGGCATCGCAAACATCAACACTACGGTCGGGGCCGTGGAGTCAAACACGGACACGATGATCGCCCTGGCGGCTGCGATGACGCACCAGGGGGTGGCTGTCGCCAGCTTCTCGGAACAGGTAATCGGTGGCTACCCACCCGAAGACCTCGTTCAATGGCGTGCGTTTCTCGCCAGCCAGCGCGAACAACTCGGCCGCTTCGCAGCGGCCACGGAGGCCACTCCACTGGTATCCGTGGTGGGCCTTCTGGTGCCGGTGGGGGGACAGATCTTCAACGTCGCGGCCGTAGTCCATGGCGGCAAAGTGCTCGGCCTGGTCCCCAAAGAGAAGCTCCCCTCCTACAACGTCTTCTATGAAGGTCGGACCCTTTCTCGCGGTAGCGCCTACATGCAGCTCGATGCCGAGGGCGACGCTCTGGGCGACTTCGTCTTCGACTTCGAGTTCGGCCGGTTGGCGGTAGAAGTCTGCGAAGACGCCTGGTCTCCAGACGGGCCCATGCGCAGGCGTTGCTACTCAGGCGCCGAGATCGTCATCAACGTATCCGCCTCGCCCTATCGAGTAGGAATCGCCGAGACCCGGCGCGAGATGTTGGCCACCCGCTCCGCGGACAACGAGGTCACGCTCGTCTGGGCGAACGCCGTGGGCGCGCAGGACGGACTGATCTACGACGGTGGTGGCTACGTCTTTCAGAATGGTCGGCGCGAGCTGATGGCGCCGCGCTTCCGCGAAGGATTCAGCACCTGCGTCGTCGATCTGGACCGGACACTGAGGCTGAGAGCTGAAAACACCACCTGGCGCACCGACTGCGAGGACTTTCTGGAGGACTGCGAGCCCATGCCGGTGCTGCGATCGGGCACTCCTGTCGCGAACGCCGAGGCGCTCCCCTACCCAACGCCCGACAGCGACTCCTTCTTCCTCCCCGCCGCCGGCGGCGAGCCGACCGCTAGCCGCCCGACAGTGCTGGACGAACTGCACGAGGCGCTCGCGTTCGGCGTGAAGGACTACTACTGCAAGACGGGGGCGTTTAGCGGCCTGGGCATAGCCCTCTCGGGCGGACGCGACTCGCTCCTGACGCTGCTCGTGGCCTGGCGCGCCGCCGCTCTGATTGCCGAGCAAACGGGCGAAGGCGATGCGGCGTCGCTAATCCACGCGTTCTACATGCCGAGCAGGTTCTCCGCCGACGGTACCCGGGGAGCAGCCGCGACCATTTGCGACGAGCTCGGCATCGACCTGCGCACCGTACCAATCGACGAAGCGTTCGAGCGCGAGCTGGAAGCCACGCGATCGATGCTCGATGGCGCGCCCACCAGTGCGGTGACGGAGCAAAATATCCAGGCGCGCATCCGCGCACAGAGAATGTGGAACTGGGCCAACAGCTCCGGCGCTCTCTTCCTGCAGACCGGCGACATGAGCGAAAAGGCCGTTGGGTACACGACCATCGGTGGTGACCTCGAAGGCGCCCTGTCGGTAATCGCCAACGTGCCCAAGACCGTCGTCGTGGCACTCCTGCAGCGACTCCTGGAGCTGCACGACTGGCGCGGCATTGCCGAGACACTGGCCACCGAACCCGGTCCGGAACTCGCTCCCGACCAGGAGGCCGAGAAAGAGCTCATGCCGTTCGCGGTGCTGGACGCCTGCCTGTGGCTCTACGCCGGCGAGAAACTCGCTCCTGCCGAGGTCGCCCGGGCACTGTGCTCGGTATTCCCGGACCGCGACCCGGAGCAACTGCGCGCGTGGGCGCTGCGCTTCACCACTCTGTTCTCGCGCTCGATCTACAAGTGGGTGCAGGCTCCGCTCGCCTTGCACGTCGGGTCGCTCGACCTCGACCGCGAGCGGGCGCTGCAGCTACCCGTCGTCCAGTCCGACGAGTGGGCGGTCGACTCCAGCGAGTAGGCGCTTCGGGCGACGCGGGATCGAGAGCACGATGCGCAGCGGGATGGCCGCCGCGCGGCCCACAACGGCCACCGCCGTAGCTCGCCGGGGGCGAATAATGGCGGAAGCGCCTGGGAATCGAACCCAGCTGAGACACCTTCCGGTGCCCCACAACGGCTTTGAAGGCCGGGAGAGCCACCAGACTCCATTCGCTTCCTCGCTGGCTCATCGGACGATGGCTATCCGCAGCCGCGGAACATTGTGGCAGTCCTTTGCGTAGCTCGCTAGTAGGACTGGCGGCGCCAGCGTCGCCCTGGTGAAATGAAGATGGCAGAGTAGTTCCCCAACAGGAGAGGCACCATGACTGAACAGGCAAGCGGCAGGTCGGGAACGAAGCGTGACCTCGGAGAGCACCTCGACCGGATCTGGCGCGAACTCAAAGACGTTACCCAACAGGTCGAACGTGAGACACGTCGCGGTGGACAAATCGCGAAGCTGCACTACGACATGCGCGGGCTGCGCCAGGAAGTGGAGGCGCATACCTCCCGGCTCGGACAGCTCATCTACAAAGCCCAATGCCAGAGCACGCGTCGCCCCGCGCTCGCACGCATCGAGGGCTACGACGAACTTATCGCCTCGATCGACTCGTTGACGGCCGATATCGAGACCAGGCGGCAGCGCATCACCGCCCTCAGAGGCGATGTCGGCCGGAGAGCCGACGCGGCCTGAGTTGAGCGGCTACAATACTGGCCGCCCGGGGCTGTAGCTCAGTTGGGAGAGCGCTTGAATGGCATTCAAGAGGTCAGGGGTTCGAGACCCCTCAGCTCCACTCGAGAAGCGCCGTCGGTAATACGCGCCGGCGGCGTTCTCATTTCCCGCGTGCCGCCAACACCATATGAACTTCGACGATCCCGACGCGCGACTCGACCACCTGACCAGTCTCGAGAAACTCTCGGAGACGCTCGCCGACAGAGATGGTGGCGAGCTGTTTCAGCGCGACCTCGAGGAGGCCCGCCGGCTGGCACAGCAGGACGCTCGATTCGCGGTGCTTGCAGAAGGTCTGGCCGCGGAGTCGCTGGGTGAGCGGATGGCAGCCGTCAACCGGTTCTTCGACAGCATCGCGCCGACGGAACTCGCTGCGTTACAGCTGCCGACGCATCTGGGGCAACTGCGCCAAATCTACCTCAGTTCCAGGTAGCCCCTGCTCTCACGCGCAGCCAACCTGGCGGAACGCCGAGTCGCCTGGCCTCGCGCTGCAGGTCGATCAGCTCCTGATCCAGTTCCTTATCGCGGGCCTGCGCGGCCTCGATCTTGAGGCGGATTTCCGTTGTCGACATGTTCCCGTTGAACACGAACGCGCGTTCCTCGCGACGCAGCGCGACGATGTTCTCCTTGATCTCGGCCTTCTCGCTGCGAATTGCCAGGATACGATCGCGCCAGTAGTCGGGGCTGGACTCCGGGGGGAGCTCCGCCTCCTCCTCACCGTCCGCCTCGTCGCCAGGCTCACCAGCCGGGGCCGCAGGCAGCTCCACGGGCAGTGGGGCCTCCTCGCCGCGCTCGTCGAGCTCGATTCGCAGGACAACCGATGCGGGAATCGACACCGTCTGCCCGAACTGCACGAACTCGACCTTGTCACCCACCTGTTTGGCGCTGGGCGTGTGGATCACACGTCCGTTCTTCAGATGTATCGTATCCGCGGCAGCTACCCCGGAAACGACAAGCGCCAAGGCGAGGACCAGTCCAGATCGAGAGAGGGTCGATGAGCCAGGTGATTGGAACCTCATGAGTAACAGGCTAGCATGCGCTAGGTGATCCGCCGAGGGGAGTATCGACGGATACAAGCGTATTTATCATCTGTGTAGGCCGCGGAAAGCCAGAAATGACCAACAGTAATCATGACTGAGCGCAACGGTGACACGCCCGACCTCAGCATCGTGATCCCGGTGCACAACGAGGCTGATAACGTCGGCCCGTTGATCGAGGAGATCTACTCGACTCTCGACGAGTTGGGAATGACGTTCGAGTTGATCCTCATCGACGACGGCAGTACAGACGAAACCTTCGCGCGTCTGCGCGCGCAGGCGCAGCAGCGCGTGAACCTGCGCCTCATTCGCTTCGCGAGGAACTACGGCCAGACTGCCGGGCTGTCGGCCGGTTTCCACGCCGCAAGGGCCGCCACCGTAATCACCCTCGATGGGGACATGCAGAACGACCCACGCGACATTCCGGCGCTTCTGGCGAAGATGAACGAGGGCTTCGACGTGGTCAGCGGGTGGAGAAAGGACCGCAAGGACACTTTCATCAACCGCACCCTGCCCTCACGGATCGCCAACCGGCTCATTTCGAAAAGCACCGGTGTTGTGCTCCACGACTACGGCTGCGCCTTGAAGGCGTACAAACTGAACGTGCTGCGACGATTCGAACTGTATGGCCAGCTGCATCGATTCCTGCCAGCCCTCTGCGCCATGGCCGGGGCCCGGGTCGGCGAGATCGTAGTGAACCATCGCTCTCGCGAGCGCGGCACAACCAAGTACGGCATCGGCCGCACCCTCACCGTGGTCCTCGATCTGACGACCGTGAAGTTCATGCTCAGCTACGGTGCCCATCCGATTCGCGTATTCGGCATGACCAGCCTGCTGTCCGCGTTGCTCGGTGTTACGGCGCTCAGCGCCACGATCGGTATGAAGATCTGGCTGGGCGTCGATATGACGGGGAATCCGCTCCTGTACCTCGCGATGATGGGCGTCATTCTGGCGGCGCAGTTCCTGCTGATGGGTATCATCGCGGAAATGCTGACGCGCACGTATCACGAGGCACAGGGGAAGCGCCCCT
>JAJCXT010000079.1 GCA_029263295.1 Acidobacteriota bacterium | reverse complement strand
AAGACGAGCTCTTCAGGGTTATCGAAGGGCAGCGGCTGCAACAGCACCGCCTGGACCACGGAGAAGATCGCGGTATTGGCGCCGATACCGAGAGCGATCGTGACGATCGTCACCCCGGCGAACGCTGGCGCGCGCCCGAGCGAGCGGAGCGCAAAGCGGACATCCTGTAGCAAACCATCAAACATGAACCATTCTCGGGGGATGAGTCGCAGCAGCCCACTCGAGTCCACGCACGGGCCAATCTGGCCGGCGCGTGACGCCGGGCGGAGATTCGCCGACCCGCTTCTACGCAACTCAACGCGGTGCTAAGTATAGAGGCGATGATCTCGCGATGCCCGGCACACCTGCTGCGGTGAACTCCTGGATGAGCGCGACGTTCGGACTATCAACCCCGCGGCGTTGTCGATGGGCGCCACTCCCCGCCCGCGGCGCGTAACCAGCAGGGCGCATGTGGATCACACCTTGGTGAGAGGAACGATGGAACCAGTACGCCGCTGAAACCAACTGCGGCGCTCGACCAAGTGTCAGTAAGCCCGCTTACTTCTTCGTGCCAGATCGGAGCGCCGCCTATGCCCTCTACGTTCGCTGTTGACCTCGAGAAGATGTCACGCACCGCCAACACTGGGCTCGTGCTCCTCCTTGCCGTGTTCGGCGCGGCAGGCTACCTCGTCTCGTTCTATTTCCACTTCGTCACGGTTGCACTCTTCTTGCTCGTCCTGCTCAACCTGTACTGGCGCTACGGACAGACCTCCCACACTTTGCTGGCGAATTTCGGTTTCTTGGCGCAGACCCGATACATCGTCGAAAGCGTCGGCCCGGAGTTCCGCCAGTACCTGTTCGCCTCCGATACGGAGGAGCGGCCATTTACCCGAGTGGACCGCGCCGAGGTCTACCGCAAGGCAAAGGGCATCGACTCGTCCGAGGCTTTTGGCTCGCTGCTCGATTTCGATCGCGATGAGATCAAGCTGCGGCACTCCTTCTATCCCGTGGACAAGAAGGACCTGGAACCGTTTGATGTCGCGGTAGGCGCCTCCCGCGGGCTCGACACGACCTTCCATATTCGGCGCCCGATGATGATCAGCGCGATGAGCTACGGCGCTCTGGGCCAGAACGCGGTCCGGGCTTTAGCGCGCGGCGCGAAGCTGGCAGGAACCGTTATGAACACCGGCGAAGGTGGGCATCCCAAGTACCACCTGATGGAGGGCTGCGATCTGATCTTCCAGATGGGCACAGCCAAGTTCGGCGTGCGCACCGAGGACGGGCTCCTCGACGAGGACAAGCTCTCGGCCCTTGCGACACTCGACCAGGTGAAGATGATCGAGATCAAGCTGTCGCAGGGAGCCAAGCCAGGGAAAGGTGGTCTGTTGCCCAAGGAGAAGGTCACCGCCGAGATCGCGGAGCTGCGCGGCGTACCACTTGGGCACGATGTCATCTCGCCTGCACACCACATCGAATGTAAGTGCCCGGCATCCACGGCGCAGTTCATCAGCCGCGTCCAGCACGTGAGCGGCCTGCCCACCGGCATCAAATTCTGTCTCGGCCGCCCCGACGAGTTTCGGACCCTGGTACAGGAGATGAAGCGACAGGACACGCTACCGGACTTCATCACCGTCGACGGGGGCGAAGGCGGCACCGGGGCAGCACCGAAAAGTTTCATGGACCACCTTGGCCTGCCGCTGTTCGAGGCGCTACCGATCGTTCATCGGATTCTGGAGGACGAAGGGGTCCGCGACAGGCTCGTGATGTTCGCCTCGGGCAAGCTGATTAGCCCGGGCAGGCAGCTGGAGGCGCTGTCGCTTGGAGCCGACGTGGCCTACTCGGCGCGCGGATTCCTGCTCGCGCTCGGCTGTATCCAGGCACTGCAGTGCAACCGCAATACCTGCCCCGTCGGCATCACCACCCATCAGCCGCATCTGCAGAGGGGCCTGGACATCGCCGACAAGGCACGCCGCGTCGCCAATTATGTCGGCGCGTTGCATCATGACCATGTTGAACTGCTTGCTGCCATGGGGAAATCGTCGTCGCGACTCCTAACCCAGGAGAACGTCTACCTGCCCACCGGCGGCCCCGTGTCGCCAGCTAGCCAGGAGTTGTCATGACGCACCCGATGCTCACACGCGCGGCCCAGGGAATCGCCGCCGTCCTGCTACTGATGGCCGCCGCCATGAAGTTCATGGGAGATCCGGGCAGCATCGAGATCTTCGCCCGCCTCGGCATGGACCCGGCGGGACGCTACCTGATCGCGGTTGTCGAGATGACGGCGGCCATGCTGCTGCTATCGCCCTTTGCCGCACTGGGGTCGGTCATCGCGACGGCGGTCATGTGCGGGGCCATCATTGCCCACGTCACCGAACTCGGCCTCGTGGTCAACAATGACAGTGGCCGCCTCATTGGCATGCTCGTCGTCGTCCTCGTGTGTGTTGCCTATGTTCTGGTCTCGCGTCGGAAAGAGATTCCCTTCGTAGGCGAGACGTTATAGATCTGAAGGATCCAGCCGACCACCCTCTGGCCTTGTACTTCACGCAGGTTGCTGGACCGTCCGGTCCTCCGCCTACTCCGTCAGGAATCGCATGAAAACCTCTGATCTTCTGGTCCGCTGCCTCGAAAACGAGGGCGTCGAGTACATCTTCGGAATTCCGGGGGAAGAGAACCTCGATTTCCTCGAATCGCTGCGCCACTCGGACATCGAATTGGTGCTCACGCGCCACGAGCAGGCAGCCGGATTCATGGCCGCGACGCTCGGCAGGCTCACCGGCAAGGTCGGCGTGTGCCTGTCGACCCTCGGGCCCGGTGCCACCAACTTCGTCACCAGCGCCGCCTACGCCCTGCTCGGTGGAATGCCGGTGCTGTTCATCACAGGACAGAAGCCCATCCGAGCGAGCAAGCAGGGGCGCTTTCAGATCGTCGACATCGTCCACATGATGGAACCGGTCACCCAGTTCACGCGGCAGATCGTCGATGGGAACAACGTGCCGAGTCTGGTGCGTGAGTGTTTCCGGGTAGCCACCGACGAGAAGCCCGGCCCCGTGCACCTGGAACTGCCCGAGGACGTTGCCGCGGACGAGGTCGACCGGGAACCGTTCGCGGTCACCGAGGTCTCGCCCCCCGGCGCCAACACGAGTGCCATCAAAGAGGCTGCGGCGTTGATTCATGCTGCCGAACGGCCTCTCCTGCTCATCGCCTCCGCCTGCAACCGCAACGATTCAGCCCCTGCCCTGCGGGATTTCGTCGACCGCACGGGGATCTACTTCTTCTCGACCCAGATGGGCAAAGGGGCGGTGGATGAGCGCCACCCGCGATGCCTGGGGACGGCCGCGCTTTCGGACGGCGACTATCTGCACTGCGCCATCGAACGGGCCGACCTGATCATCAACGTCGGCCACGACGTGAGCGAAAAGCCGCCGTTCATCATGCACAAGGGCGGCCAGACCGTCATTCACCTGTCTTACTTCCCCGCAGAGATGGATGACGTCTACTTCCCGCAACACGAAGTTATCGGCTGCACCGCAGCGAACATGCGTATGCTCGCCGACTCGATCGAGCCCTCCGAGACCTGGAATTTTGACTACTTCGAGCGCGTTCGCGGCGAGGTCGAAGCGCATGTCTTCACAGAGAAGGCTGACTCCGAGACCTTTCCCAACGTGCCCCAGCGCATCGTAGCCGACCTGCGCAACGCCGTGCCCAGCGACGGGATCCTGTCGCTCGACAACGGCATGTACAAGATCTGGTTCGCCCGTAATTACCAGGCCCACGAGCCCAACACTGTCCTGCTCGACAACGCTCTCGCCTCCATGGGGGCCGGGTTGCCGGCGGCGATCGGCGCCAAGATCGTTCACCCTGACCGCAAGGTGGTCGCCGTCTGCGGTGATGGTGGTTTCATGATGAACTCCCAGGAGATGGAGACGGCCGTCCGGCTGGGACTCGACCTTGTGGTCATCGTGCTGCGTGACGATGGCTACGGCATGATCAAGTGGAAACAAACGGGCGGCGGCTTCCCGACCTACGGTTTGGACTTCGGCAACCCCGACTTCGTTGACTACGCTCGCAGCTATGGCGCGCATGGAGTCCGGATTGAACGAACGGGCCAACTCGTAGAGGAACTGGAGAACGCCTTTACGGAGGGCGGCGTGCATCTCATCGAGGTACCTGTCGACTACTCGGAGAACGAGACCGTCTTTCTCGAAGCCCTCAAGCAGAAGACCTGCATCCTGTAGATTCGGCCACCACCGCGGGGATGAACATGACCACCGAGTCCGACTCGACGTTCAACGTCACCAGCCCCTTCGACGGGGAGCTGCTCCAGACCCTCTCCTACACCGACGAGAGCGCTACGTTCGTCGCGCTGGAGAAAGCACACGCGTTGCACGCGAACCGTGCCGGATGGCTAAGCGCCCAACAACGCATCCAGATCCTCGAGCGCTTCGCATCGTTGGTGGAAGCCAGGATCGACGAGCTGGCGCAACAGGCGGCACGGGAAGGCGGCAAGCCGCTCAACGACTCCATCGTCGAGCTCGTGCGGGCTGTCGACGGGGTGAAGGTCGCGGTCAAGGAGATCGACCAGCTCCACGGCGCCGAGATCCCCATGGGCCTCAACGACGCGTCGGCGCATCGGTTCGCCCACACCTATCGCGAGCCGCGCGGTGTGGTGCTCGCGATCAGCGCGTTCAATCATCCGTTCAATCTCATCATTCATCAGGTCATCACGGCGATCGCCGCGGGCTGTCCGGTGCTGGTGAAACCGGCCCTCACAACCCCGCTCTCGTGCATCAGCGTCCTCGAGTTGCTCGCCGAGGCCGGCTTGCCGGATGGCTGGTGTCAGCTGTTGCTCTCCGAGAATTCCGTTACCGAGAAGGTCGTCGCCGATCAGCGTGTGTCGTTCATGACGTTCATCGGGTCGGCCCGGGTGGGTTGGTACCTGCGCTCCAAACTGGCTCCCGGTGCCGCGTGCTCGCTCGAACACGGCGGGTCCGCCCCGGTCATCGTGGACGACACGGCCGACATCGATGCGGCCATTCCCCTACTCACGCGCGGCGGCTTCTACCATGCCGGCCAAGTCTGCGTCGGGGTGCAGCGAGTCTACTTGCAGCGCGCGATTGCCGAGGAGTTCACCGCCAAGTTCACGGAGGCGGTAGGCGGCCTCGCGGTTGGTGATCCGCTCGACGCCGGGATCGATGTTGGCCCCCTGATCACGACGGGCGAGGTGGAACGTGTGGCTTCGTGGGTCGAAGCAGCCGTCGAGTCGGGTGCCGAATTGCTGTGCGGTGGCGCGCCCCTGACCGAGACGCTCTACGCCCCGACGATCCTGCTCAACCCGCCTGATGACGCTCGTGTCAGCCAGGAAGAGATCTTCGGTCCGGTCGTCGCGCTCTACACGTTCGACGAACTGGATGAGGCGATCGCGCGCGCCAACGCACCCGATCTGTTCTTTCAGGCCTCGATCTTCACCAACGATCTGGACACGGCCTTGTCGGCCTCCCGGCGACTCAACGGCATGGCGGTCATGGTGAACGACCACAGCGCGTTCCGAGTCGACTGGATGCCCTTTGGCGGACACCGCCAGTCGGGCCTTGGCATGGGCGGCATCGGCCACACCATGCGAGACATGACCCTCGAGCGCATGGTGGTCTTCCACTCGAAGTCGCTCTGAGGGGAGTCTATTCCGGGGCCCGCCAGAGAAGGTTGCCGTCAGCGTCGTAGTAGCCGATCTCCCCCAGCCGCATCAGACCCCGCATCGCACCGTTCTCGTCGTGAACTCCGATCCCCGCCGGACTCATGAGGGCGCGCAACTTGTTGTTCGCGTCCAGAAGCCCGATCCCCGTTGGACTCAGGACGGCGCGGAGCGTCTCGTTTGCGTCCAGTACCCCTACCCCATCCAGTCCTATTGAAGCCCGCAGCGCACCGTTGTCGTCGCGCACGCGGAAGGCTCGAGCCTCGATCACGTCCGGAATGTCCTCCGGGAGCACCGCGACGGCCAGTGCGATGGCCAGGAGAACCACAACCACGCCGCTGAGCGCGAATTGAAGCCTCCGGTTCTGTCGTTCCAGCTTCGCGATGCGCTGTTCCAGTAGTTCGCTCATCGGCGCTTCCTCCGTGGGGATACCTCGAACGCGGATCACGCGTCACGGCGACAAGCCTACCGCCGCCACGCCCAGGCAGGCTCAGGTGAGCCAGCCCTTCGCGAGGCTCGACTTGGCGTGCCAGACAAGGGCGACCGCGATGATGACGACCAAGACCGGCATGATCATCACGCTCGGCCCATAGACGGCCATGCTGTCCGTAAGGAAGAACGAATGGACCATCTGCACGAGGACTGCCACCAGCGAGACGACGAGGACCGGCATCGCGACGCCCTTGCGCGCGAGTAGAAGGATGCAGCCCAACGCGCCAGCGAACACCGAGGTCGCGAAGGCACCGACGGCCCACGCGGGAACATCGGCAAGAAGGGCACGCTCCGCTTCCGGCAACGCGGCAATCGCGTCCTCGGTCATCATCACCTGGGCCAGGTAGGCCATCACACCCAGAAGATTCCATACCAGGGCGAGTGCCCCGACGACCCAAAACCATGTGGGTGGCTTGCCAGATTCCGTCATTCTCGTCCTCTCCTACGTATGCAGCCCAGGCCAATGGTGAGCCAGGCGATCATAGACGGCCGCTGCCCCCGAAAGAAGGGCCGACAGGCGCTGACCCGTCGCCGGCCCTCAGCTCCTGTCCTGGTCGGGAGGCGGTGGCGAGGCGCACGCCCTGAGGGGGGACCGGATGATTGAGCCGCAGCGTGAAGTCGATGATATGGCCCAGCTCGCGCCCGCCCACATAGAAGAGGCCGAGCGGTGCTCCACCCCGCCCTCAGAACAGATTGCGGACGTGACAGATCAGGTCGTACCAGCGACATTCAGGAACCGGCGGTGGTGGTGGCGGGTCAACGCCTCCACCGCCACCCTCGCCCCCACACTCCGCTGGCAGCAGATCGCAAGAAGCATGTCGCCAACTCTGTGCGGCCTGGCTTAGCGGACCGTCTAGGCCCGCTTGGCACTTCATCTGCGCACACGCCCGTGCCCCGCTCAATAAGCGACAACCCATCGGAAGGCTATTTCCTTGAGCTACACAGAAGGCGGAGATCGGCAATCGCAGCACAGCCGCAGCTTCACCTTCGTTCTCCGTAGGCGCGAACTCGCCCAGCGGGAGAGGAGCCGCCGCCGGTTCCGGCGCGGTACTGACTGGACCCGTGTGCGGCCTAGGTAAGGCGGGCGGCATCGAGACGCCAATCCAGAACCCGGCGAGCATCACCGCCAAGCCCACCACCAGTCGAACACGATCCTGGCCGTTGTTGCTCACTGGCCGTGCTCCTTCTACTCCCGGGATGGGTGCAGTTAGCTGCGCTCTTGACGCACCTCCCATCGTAGGTGCCTCGGATCCGGGCGACTCGATCGCATGCGCGATGTTCGTGCGCCCACACTACGGGAACCTACCACCCCTCCGCCCCGAATGGAGGAGCGCCCGCGGACCGGCCCCTTACGACACGAACCCCCGCATCAAATCGCCCATTCAGAAGGTCGAGCTAGACCCCAGGAGGGTTACCTTCAGGCCCAGTCTCCCTGGGTGCCCGAGGGTTGCCCAGCTTGGCGGAGGCCCCTTCCCTATTGAGCCTATTAACACTGGGGTGTAAACACCCTGTGATCGGTTTGGAGGCCCAAACGGGTAACCTCTGGGGGACGAACGGCGTATCACTGACGAATCGCGCCACCGTGGAGGAGCGGGCAGTGCCCAAACGTTATCGACTCAAGCATCATCAACTCGCAGCGGAGCTGGCCAAGAAACGGCACAGCCAGAATCGCTGGGCGGATGTGCTCGATGTCGGACGCGGGCATCTGTCGCTCCTGGTTAACGGTAAGCGCCCCTATCCGTCAGAAGACACGCGCAAGAAGTTGCTGCTTGGGCTGGATGTCCCGTTCTCGACGTTGTTCGAGATCGAGGACATACCGGCGCCCGGTAGCGACCGTCCACGACACCTGTCGTGGATACCGCGTGCACACCCGCCAGGAATCGCAATGCCGCTAGAAAGCACGTTCCATGAAGTCCGCTACGCCGCCCGATCGCTCGCACAGCGGCCTCTCTTCAGCCTCATCGTCATCGCCATGCTGGCCCTCGGGATCGGCGGTAACAGCGCGATGTTCTCCTGGATGGACGGGCTGCTGTTGCGGCCGCTGCGGGTGGAGAGTCCCGAACGCTGGGTGAGCCTCGGAATGCGAACGGCGAGCGGCTTCATCGCGAGCTATTCCTACCCGAACTACCTGGATCACGTGCGGCTGAACGACGTGTTTGACGAAATGCACGCGTACAGGATCACCCCGGCGAGCTTGTCGCTGGGAGGCGAAAACCTGCGGACGACCGCAGCAATCGTGAGCGGCGGATACTTCCGGGCTCTAGGCGCGTCGGCCCAGCTCGGCCGGACCTTCAACGAGTCCGAAGACGAGGTGCCCGGTCGCGATGCGGTGGCCGTCATCAGTCATGGCTTCTGGCAGCGACAGTTCGCTGGTGACCGCGACATCGTCGGAAGGGAGGTGCTGATCAACGCGCAGCCCTTCACCCTGATCGGCGTGATGGCGGACGACTTCGGCTTCGCGAAGCTGGAGCCGAACATCGACATCTGGGCGCCGCTGGCAATGCAGGAGATCATGCGGCCGGGTTCCGGCACGGTGGATAGCCGCGGCAGTGGTTTCCTCACCGTCATGGCGCGCATACGACCCGGCCTCGAACTCGACCAGGCGGCGGCACAGTTCAATGACATGCACACGCTCCTCATCGAGGAGTATCCGGAGGCGCTCGAGGGCACGAGCATATCCGTGCGCCCGGCTACGCGAGCCTATCTGGGCGACGTCGGCGACGCCCTCGGCGTGGTATTCGCGGTCCTGATGGCGGTGATCGGCGCGGTGCTCCTGATTGCCTGTATCAACGTGGCGAATCTCCTGCTGGCCCGTGGGGCCGATCGGCGCCGCGAGATCAGTGTCCGGGTGGCTCTCGGCGCCAGCCGCGGTCGCATCGTCAAGCAACTACTGACCGAGAGCCTTCTGCTCTCAGGTGCGGCAGCTCTCCTCGGCGTCTTGCTCGCATCGTGGATCAACCGGCTCATCCTCTCGTTCCAACCGCCCCTGCCTGTGCCGATCAAGATCCTCGTCGGCATCGATGGACGGGCACTGCTCTTCACGACGCTCGTGGCCGTGGCGACAGGACTCGTCTTCGGTACGGTTCCGGCCCTGCGCGCGGCCGGAACGAACGTCGTAGCCTCGTTGCACGGGAGCGGTCGCGTCTCCAGCGGCAACAAGCTGCGCAACACTCTCGTCGTCTTCCAGATCGCGATGTCGCTGGCACTTCTGATCGGCGCCGGCCTGTTCGTTCGGAGTCTGCAGAACGCCAACTCCATCGATCCCGGGTTCCTGAGTAGCGGCGTGGTCGTAGCCTCTCTCGATCCGGCGTTGCAGGGGTACTCGGTGGATGAGGCACGCGAGCTGTACAGGCAGCTGATGGAGCGAACCGTGCGATTGCCCGGCGTCGAGGCAGTTGCCCTCGCGGAGATGCTGCCAATGTCGCTGGGTACCCAGCAATGGGGTGCCCGTATCGAAGGCTATGAGGCCGGCGACACGGAGAGGATGAACCTCGATTACAACTTCATCTCGCCCGGCTACTTCAACACGATGGGCATCAATCTCGTGCGCGGAAGGCCGTTCACGTGGGACGACACCGCTGCTGCAACAGGCGCGGTCATCATCAACGAGACCATGGCCCGGCGTTACTGGAACGACGGTGATGCGATCGGTGGGCAGCTTCGCAGCGGCGGCATGGATCGGTTCGTGGTGGGGATCGTGGCCGACGCCAAGTACTACACGTTGGGCGAAGATCCGATGCCGTTCATGTACTTCCCGTACGAGCAGTCAAACCAGACCGCCCTGGCGCTGCACGTGCGCGCCAACGACAGTTTCGATGCCGTTGTCGACTCCATTCGCCTCCAGGTAGGCGAGCTCGATGCCGCCATGCCCATCGTCGACATCCGCTCTCTGCAAGGACAGATGGAGGTCGCGTTGCTTCCCGCGCGCATGATCGCGGGATTGCTCGCTGTCTTCGGTGTCTTCGCCTTGTTCCTGGCCGGGGTCGGCCTGTACGGCGTGATGGCCTATTCCGTTGGGCAGCGCACGCGGGAAATCGGCATTCGCATGGCGCTTGGTGCCGGCGAGTCTACGGTGCTCACAATGGTGATCAGGGGTGCAGCAGCACTGCTCGCCGTCGGCGCGACCTTCGGCCTGCTCGGCGGGATCGGGCTAGGCCAGGCTGCCCAGGGCGTCCTCTACGGCGTTGGTTCCACCGACCCGATCGCTTTGGCGGCGGCCGTCGGCGTGATCATCGCAACAGTCCTGCTTGCCGCATGGATGCCCGCACGCCGCGCAACGCGGGTGAACCCCGTCGATGCGCTGCGCAGCGATTGAGTCCGGGCGCGGGGTGGCAACGGTCTAGACTACGCCCTCGTTCACGACCCTGAGAAACGAGGTACACGATGATTACCCGGCGTTCCCTGATCGGAAGTTCGGCCACCGTGGCGGCGGCCGCCACCGCTACGACCTTGGCGAGTTCAGCGTTCGCGACGGGTCGGCAGGACGACCTGCCGCCGTCGATCGCCACGCTGACGTCGCTGCGGGACCAGGCTCATCCGATCACGAAGGCGGAACGTCAGGCTCGCATCGAAAAGGCGCAGAAGCTGATGGT
>JAJCXT010000078.1 GCA_029263295.1 Acidobacteriota bacterium | reverse complement strand
GATCTCGAAATAGAATTTCCGCAGCAGGTTCTTCGCGACGGTCATGCGATAGGCGGCGCTGGCCCGCATGTCGGTCAGCGGCTGGAAGTCCTGCTCCATCGCCCGGCTGGCCGCGAGCACGGTTGCCAGCGTCCACGGCTTGCCGGTCAACGCGGCTTCGGCTTTTGGCGCGCGGACCGGAATCGCCGCGACCCCGCCCATGCCGATGCGCGCCGACGCCACCTTGCCGTCGACGACCCGCACCGCGAACGCGGCACAGACGGCCGAGATGTCCTGGTCGAACCGCTTGGAGATTTTCCAGGTGCGGAAATCCACTCCGGCATCCGGCAGCGGAATGTTCACCCGGGCCACGAATTCTCCGGGCGCCAGCGCCGTTTTCTGGTACCCCAGATAGAAGTCCTCGAGCGCCAGCTCGCGGGTCTGTGTGCCGCGCCGCAAGGTCACGGTGGCGCCGAGGGCGAGGAGCGCCGGCATCGTATCGCCGATCGGCGAGCCGTTCGCGACATTGCCCACAAGCGTCCCGGAATTGCGGATCTGCACGCTCGCGAACCGCCGCATCAGTTCCCCGAACGACGGCGACATCCCGCCGAGCCTGTCCATGGCATCGGTCAGCCGCACGGCCGCCCCCACCGACAGCACGCCTTTTTCCACTGCCATGCCGGCGAGATCGCGCACCCCGCCGGTCGCCACCAGCACGTCGAGGTCGCGATGCAACTTGGTGACCCATAGCCCGACGTCGGTGCCGCCGGCGACAATGGTCGCGTCCTTGTGTCCGGTCAGCACGTCGGCAAGTTCGTCGCTCGTCACGGGGGCGAAATATTTCCGCTTCTGGCCGCTCACCCCGGTGCCGTCCAGCACCAGCATCTCGCGCCGGCGGATCTTGCGCAGTGCGGCGAGCGTGGTCTTCGCGCGCCTTGCGAACCGGTCCTTGCCCTTGGTCCCCAGCGCCGCCATCGCCGCGTCGATGATCGGCCGGTACCCGGTACAGCGGCAAAGGTTCCCCGCGATCGCGTCATTGATCGCGCCGCGTTCGGCCGCACCGCCGCCCAGCATGTGCGCCAGGATCGACATCACGAAGCCGGGCGTGCAAAAGCCGCATTGCGAACCGTGCAGATCGACCATCGCCTGCTGCACCGGATGCAGCGCGCCGGTCTTGTCCTGCAGATCCTCGACCGTGATCAGGTCCTTTCCGTCGAGCATCGGCAGGAACAGGATGCAGGCATTCACGGCGCGGTACCGCAGCCCGGACCCGTCCGGTTCGCCCAGCACCACCGTGCAGGCGCCGCAGTCGCCCTCGGCGCAGCCTTCCTTGGTGCCGGTCCGGCGCTCGTCCTCGCGCAGCCCCTGGAGGACCGTGCGGTTCGGATCGGCGCCGGCAATCTCGCGCGGCACGCCGTTTTGCAGGAAGCGGATCGTGTCGCTTGTTCCGTTGTTTGTGGCCATGGTTTCAGCTCCCCCGGTAGGTGCTGTAGGAAAACGGCGTCACCAGCAGCGGCACATGATAGTGCTCGCCGGGGTCCGGCACGCCAAAGCGGATCGGCACTTCGTCGAGGAAGATCACGCCCTTGCCGGCAGCCTCGCCGGTGGCGCGGAAGAAATCGCCTGCCTTGAACACCAGTTCATAGGTGCCGACGGTCAGGTCATCGCCCTCCAGCAACGGTGCGTCGCATCGCCCGTCGTCATTCGTGGTGACGGTCTTCAGCAGCCGGTGGCTCTCGCCCTCCACCGCGTAAAGATCCACCGCCATCCCTGCGCCGGGTCGGCCGTTCACTGTATTCAGAACATGCGTTGTCAGACGGCCCACGCGTCTCGCTCCCTCGTCCCTGCTTGAGATGTCGCTGTCGCTGGCATCCCTTGTCCCGGCATATTCATCAAGCCGGGTTTGTCCTGACGGTTATCATGCTCGCACATGCCGCCAGTGTGGTTCCTATTGTTTCGGGCTTGACCGGCATTGTCCAGAAAAATGTATCCATTTTTGAATTTCATTGTATACAATCTTCGACTATACCTACCGCGCACCGGGCGACCCGGGCGTAATTCAGGAGTTATCAATGGCAAGACGCGCCGCCGCCAGCAAGACCGCGACGATGATGGACATCGATGCGCGCCGCCCGGATACGCCGGGCGCGACTGGCGACGAGTCGATTTACAGAGGCATCTCTGCCGCCATCCTCGAGCACCGGCTGCCGCCGGGAACACGGTTGGCGGAGGATGCACTCGGGGAAATTTTCGGCGTCAGCCGGACGGTCGTCCGCAAGGCGCTGTTCCGGCTGGCCCATGACAAGATCGTCGAAATCCGCCCGAACCGGGGGGCGGCCGTTGCGTCACCAACCATCGGAGAGGCACGCGACGTCTTCGACACACGGCGCACACTCGAGCGGGCCGTGATCGAGGCGGCGTGCGAAACCGCGGACCGGGTCGCGCTGGAAGATCTCCGGCGACTGACACGTGCGGAGGAAGCCGCGCACGCGGAAGGCGACCGCCAGTCCGTGATCCGTCACTCCGGCGATTTTCACCTGCGGCTTGCCGAGATTGCCGGCAACGCCGTGATGGGCGACTTCCTGCGCGAGTTGATTTCGCGCACGGCGCTGATCATCGCGCTCTATGAGAGAGCAGGCCCCGCAGCCTGCGCCGCCCACGAGCACATGGCGCTGATCGACGCAATCGAAGACGGAGATACCGCGGCCGCGGTCGCGCTGATGGACACACATCTGAATGAAATCGAGGCAAGCCTCAATCTCGACGGCGGCGAGCCGCCAGTTGATTTGCGCGATGTCTTTGCCGGCGTCGGGCTGGCGACGACGCCTCGCCGGTCCTGACCGCCAGCCGGTTTCAGGAGCAGGATCGGGACAAGAGAGAACAGGGGAAACTCATGGAAGCGTACATCGCCGACTGGCTCAACCTCGTCATCCGCTGGCTGCACGTCATCACGGGCATCGCGTGGATCGGGTCGTCCTTCTTCTTCAACTGGCTCGACATGAG
>JAJCXT010000077.1 GCA_029263295.1 Acidobacteriota bacterium | reverse complement strand
CTTGCCGCCCAGTGCTTTGATGTCGATCTCGTAGTGACTCGCCGCGGCAGCAACGCCTTCCATCACCACGAGTGCCACGCCGTTCTTCTTGGCCACCTTGCCGGTCTTGGTCGCCAGCTTCGAACGCTTGCCCTTCGCGTCCACGGCATAGAGCGTGAACTGGACCTTCTTCAGTTGCTTTGTCGGTGGATTTAGCTCAGCGTCACCCTGCATCGCCAGACCGATGACATCAAAGGCGGCGGACCTGCCCGCCACACGGCCAGCCTGCTCGGGATAGGCCACAATCGTGGCCTCCGGCACTTTCCCGGAGGGCGTCTTGCCGACGGAGGTCACTCCGACTCCTGCCCACGTGGTCAGCGGGGTGGCTCCCGCTCGTGAGCTGTCATCCTGGAGCCAGCGCCCGGAAACGGCACCAATTCGCCTGGAGGACTGCGTCGACGTGGATGCTGCATAGCTCACGGTGCCTGCGGTGACCTTGCCACCCTTGACGGTGACGTCGATCTCGTAGTGATCTCGGGCTCCCGACAAATTGTCGAACAGCACGCTAGCCCCCCCGGTCTTCTTGTCGAACCTTGCCTGCTTCTTGCCGGCCTTCTTGCGCTTGCCCTTGCTGCTAACGTCATAGAGCGTTGCCAGGATCTTCACCGGAACGGCTCCGGTCGGGTCGCCGTCGCCGTCGGCAGACGCCACGCTCGCAAGCGCGGTGGAGGTACCGGCCCCGCCCCCCCCGGGCGCGGAGGACAACACCGCTGTCCAGCGCGGGAGATTGCTCCCCGAGACCGTTCCAGCGATGACCACGGAATCGATTACGAACGCGCCCGAGCCTGCGACCTTTCTGAGTATCCGGTCCGTTCGTTGCGGTGTCCCGTAGCCACTGCCCTCGCCCTCGCCCTCGCAGAAGTCGAGGGTCCAGGTTGGGTCATAGTTGAACGTGGAGATCACGAGGCTGACGCAGGTATCGACGGGGAGCGTCCTCGCAAACGCCCGCGTGAATCCGATGGGGAGTCCGGCACCGCCGTCGGTCAGGTCGCCCAGATCCACCCCTCCGTCACAACCGGCCGCGGCCAGGCTGAGGCACAAGGTAATGACAGCAATCCTGCGGCCGGTCTGGCGCTGCAATCGCATCGAGGCGTCTCCGTAGTGCTTTGCTCGCGGGCCTGCCGTCCGGCGAAGCGCGCTGCCTTGGCTGAATCCAGTGGCGGCGAAATTAGCACCGGGCGGCGCGGCGCTGCCATGACGTAAACACGCCATGTGCCACGCCTTGCTGCTGGAACTACGGGCTCAGAGTAGGTCTTCGGTGACCGCTTTGACGACCGCTTTCGAGCGGCTGCGCACGTGGAGCTTGCGGTAGACGCTGCGCAGATGGTTGTCGATCGTGTGGTGGCTGATCGCCAGCTCGTCAGCGATCTTGCGGATCGTCAGGCCGTCCACGAGGAGGCCGAGGATCTCGCGCTCGCGCGGGCTGAGGCCGTACTCGTCATTCGGCGGGGCCGGCGGCGCAAGGCGGTTGAACCTGCCCAGCACCTTACGCGCGATGTAAGGGTTGATCGGCGAGGCACCTTGCTGCACCTCGCGGATCGCGGCGACGATCTCGTCCGGCGGCGACGGCTTGAGCAGATAGCCGACCGCACCCGAGGCGATGGCATCGAACACCTTCTGGTCATCTTCGTGGACCGTGAACACGAGCGACCTGGTCGCGGGCGACAACGACGCGAGCCGCACCAGCCCCTCGATGCCGCTCATCCCCGGGAGCCCGATGTCCATCAGCACGATCGCCGGAGGCGCCAGGCCTGCATCGAGCGCCGCGAAGAACTCCTCGCAGCTGCCCGCTTCCACCGTGCAGCGCATGTCCGCCTGGTCGTCGATCAACCGCGCCAGGGTTCGGCGGAGCACCCGGTGGTCCTCCACGAGCCCGACTGAGAACTGTTCGGTCATCTGTAGCGCCAGCGGTCTGAGGGTGAGTGCTTCAACTTACGCCGCTCGGCTTCTTCTGCCCATGGCGTGTTGTCGCCAGGGGGACGACTATGTTGATCGAGGTGCCGTGCGTCGGCTCGCTGGAGATGCGAATCTCGCCACCGAGCTTGCCCACGCGCCGGCGCACGCTGCGCAACCCCATGCCGTCGATGTTGGTGCCCTCGGTAAACCCGATTCCATCGTCGCGGATCGACATCTGGAACTGGTCGCCGCGCACCTCGATGCCGATCTCGACTGCGCCCGCCTCGGCGTGGCGAACGACATTGTTGACGATTTCCTTGTAGGCGAGGACGATCTCGCGACGCTGGTTCATATCGATCATGGTCTCGGCGTTCGCAACGTCCGCCCGGATGTTGTGTTCGATGTTCATGAGGAGCCGTTCCGCCGTTGCCTGCATGCGGGCCACCATCGATCCGACGTTGTCGTGCTCGGGAGTGACGTACCAGACGATGTCGCGAAGCGCCTCGATGACTCGCCGCGAGGTGCCGCCGATCTCATCCAGCGAATCGCGATCGGTGGCAGGCAGGTACGACCGTTTGCCGAGCATGCCGCTGAGGAGGCTGATGGCCGACAGTTCGCTCGAGATCTCGTCATGCAGGTCACTGGCGATTCGCAGCCGCATCCGCTCGAGTTCGTGAATCCGACGCATGCGCCAGCTATACACCGCCGCGAGCAAGCTCAAGACCGCGAGCGTGATCGCCGCGCGGAACCAGAGCGTCTGCCAGAACGCGGGAAGGACAACGAGAAGCTGCGTCGCCTCGGTCTCGCTCCAGACCCCGTCGTTGTTCGTGCCGCGCACCCTGAACACGAAAGTGCCGGGCGGCAGGTTCGTGTAGCGCACGGAGCGCCGCGTGCCGTTGTCGAGCCAGCCAGGATCCACGCCTTCGAGCTGGTACTCATAACGGTTCCGCGAAGAATCGGTGAAATCGAGCGCCGCGAACTCCAGCGTCAGCGCGTGCGTGTCGGGCTCGAGAACCAGCCGATCTGTCCTTGCGACCGCATGCTCGCCCTCCGCGTCCAGCACGGTTATCGCGGTGAACACCATCGCTGGCGGCAGCGAGTTATCCGAAATATCGCGCGGGTCGAACATGGTGACGCCGGACATTCCACCGAACCACATGCGTCCACGCGAGTCTCGCAGTGCGGCGTGACGATTGAACTCGCGGTTGCTCACCCCGTCGCTCACACCGAAACGTCGGCTCGTGCCGTCGGGCCCAGCGCCAGGGTCGTAACGGGTCAGGCCGTTGTTGGTACCGAGCCACAGGCGGCCCCGGTCATCGGGCAAGATGCTGAAAACGACGCCGCCGATGAGATCACCGGCGGAGGCGACCATTTCGAAGTGCTGCGGATCCGACTGGAATCGCGCGAGCCCGGAGCCGGTCGCGAGCCAGACACGGCGTGTCTCGTCCGCGTAGATGTCCCAGATTCCCTCGGCCACGGGGTCCGCGTATCTCTCCCAGCTATCAGCCGCCGGATCGTAGCGGGCCAACGCTCCAGGCCGCACGCCGGCCCCGCTCGCCACCCAGATCGCACCGTCCGGCGCCACCTCGAGAGCGTCCACCCCGTGCAGAGTCCCCTCTGAGGCGGCCAGGGTCTGGCGATAGGACCGCGTCCCCGGATCGAACTCGAACAGCCCCGCCGCCGCCCCCACCCAGAGCCCGTCACCGTCGAGGTGGCCCAGATTGGTCGGCTGCCCCGCGCCCGAAGGTAACGCCAGCAATCGGCCCGTACCGTCAGAACGGCGCTCGCACACTGCATCTTCCGCCCCTATCCACAGGACGCCGTCGTCGCCTGGCTGGAGGTCCCAGACGTAGTCACAGGGATGACCCTCGCCAGGGAGGCGCAATGTAGCTTCAACGAACCGCCGCGACTCCTCATCGAAGCGGGCGATGCCGCCGCCGTAGGTCCCCGCCCAGATCTCGCCGCTGTTGGTCTCGACGATGGACGAGACCGAGGTCACGGAAAGGCCCTCCTCCAAGCCGAAGTGCCGGAAGGGCTTTCGTCGCGGGTCGTAGCGCAGAACTCCATTGAACGTTCCGATCCACACCGTGCCACCACCATCCACGAGGATCGTGTTCACCTCGTCGCTGAGCTCGTTGGATGAGTCGGTCGTCACTCGCCTGATGGCGCCGCTGTTATCCGCCACGTAGGTGCCCCGATAGGTGCCGATCCAGATTCGACCGACGTCATCCGTGGTGATGGAGGTCGTCACCGCGTCGACCACGACTGCTGGCGACTGCCGATCCAGCGCGGCGCCTCCGTCAGAAAGCAGCGACGAGATGGGCACAGGACCGCTCGAGTCGAGCCAGACCGTATCGCTGCCGGCGAACAACATCGCACGACTACTGATCGGGGCAGTGAAGCGGGTGCCGGATCCGTCCAGGCGGTAGATGGTCGACGACCCCTCGAGGTCGTGGGAGATCGCCCACACCGTCCCGGTCGAGTCGATGCCGAGACCGTAGACGGGCTCAACGAGAAGCCGCACGGCCCGCGCTGTCCACCGCGCGACGTCGCGCCCCGACTGCGACTCGATCCGATAGAGCCCCGCGCTGGTCGCCACCCATATGTCGCCGGTGTCGGTCTCGAGCAGCTGGTTGATTCTCGGCTCACGAAACGGACTGGCGACCACGCTGTCGCCCTGTGCGGCACCCGAGAGCGAGACGCGTTCGAAGAGGCGCCGGTCTTGCCCGAGACGCACAAGGCCACGGCGCGTTCCGACCCAGATATTGTCGTCACGGTCGACGAGCAGCGCCACGACCGCGCTGCTCGGCAGCGACTGCCTGTTCGATGCGTCGGCGCGGTGTATGAGGAACTCGCGCCCGTCGTAGCGGTTCAGGCCGTCGAGCGTACCGAACCACAGGAAGCCGCTGTGATCCTGCGCCACCGCCAGCACACTGTTGTGTGACAGGCCGTGCTCTACTCCGAGACGCTTCAGCGACGGATCGAAACCTCCGAGGACAGACTGCCCCTGCGCGTTTCCAGGCCAGGCCACAAGCGCGAGCAGGCCGAGAGCCGCCATCGCCCGAAATGTCCGCCGGCCATTGTCACCGCGCATAGCTCCCCGATCTGATGCGTGTTGCCTGGACACCCCGGGGCAGTAGAGTAGCCGACTTGCACAGCGTTCACTCCTGTCTCCAGTCGGACACCCGTACCGTGTATACGCGCGGAGTGAACGGAGGCAGGTTGGCAACGTCGAGGAAGTCGGTGTCGAAAGCCCAATCGCGCGCCGGCGCCGTGTAGACCGGAGAGCCGTACTTCCAGCTACCGGTGGCCTGCTCCGAGTACCACAGATCGATGATGGAGCCCGTGTACTCGAGGGTGCGGCCGGACCACTTCTCGAGAAAGCGGAGTACGTTCTCCAGACCACCGTTGTAGCTGCCCCAGAAGGTCTCGGTGTTGCCGAGCATGAGCGCGGCATTGAGCTCGGTGTTGGCTGCCACGCGGGAATTGACCGCGAGTTGCGAGTAGGCGAGATCTTCGTCGGGCAGGTTCGCCGCCTGTCCTGTCCTGCCCCAGTCGTCGCTGAGGACCGTGATGGCATCGGCCATGAGGGCGGCCCCGATCTTGTTGACGATGTTGTAGTCGCCGCGCACGTAGAGCGGGTTGTCCGTGGCTACGGTAACTGCGCTGGCCAGTTCGGCGCCATTGGCGACCTTGACCGCGAACTTGGTGTCCGGATCGGTCCAGGGTTCCTGGTAGAACTTCCATGCCTCCGGGCCCCAGCAGCCGACGCACGCTGAGCCCCAGGTGGGCATCAGGTCGCCGTCCTCGGCAGAGCCGACGTAGATGAGGCCGTTGGCCGGCCACGCGGCCGAGCGCCCGAGCTTCTCCATGTCCAGCTCCAGCGTGAGCATGTCGGCCTGTTCGCGCGGATCGAAAATCACCGTGGCACGGATGGCATCGTCGCCGCTCACCGGGTCGACGGTCGACACCGGGTTACCGAGGGCGTCCACGGCCTCGCCGTTGAGAATGAGCAGGCCCGCCTGATGGCTGAGCTTGGACGCCTGCTCGTCGGCGCTGTCGCTGGAACTCGGGAGGCGAATATACATACGTGGGTCAGTGGCATCGGCCACGGTCATGTTGAGCCGCTCGATGCCGTGTTCGGAGCTGCGCACATTCCCGTCCCAACGTGACAGCGCCTCCGCGTACCAATCGGCGTCGTCCGAGTCGAAACCGTCGAACTCGATGAAGTCGGCGGCCGCATCGCGCACCTGCACGGTGCCGAGGCTGGCGTTCTTGTCTTTGCGCCGGTGGTAGATGTTGCCGGCCGCGGTGAGGACGGAATCGATCGACAGCGCCGCGCCCGCATTCAGGTACACGTCGGCGTTGCTGTGCACGCGTCCGTTGAGCAGCATGTTCGGCCCCGGCTGGATCTCCAGGTCCTCGTCGTAGAACACTGCGAACTGGAACAGCGGGATGATGTCGAACAGCACATCGAGACCGACGGTCGCTCGGCCTACCGGCCAGCCGCTGGTCTCCGCGGTAACGTCGGTGGCGAAGGGCATGGTGTACGCGTTGAGGCCCTGGAAGTAGCCCGACTGCAGCGGCTCGATAACCTCCACGCCGTCACGAACGAGAGCGAACTCCGACAGCGTGGCCGTGGTCATCGTGGGCGGCGTAATCGCCGCCAGCTCCGCATCGGTCGGGAATCGCCCCAGCGATCGCCCCAGGCGGACCAACTCGTCGACTCCGGCCTGCGAGCTGCCATCGGCAGCGTAGAACGCTCCGGAGCGTGCCTTGTAGTTGGCGGTCACCGCCAGTTCGACGGTGGCGAGACGCGCCGCGGCGGTGGCCACGGTGCTCACGATCACGAGCATCAGCAAGGTGATCAGAAACCCGAAACCGCGCTCGTCCCGGCGCGACGCTCCTGCGAAGGTGTGACCCGGCATCAGAACAACACCAGCGATCGCGGCGCGATGCGGGCGCTGAGCGAGACCTCGGGTACGGCGCCCCCCCTCAGCCGCGTTCCCTGTGCCCTCACCGTGAGGCTGACCTCGAACAAACGCACCGACATCTGGTCGGCCAGAGTAGTCGGAGTGATCTCCAACGGCGGATTGGCGTCGTCAAAGTAGCGAAACACCAGTTGGCTCACTCCAGTGGCGCGGATCGCAGGATCGGCACCGTCCACCTCACGAATGAGATTGAAAGTGGCACCATCGACCTCGGTTCGGTAGGTGATCGTTTCCACCACTGCGACCGCGGCGCCGTCAGCGGGGTCGTATCCCTTGGACACGCCGGTATGCACGATGCGGCTACTCACGATATTGATGTGGGTGATGGCGGCGATGTCGATGCTCCCGGTGGCGTCATACACCGCGACGTCCTGGCCGACAGAGAACTCAGAAACGTCGTCGAGTTCGATCACCGCCGAGCCGCTGCCCATGGGCTTGGTCAGAAAACTAGTCACCTGGCCCCGATTACGCCGCAGATCAATCCCGCCGTCAGCGCGCGGCACGAAGACCGCGAACGGCGGCTGCATGCGCGACAACCCCACACCGACCACGTGCAGATCGCGCTGGATCTGCTCCATCGCGATGCGCGCCCCTTGCTGCGCGTCCATGACGAGTTGCGAGTCTTCATAGCCTTCCTGGACCGACATGAGCATCGTCGACGCGCCGGCAAGCAGCACGAGAAAGAGGGCGCTGGAGATCATGACTTCGATGAGGCTGAAGCCAGACTCCCGATGCCGGGCCCGCGCCGGTCGCGGAGACGCGCCCACGGCGGTCATCGGATGTCCGCCCTGAAGGTCTCGACCCGGATCTCACGGGGTGGCCCGACTACCGAGTCGCGCTCCCCGGCCACGATCACGATGCGCTTGAGGATGGCGCTCTCGTCGATGATCTGCCAGCGCAGGTAACGGTCAGAATCGCCGTCGAACGGATCCACCGAGTACCCAGCGTCCGAACTGCCGAGGTCGCCCCCGGCTTGTAGCCCCGTGGCCGCGAACTCGTAGGTCGCCAGCAGTTCCAACCTGTCGCCCGCCGCCACCGTGAGCTCAGTGATCTCCTGAGACGTCGCTGACGTAAACACACCCGTCAGCAGCACGGGCACGATCGACAGGGACGCGAATAGCAGCAGCGCCATCGACACGAGCACTTCGACCAACGACATGCCGCGCTCCTGCAGCGCCGCGCCCGTGCCCTCCGTTCTTAAGGCCAAAGTCCACCTCAGTCGGTCGGGGAGGTACGACTGCGGGCAATCGTTACACCCTCAGGAAGGCCGCGCGCGGCCGCAGCCGTGCTCCACGGCATTCCGTCGGACAGGAGCGGCGCCAGGCGTGGTGGCGTGACCGCTAATCGCTCCCCCCTTCGAGCGAGAGCGAGGCAGCGGAGACTACTACCGTTCCCCGACAAGGCCTGGATGCGCATACCGAGCTGGCTACTGGGCTAGGATCGTGATCCTTGAGGAGTCACGCCCGCAGCGCCTCCACCGGATCGATGCGGGTGGCTCGCCGAGCCGGGATGACGCACGCCACCAGGGCTACGGCCGAGAGCACGCCGGCCACCAGCAGCAGCACGACCGGGTCGGCTGCCGACACCTCGTACAGCTGGCTCTCGATGAACCTGCTCAGCGCGAACGCCCCGGCGAGACCCGCGGCCACGCCGACCCCGAGAATCACCACGCCCTCGCGCAGCACGAGCCTGAAGACACCGGCCGTCCCGCTGCCGAGTGCAACGCGAATGCCGATCTCCTTCACGCGCATCTGAACGAGATAGGCCAGCACTCCGTAGATGCCAACAGCCGCCAACAGCAGCGCCACCGCGCTGAACATCGCGGTCAGTAGCATCGGCGTGCGACGGTTGGTCAACGAATCACCCACCCGCTCCTGCATGGTGCGGATGTCGAACAGCGGCAGCTCCGTATCGATGCCACTGATCACACCCCGCACGACGCCGATGAGCGCGTTTGGGTCGCCGGCTGTCTTCACCGCGATATCGAGCCCACGACGTGACTGTTGGGCCAGCGGAAAGTAGTAGGACCCGGGCATGTCTGCCCCCGTGAGGCCGCGCATGCGAATCGTCTCGACGACGCCGACAATCGTGAAGAAGCGGCCGGCCGCCGGGTCGAGAAGGTCCTCAGGGCTATTGAGACCTCGCATCCGCTTTCCCAGCACCTCGCCCGGCGTGAAGAACCTGTCGGCAAGTCGCTGATCGACGATGATCACCTCCTGACCGTCGCCGGTATCGCGGCCGTCGAAGGCGCGACCCTCTTCCAGCGTGATTCCCATCGCCTCGAAGTAACCGGGCGTGATGTAGTTCTGCCCCGGCGAAATCACGGATTCTCCGGGCTGAGGGACATAGCCCTCGGCGAGGATGACGCTGTCGCTGAAGCCGTCACCGAAAGGAATCTGCGACGTCATGCCCGCGTGCTGCACTCCAGGAAGCGCTCGGATTTCACCCAGCGCCTCATCGGTGAAGGCCAGGATCGCCGCCGCGTCCGGGTAGCGGCTCGCGGGTAGGCCCACGGCAGCCGTGAGCACACCTTCCGGCTCGAAGCCGGGGTCCACCGCGAGCATCTGCTGGAAGCTCGCCAGCAGCAGGCCGGCGCCCGCCAACAGGATTAGCGCGAAGGCCACCTGCGCCGCTACCAGACCCTTGCGCAGCAACCGCACGCCACGACCCGCTGTTCCCGTGCGACCTTCCTCGCGAAACACCGAGCTGAGATCGAGCCGCCAGACGCTCGCCAGCGGAATGAGCGCGACCACCAGCCCCACCCCCAGCGCCAGCGCCAGGGTGAAGACTATGGCGGTGGCGTCGAGGCGGATCTCGCCGGAACGCGGCAGCTCATCGAGTCCCATGCCGCCCAGCACGCTCAATCCCGCCTGACCGAACAAAACCCCCAGGGCGCCGCCGGCAACAGTCAGCACCATGATCTCGGTGAGGAGCTGTCGCGCCACACGGCGACGGCGCGCGCCCAGGGCAAAGCGTGTCGCGATCTCCTTGCTACGCGCGGTGGACCGCACCAGAACCAGATTCACGACGTTCACGCAGCCGATCAGCAGGACGAACGCGACGCCGCCCCACAGCATGAACAGGATGCCGCGCACGTCACGGACAACGTCCTCTTGCAGCAGAAAAAGAGGCGTGTGAAAACCCGCGTCGATCAGCAGAGGCTTCAGCTCCGGCGTGAGGTCCATGTTGCGCACGTTGAGCGCGTCCACTTGCTCCTGCGCCCGCTCCAGCGTTGCACCCGGCTGCAGGCGCGCAAGCATGTTGTAGTTGTTGTTGTGGTAGGCGTAGCGCTGCTCCGGATCGAACGCGAGCGCGGTCCACATGCGCACGTCCTCATCGAGGAACACGAACGCTGGCGGCATGATGCCGACGATGTTGAACTCGCGGCCGTCGATACGAAGGGTGTTGCCCACGACGCTGGGATCGCCACCGTAGAGTTGCTGCCACAGCCCGTCGCTCAGAACCACCGCCTGGTTGTTGCCCGACTCCCCCTCCTCGTCGGTGAAGGTCCTCCCGAGAGCGGCCTCCGCCCGTAGCAGACGGAAGAACGAGGGGGTGACATCGAGCGCGGTCACCCGCTGCGGGGTGCCCTGAAGATCGATGCTGCGCCCTTCGTAGTCGTACGCGGCCACCTCTTCGAAGACCTCTACCAGCTCGCTACGGTCGTAGAAGTCGGGGACGCCGTTGCCACCCCGTGCTCCCTCGCCCATGGCGCCCGGGTAGGCGTTCCACATGATCACCAGCGCCTCCGGCTCCGGAACCGGCAGCGGCCGCAGGATCACCGAGTTGACGACGGAGAAGATCGTCGCGTTGGCGCCCACGCAGAGCGCCAGGGTCAGGCCGGCAGTCGCGAGAAAGCCCTTGTCCTTCCACAGCTGGCGAACAGCGAACCTGAGATCCTGAAGCAGCGATTCCATGGGGCGATCCTCGACATCACGGTGGGAACTAGTCGTCCCATGTGCATACGCAGACCCGACCGCCCTGGTTTCGCCTTCTCACTGGGACCGCCGACTGGATCAAGGAGCAAAACGCGGCCTAGCCGCGTGTTCCTGGCGGTCCGCAATCGATCGATCGAGATCCTCAACCGGTCGCGGCGCGGTAAGCCGCGGGAGCCACGCCGAAAGGCGCCGGATCTCGGTGAGCAACGCGAGCCGGCGCCCGACCGTCGCGGCGGTCAGCTCAGTCTCTCGATGTCCTGCTGATCGATCGGACGCCCCGATTCGCGCTTCATCTCGATCAACCGGTCGACTGTCACCAGCCATAGCTCATCATCCTCATGTTGAACCGCACGGCGCGACTCGTAAGCTGAAGCATACGTCCCGCCGTCGGCGATCATCAGATCCAAGGGTAACGGCTCCTCCCACCCCTGTTCGAGCTTCACGACGCGATGCATCCGATAAACGCCGCTACCGAGAGGGATGATCCCGGAATCGATGTTGAACCCACATCCGCGAGCCACCTCCAGCGCGGCTTCCATGTCCTCCGGCGCAATCAGCAGGTCGATGTCCTTCGTGAATCGATCGGCGCCGTAGATGTTGGCGGCGAGGCCGCCGCACAGGGCATACGCTACGCCGGCAGCGTTGAACGCACCCAGCAGGCTTCGGAGTTCGGAGACCAGGTCGGGGATTTCACGCATGCGGGCATTATCGCACCACAGACACCGGACTCGCGCCTCGTCGTCACTGCGCCCATAGAGTCTCGCTCGGCTGAATTGGCGAGGGCCCGCGCGTTTCGATCCATGGGCAACCGGGAGGCGCGATCACCTTGATGCCCGAATAATGTACATGACCATCATGCTAGGCTCTGTACATGCTGAACATGGCTACGATCCGCGGCTTCGAATGGGACGAGGGCAACATGACCAAGGTCATCTCGCGCGGCTTCGCCCCTACCGATGTGGAACGAGCCTTTCTGAACGGCCGCGGCACGTTGTTCCCCGACAAGGCCCACTCGCAGGACGAGGTTCGGATGTGGCTGATCGGCATGACGGATGACGGCCGACACGTGACCGTACCGTTCACGGTCCGCGACGAGTTGATTCGACCGATCACGGCCTGGACGACGAAACGGAAGTACCGAAGGTGGACGCGATGAAAAACAGTGACCAAGCAGCCTACCTGGAAAGCCAGGCGGATCGACTCGAGGACTTTGTCGACTTCAGCCAGCCGCAGCCGGCAGTGTTTCCGAACCTGAAGCCGTCTACCGCCAGGGTGACGATGCGAATCCCTAGTTGGCTACTCGATGAGATCAAGCGCGAGGCGAACCGACGCGATGTGCCCTATCAGTCGCTCATGAAGATCGTATTGGCCGACTGGATCAAGGAGCAGAACGCCGCATAGCGCAGGCATCCTCGAGGGAGCGCGAGACGGCGCTCACCTGCCTTGGGGGGGCTTTCGTTGAGGCACGTGCGGCCGACTCACTCCGCTCGTAGCGCCTCGTTCGGCGGAATCCGCGAGGCCCGGTGGGCCGGGAGCCAGGAGGCGGCCACGCCGCAGCACAGCACGAGCACGGCGGCCACCACGTAGAACAGGTAGTCGCCACCGGCGGATGTGTACAGCATGTGGCTGACGGCGCGGGTGGCCGCGGCGGCCAGCAGCAGGCCGGCGGCGACGCCGCCCAGAACGATGAGCGTTCCCTGGCGCACGATCATCCACAGGACGCCCTGAGCCGATGCCCCCACGGCGCGCCGGACGCCGAGTTCGCGGCGGCGGCGAGAGACCGCGGCAGCGAGCGATGAGTAAAGCCCGAGGGCGCTCAAGAACACCGCCAGGATGCCGGCGTACCCCACGGCGATGGCGCTGAGGCGTTGCGGCCGGAACAGGCCAGCGACTCGCCACGACATCGGCAAGATCTCGGAGACCGGTACGTCTGGATCCACCTCGTGGATGGTGTCGGACAAGAGCGCGAGAGCCTGCGTCGGGTCACCGGTCACGCGCACCTGCAGGCGCGCATCGATGTGGTTGGGGTTCTGCCAGAACGGCGCGTACACGTACGGGAAGGTCGCGCTCGCACGATTCTGCATCGCTATATCCGCGACGACCCCGACGATGTCGTGATCGACTTCGCCGAAGCGCAGGATCTTGCCGATCGGATCGGCGCCACGCCAGAGAGCGCTGGCGGCCGCCTCGCTAACGATCGCGACCGGCGCGGCGTTGGTGTCGTCAGTGGTGGCGAACTCGCGACCACGCACCAGCCGCATGCCCAAGGTCTCGAAGTATCGAGGGCCGATCTCGATGTAGCCGGTCTGCAATGTCGTCGGCTCGTCGCCGCGAGTCTCCACGTTGGCCCGGAAGCCGAACAGGGAGATCCCCGTGCCGACCATGGTGGTGGAGCGAACGTCCGGCAGCGCGTCGAGCCGCTGAACGACTTCGCGCAGGTACGGCTGCGCCTGCTCAGCGGTGTAGTCGACCAGCCGCGGCCGCAGTCGCAGCAGCGCCACATGGTCGGGGTCGAATCCCCTACCCGACACCAGCTCCCGCGCGCCGGCAGTCAACAACCCCGCCACGACGACCAGCGCCACGGCCATCGCCGCCTGCGCCCCGATCAGCCAACCGAGACCACGTTCATTCCCCGCAACCGAGCGCGATCCCCTGGCGAGGGCGGCCTTCGCTCCGCGCCTGGCAGTCACCAGGGCCGGGATGGTCCCGAATAGCACGCCGCCGAGAACCGACACCAGCAGGACGCCTCCCACCACTGCGGGAGACAGGCTGAAGCTGTAAATGAGCGCACGGCCCGAACTGTCGATCGAGTAGAAGAACCGGTTCAGGGCCCCGGTCATCGCCAGCGAGAGCGTCAGCCCGACGAGCCCGCCGCTGAACGCCAGAACAAGCGACTCGATCATCAACTGCCGCACGAGCCTGCCGCGGCCCGCGCCGAGCGACACCCGTATCGCGAGCTCATGGCCGCGCGCACGTCCGCGAGCGAGCAGCAGACCTGCCAGATTGGCGCAGCACGCGAGCAATAGCACGACCCCCACGCCGGCCAGCAGGTTGAGGAAGTCGCGGTCGACACCGCTCAGATGTGAGCCGCGCGCGGCGGTTGCCCGCAGACCAGAGTTACCGCCGGAGTTGGCGCCGTCCTCCGCGTCGCGCCAGGCTGCGGGCACCAGCGTGGGCACTTCAGCCGCGGCGTCCGCCACACTGGCCTCGTCGGCGAGGCGCCCGTACATCCGCAGCACGGTGCAATCGACCGCGAGGGCATCGTCGCAAAAGCGGTAACCCACCGGCAGCATCATCATCGGCATGATCACGTTCAGCGGCTGAGCACTCACTCCGGTGAACCCGGGCGGCGCGATCCCGACAACGGTGAATGCGACACCGTTGACCCGCAGCGTCGAGCCGATCGCGTCGCCGCCACCGCCAAACCAGACACGCCAGAAGTCGTGACCAATCACGACGACACGATCGCGCCCCGCCACCTGATTCTCCGCAGGCGTGAAGAAACGGCCGCGGAACGGCTCGATCCGCATCGTGCGGAAGAAGTTCTCCGACACCACGGCGCCATTCACCTGCCGCCCCTCGCCGGTGCGGGTGACGAACAAGGGTGCCGTCGGGTAGATCGCAGCCAGCTCGGTGAAGCTGTCCGCCGACTCGCGCAGCTGCACGTAGTCCGGGTAGGAGATCAGGCCCTCTCTCGTGCCGTGGTCCCGCGTCGGTTCCACGTAGACGATGCGGTGTCCATCAGGAACGGGCAGCGTCCGCATGAGAAACGTGTGCGCCAGACTGAACAGCGTGGACACGGCGCCGATCGTGAGCCCCAGAGTCAACACGGCCGTGACCGTGAACAACGGATACCGCCGCATCACGCGCAGGCCGTGGCGAACGTCGAGCCAGACGCTCTCGAGGCCGTACGTGTCGCGCGACTCGCGGCACTCGTCCTTGATCGCCTCGACGCCGCCAAACTCCGCGCGGGCGCGTCGCGCCGCCTCGGCCGGCGGCAGCCCGGCATCGATGTGCCGATGCGTTTCCTGCTCGATGTGGAGCCGCAGTTCCTCGTCGAGGTCGCGCTCAACGCGGCGCCGCTGAACAAGATCACGAAGCCAGTGAATAAGCCGGTTGCGCATCATGATCAACCCGCCTGCAGCACGGCAGCCACTGCGATCGTCAGCCGATCCCACTGCTCGGTTTCCTCAGCAACGCGCTTCTTGCCGGCGACCGTGAGTTCGTAGAAACGCGCTCGACGGTTGTTCTCTGAGGTTCCCCAGCGCGCGCTGATCAGATCGCGGCGCTCGAGCCGGTGCAGTGCCGGGTACAGCGAGCCCTGACGAACTTGCAGCACGTCGTCCGACAGCTTGCCGATGCGCTGCGCGATGGCCCAACCGTGCTCCGGCCCCGACGCGATGGTCTTGAGAATCAGCAGGTCCAGTGTTCCCTGCGGCAGATCAACGGGCGGGCTCGGCATAGTGGCTCTCTTCGGTTTCAGGAGTCTTCCCTTGCACTTCGACAGGAAGAGAATATACAGCCCTCTTGTCGAAGTGCAAGGGAAAGAAGAACGAGTTCGTCCAAGCTACAATTTGATCGAATCTTGGCGCGATCTTCAGACTACGAGAACAATCGATGAGCTCTACCGTCACGAAGGGGCCCCGCGTCACAAATGACGAGTCGACCCAGGAATCGGTCGTCCGCCACGTTCGTGAGCTGGAGAGCGAACTCGAGAACTTTCACGAGATCGCCCGCCACCTGATGCCGGAACCGGGCGACCTTCCGCATGTGGGGGGATTCGACATCCACGGCGAGACCATGCCGCTCAGCGGCGTGCTCGGCGGTGATCACCTCATCTATCTGGACTTCAAGCAGCGCTTCGATCTCGATGCCCGCATCGCGCGAGCGCTGGCGCAGGATCGACCGGAGATCGCGGCCAACCTGTCGGACTGCCGGCGGCGAGCCGGAATCGTCCTGGCGGATGTCGCCGGCCACCGGAGCACGGATGCCATGTTGGCGGCGATGCTGCATCAGGCGTTTGTGCTGGGCGCCGGCTACGAACTGGATATCTTCGGCGAGGTTACGAAGAACCTGTTCGAGAACCTGAACACGCGCTTCCACAAGTCCTCAACCGTCCGCAAGTTCATCACGATGATCTACGGTGAGATCATCGAAGATGGCCGCTTCCGGTTCATCTCCGCGGCGCACCCGGCTCCCGTGTTGTTTTCCCGCCGCCACGATCGGTTCATGGCCGCGAAACCAGAGGACACCCTCACCTGCCCGCCTCTGGGGACCATGCCGTCGCGGTACGAGATCGATAGCACCCGATCCGAGAGCGTCCTCGGTTTCAAGGGCGAGTTCGCCATCAACGAATGGAAGCTCGAAGGTGCCGGCGACATCCTGCTGCTCTGTACGGACGGCCTTATCGAGCACGAGAACGACACGGAGTCGTACTTCCCGAAGCGCCTGGAGAGCCGCGTGCGTGGCCTCAAGGACCGCAGCGCGGCGGAGATCGTCACGGGGATCAAGGAAGATCTCGTGGCATTCGCCGACCCCGACGACGACATCAGCCTCGTAGTCATCAAGCGCAACGCCGGCTAGCGCAGGGCGATCGACCGCCGTCTCGACGGCAACTATTGGCTTTCGAGTGCCTCGAGCGGATCGGTGCCGGCGGCTCGGCGGGCTGGGAGCCAGCTTGCCAGCAGGGCGGTGGCGAGGATCGTCAACGAGACAACACTCAGGGTCGGCAGGTCTAGAGGACTGACGCCGAACAGGAGGCTCCGCACCAGGCCCATCGCAGCCACGGAGCCGGCCAGGCCCAGGGCGATCCCTGCGACGCCCAGACCGGCGCCGTGGAGAACGACCAGGCGAACAGCATCGTGCGGGCGCGCTCCGAGCGCCATGCGGATACCGATCTCGGGGCGCCTTTGAGCAACGGCGTACGAGATGGTCCCGTACAGGCCGATCCCGGCGAGCAAGAGCGCGACGCCGGCGAACGCGGTCAGGAGCGTCGCGATTCGCCGTTCGCGCGCAATCGTCTCTCCCATCCAGTCGCGCAGCGTGGTGACCGCGTAGAGCGGCAGTTCCGGCGCCAGGCGAGCCAACTCCTGGCGTACCGCCGGCAGCACCTCCACCGGATCGCCCGAGGTGCGAACCACGAGAGACTTCGCGGCCCCGCTCATCATGGCGTAGATCTGCCGCATCGGCCAGAACAGGTGAGGCCGCGCCTCTTCGCGCAGGCTCGCCTGGCGGTGATCACCGACCACACCGATCACCTCGAACCAGGGACCACTAGGACCCGAGACCCCGAGCCGTTTGCCTATCGCCTCTTCTCCAGGCCAGAAACGGTCCGCGAGCGACTGATTCACGACCACTGCCAAGGACGCGTCGACTCGATCCGCAGGAGTGAAATCGCGACCGTGAAGCACGGGAATGCCAAGCGTGCCGAACAGGTCCACGGCGACGATCGTCTGACTCACATCGACCTGAGCGGCGGCGTCATCGCTGCCTTCGAAGTAGAGCCCCATGGCGCTGCCCTCCGGGTCCAGCGGCAGGTCGCTCGTCAGACTCGCCGCCGTGACCCCGGGCATCGCGCGGACGGTCGTCAGCAGTTGTTCGAACAACTGCAGCCCTTCCTGCTCCTCGATACCAGCCAGCCCCGGGTCGATCGTGGCCGTCAGCACATTGGCGGCGTCGAACCCGGCGTCTACGGCCTCTAGCTCGGACAACGTCCGGATCAGCAGACCAGCGCCGGACAGCAGCACCAGCGAGAGAGCCACCTGGCCGACCACCAGCACACTCCGAGCGTTGACTCGCAATCCGAGCCGGCCCGGGCTGCGCGATCCCGCGGTGGCGGGCCCGCTGGCCTTGAGGGCCGAGACGAGATCCGGTGACGAGGCGCTCAGCGCGGGAACGAGACCGAACAGCACGCCCGTCACGAGGGACAGGCCGATGGCGAACAGCAGCACGCGGGAGTCGGCCCCCACGGTCAAGTCCAGCGACGTCGGCATTGCGAGACGGCTGAGCAAGGGCACGGATGCGAGTCCGAGCGTCAAGCCCACCGCACCGCCGACGAGCGAGAGCACGAGGCTCTCGGCGAGAAGCTGGCGTACAAGCCGCGTGCGGGACGCGCCGAGTGCCGCCCGTACCGCCACCTCGGATCGTCGACCCGTGGCCCGTGCCAGCAGGAGGTTGGCGACATTGAGACAGGCAAGCAGTAGAACCAGGCCCACAACTCCGGCCAACAAGCGGGACGACTGCATCACCGCCACCCGCCCGTCGTTCGAGAGCGCGCCGTTGGAGCCAGGGCTCACGCTGAAGTCGCGTACACCGCGGCTGCTCGGGTCGAGTTCTTCGAGTCCCGCCGCGACAGCGCTGAGTTCCGACTGCACGATCGCCATTGTGGCCTCAGGTGCGAGCCGCCCAACGGCTCTGAAGATACGCCACCCCCGTTTCGTCAGGGCACCGGATCCGAGTTGGGGCATGAAGTCCCCGATGCGCGCCGCGGGCACCCAGAAGCGCGGAGGATTCTCCAGTCGACCGCCACGAAAACCGGGTGGCGTCACGCCGACGATGGTGTAGCTGGTCCCGTTCAGACGTACTTCCGAACCCACCACCGAATCTTCACCGCCAAGAAACTCGCGCCAGAAACCGTCGCTGACGATGACCACCGGTTGCGCGCCGGTAGGTTCACTCTCGGCCGGCGTGAATACGCGACCGAGCTGCGGCGGCACCCCGAACACGTCGAGGTAACCGTCGGACACCAGGGCACCAGTGACCCGGAAGGCTCCAGCGGCGCTACCTACGCTTGCCGAGAAGTCGCCCACAACGCTCGTGGCATCCAGGCTTGCGGTGCTCGCGGTGAGATCTTCGAAATCCGGCCACGAAAAGGAACCACCGTCGGGGCCATGATGCAGCAGCACGACGCGCTCGGGATCCACGATCGTTCCCGCGGGCCGCAGCATGATGTTGTCGACCATTGCGAACAACGCCGAATTGGCGCCGATGCCGAGGGCCAGCGTCAGCGTCGTGACGAGAGTGAAGCCTGGCGCCCGGCGGAGCGAGCGCAGGGCGTAGCCAAAGTCCTGAGTCACGGATCCCATGCTGAGTCCTGCGGTTGCGTCGTGACCGGAATTCGACACGACGTGGTGGTGGCGGCGCGCGGTGCGGGCCTGGAGCCCACGGCCTACGGCCTCGCCCCAGATGCTGAGAGTTTGCGTAAGTGCGGCGACGCGTCCTCGCCGAGAAGCCTCGCCGACGAGATCGACGAAGAGCTCGACCATGTCGTTTGCCTGATCCCTGCGGATTCGTGCGGGATACGCGCGCAGCAGGTAGCGATAGATCGCCGCGGCGATGCGCCGGCGGGGAGCCGAGAACACCGGCGTCATCGAGTCGGCTCGCCCACGAGTTCGCGAACATCGGCAGTCTCGACGAGCTGGGTCAGGCGTCTCGCTTCGGCCACGGCAATATCGCGGCCGAGTGTCGAGATTCGATAGTACGAACGCGGCCGGCCACCATCACCGGGCACTCTGCGGCCCGAGCGCTCGATCCACCCGGACTTCTCCATGCGCCCGAGCACCGAGTAGAGGTTGCCCGGTAGCAGGTTGATCTGCCCGTCACTCCGCTCCCGTATGTTCTGCACAATCTTGTAGCCGTAGCTGTCCTCCTGGAGCAGGCAGACAAGGACAAGAAAGTCGACGGCCGCGAGCGGCGGATGTTCCGTGCTGTGACTGGTCGGCATCGTGTGTAGGTTCCGCTATGCTGATTTTGAGTATACGAAATCTTAGCATACTCGAAGGTACAACACCGGACGACCGACCCCAGATCCCGGAGCCTATCCGCTAGCGGAGGGCGAGCGTCAGCCCGACGCCCAGGAAGTTGCGCGGCGAGGTGGAATCTTCGCCGCGACTATGGCGCCACAGTCCCTCGGCGGCAACATCGAACTCGCCCAGTTGGGCCACGCGGTATCCCGCCGCAAGACTCAGCGCCCCGCCCCATTCCCCGCTCATGGAAGTGGCGCCCGTGTTCGTGTTGAGCGAGCTGAGTCGATGCCGGGCAAAGCCGATCCCGGGACGAACGTAGAGCTTGCGCCCCAGGCGGACCTCGTAGGTAGCGAGCAGATGCTCGCTCTTCAAGGGTGCGGTAGGCGCGTAGTCGGGGAATTCGTCGAAGATCGGCGGGAAGCTGATCGAACCCGACAGGTGAAGAACACCGAATTCGAGCCCCACTCGGCCCGGCCCCACCCGCAGGTCGACGCGCCCGGCCAAGCCGAGGCCCGCATCAGTTGATGCGTCCGGGGTCGTCGAGGTCGAGTTCCCGAACCACGCCGTCCCCCCGAACCCCACTTTGCGACCGGGCGATTCGCCCTGCGCTTGTACCTGGAGCGACCAGCACGTGCAGACCAAGACGAAACAAGTCAGTCGTCCACCGCGTCCGAGATTCATTTGCAAACCTTCCGGTTATCTCAACGCGCGGGGACACGACGAGGTCATGTGGCAAGCGGGGCGCAGGCACCACTGAACTATAGGGACCCATCTCTCGGCCACGCAAGCAGCCGCCGGCGCTCGACCGGTAGCCCGTTGACACTCAGAACGAGATCAGGCTTCGACCTCGCCGCTGGACTCGATCACCACCGCAGCGCTCGTGGCTCCGCCGCCACTGCCCACCGCTTCCATGGCGCGGACGACGTCCATGCCATCGGTGACCGCGCCGAAGACACAGTGCTTGCCATCGAGCCACGCCGTTTCCACGGTGCACAGGAAGAACTGCGAACCGTTGGTGTTCGGTCCCGCATTGGCCATCGACAGAACGCCCGGACCGGTGTGCTTCAGCTCGAAGTTCTCGTCGTTGAACTTCTCGCCATAAATCGACTTGCCGCCGGTGCCATTGCCACGCGTGAAGTCGCCACCCTGGCACATGAAGTTCGGAATCACGCGATGAAAGGCCGACCCTTCATAGCCGAATCCTTTTTCGCCGGTGCAAAGCGCCCGGAAGTTCTCGGAAGTCTTCGGAGTAACGTCCGAAAGCTCCATAACGATCCGGCCAGCCGCTTCGCCGCCGATGGTGATGTCGAAGTAAACGGTCGAGTGGATGCCCATGCTCATATTCCTATTCTGAGAGTCGAAGAGTCGTCCGTCCATCATGCCATCGCCCGCGGCGGATGACATGCAAACAAGACCCCGCGCGGTCGTAATCGAAGGTCATGCGCCGGATCCGGACTCAGAGCCGCTGATCGGCGCCTGTTGGTGCGGCGGCCCCGCGCAACGTAGGCTCTTCCGATTCCCGGGAGTGACCGCCCGGCGTTGATGTCACTCGGGACAGGAGAAGTGATTGTGACCCTACGCAGACTGGCACCGATCGTGACCCTGATCGCCCTGCTGGCAGCGGCCCCGGTCTTCGCCCAGCAGGCAGGGACGGTTCACGAGCGCCTGACGATCGGCAGCGAGCTGATGGGGGAGGAGGTCCACTACTCGATCTACCTGCCGCCCGACTACGAGACGGCGTCGCGCAGTTACCCCATCGTC
>JAJCXT010000076.1 GCA_029263295.1 Acidobacteriota bacterium | reverse complement strand
AGCGAGGTTCGCGGGAGGGCAGTAGCTCTAACTGGCAGAGCGACGGATTCCAAATCCGTAGGTTCGGGGTTCGAATCCCCGCTGCCCTGCCACTTTTGAGTAGCCTTGCGCGACAGGGTGGAGAGAGTTTTTCCCGGCGCCACGGTGGTGGTCGTCTGGGCTTGAGGAAGACGTAATGCTGAATCGCTGGAAGACGTTCCTGCGCGAAGTCAGGGGCGAGATCAATAAGGTCACGTGGCCCAAGCGCAAAGAGGTCCGCGGCACCACGATCGTGGTGCTGATCACGTGCGTGGTCTTCGGTGTCTATCTGTGGTTCGTGGATATCGTCATGGGTCGCGTGTTGACCTGGTTGTATGCGGCGATTGGCTAGCGCCGTCGTCGTGAGCGTCGAATGAGGCCATTTTGACCGAGCAAGCGGAACAGAACGATCTTGAAGCGGCGGCACGGGCCCTAGGGCTGGAGCCTGAGTCTCCGGTCGAGGTGACTTCCGAGCCGTCGGAGGCAGTTGTCGACGAGGAGGTTCCTGCGGCCGGCGACCCCGTCACTGATGCGGCGGAATCCGACGAGCCTGAAGACGACGGTATGAACTGGTACGTCGTGCACACGTATTCCGGCTATGAGCGCAAGGTCAAGCAGAGTCTCGAGGAGCGCGTGCGCACGCTGGATCTCGAAGCGGAGGTTCACGACGTACTCATTCCTACGGAAGACGTTGTCGAGATGAAGGGCGGCAAGAAGGTCGTCACTTCGAAGAAATTTTTTCCTGGATACTTGCTGGTGAAGATGCGGATGAGCGAGGAGTTGTGGCACCTCGTCAAAAACACGCCGCGCGTCACCGGCTTTGTGGGTGAGGGGCGGGATCCGCTGCCGCTGTCCCAAGCCGAAATCGACAGCATCCTCAATCGGATGGAGGAGTCGGTCGAGGCGCCCAAGCCGAAGTTCCGCTTCGGGGTGGGGGAGACCGTGCGCATCATGGACGGGCCGTTCGCCAACTTCGCCGGCAAGGTGGAGGAAGTGGACAACCGCCGCAGCACCCTCAAGGTGATGGTCTCGATTTTCGGGCGCGCCACACCGGTCGAGCTTGATTTTTTCCAGGTCGAAAAGACCTGAGCAATGATTCGGGTGAACTAGAAGATGGCCAAACAAAGCAAACCTGTCATCGGGATGATCAAGCTGCAGATTCCTGCGGGGAAGGCGTCGCCGGCGCCTCCCGTCGGTCCGGCGCTTGGTCAGCACGGAGTCAACATCATGGACTTCTGCACCGCCTTTAACTCGGCGACCAAAGACCAGCCAGGGATGGTGATCCCGGTCGTTATTACGGTCTATGCAGACAGGACGTACTCGTTCATCACCAAGACGCCGCCGGCGGCGGTGCTCTTGAAAAAGGCGGCGAACATCGCATCAGGTTCGGCCGAGCCGAACAAGGACATCGTTGCGACGGTCACGCGTGACCAGGTTGCTGAAATCGCGAAGCTCAAGATGGCGGACCTGAATGCCTACGACGTCGACCAGGCGGTGAAAATCATCGCCGGTACGGCGCGATCCATGGGTATCAAGGTCGACGGCCTAGAGGTTGAGGGGTAGGACAGATGCCAAAGCACGGTAAGAACTTCAACGCGGCGAAAGCGAAGGTCGAGGCCCGGCAATACGGTCTCGATGAGGCGATTGCTACGATCAAGGGCGCCTCGTTCGTCAAGTTCGACGAAAGTGTAGAGGTGGCGGTCAATCTCGGTGTAGATCCTCGGCACGCCGACCAGATGGTGCGCGCGAGCGTAGTCCTGCCGCATGGCACGGGCAAGACGTTGCGTATCCTCGTGATTGCGCAGGGCGAGAAGGTCAAGGAGGCCGAGGCCGCAGGCGCCGATCACGTGGGCGGCAAAGATCTCGTCGAGAAGGTGGCCGGTGGCTGGCTCGACTTTGACGCGGTGATCTCGACGCCCGACATGATGCGCGAAGTCGGTAAGCTCGGTCGAGTCCTGGGTCCTCGCGGTCTGATGCCGAACCCGAAGACCGGCACGGTGACCTTCGATGTGGGTAAGGCGGTAGACGACATCAAGGCAGGCAAGCTGGACTTCCGCGTCGACAAGAACGGGGTCGTTCATGCCGCAGTTGGCAGAGTGTCGTTCGAGGAGAGCCAGTTGGGCGAGAACATCCGGGCGCTGTTCGCGGCGCTGATGCGCGCCAAGCCTGCCGCCGCGAAAGGTAAGTACGTCGAGGGTGTGTTTCTGACCTCGACCATGGGTCCCAGCGTTCGGGTTGAGCCTGGCGCCGTCGAAATGGCACAGGTGTGAGATGAATCAGGCCGAAAAGCAGCAAGAAGTAGCGGTCCTCAACGAGACGGTCGGGCAGGTGGAGAACGCCTTCCTGGTGGACTTCAAGGGCCTCGACGTCACGCAGTCGACCGATCTCCGCATCAAGTTGCGGGAGAAGGATGGCCGGCTACGGATCGTCAAGAATCGCCTGGCCAGGCGCGCGCTCGCTGATGGCGCGCTCGAGGCGCTGGAGGCGGACTTCGTAGGGCAGACGGCGGTCGCGTACTCGCTGGGCGACGACATTGTGGGCGTGGCCAAGGTGCTGCGCGATTTTGCCAAGGAGCATGAGATCGCGCCGGTGAAGGCCGGCATGGTGGATGGTCGGGTGATTACGCCCGAGGAATTTGAAGTACTGGCTGACTTGCCGTCGCGGGAGGAGCTGATCGCCAAGGCTCTGTACCTGATGAAGTACCCGATTACGGGTCTCGCCACGGTGTTGAATGGTGTCTTACGTAATTTCGTGGTCGTGTTGGGCGCTGTCCAGCAGCAGAAAGAATCCGAATAGCAATCGCGTGCCGAGCGCGTTTTTTCAGAGTGGAGGTGTGTCGTGGCTAAGCAATTGAGCAGCGAACAGCTGA
>JAJCXT010000075.1 GCA_029263295.1 Acidobacteriota bacterium | reverse complement strand
TTCCGATGCAGCTGGACGAAAAGGTGAGCCCATGAGAAGCGCACTCGGTTTCTTCGAGAGCAAGCCGGTCAACATCAACGAATACGAGGCCATCCGCATTGGACTGGCGTCGCCCGAGAAGATCCGGTCCTGGTCCCACGGCGAGGTAACCAAGCCGGAGACGATCAACTACCGGACGTTCAAGCCTGAACGGGATGGCCTGTTCTGCGCCAAGATCTTCGGCCCAGTCAACGACTGGGAGTGCCTGTGCGGCAAGTACAAGCGCATGAAGCATCGGGGTGTGATCTGCGACAAGTGTGGCGTCGAGGTCACACAGTCGAAGGTTCGGCGCGAGCGCATGGGGCATATCGAGCTTGCCTCCCCGGTGTCGCACGTCTGGTTCTTCAAGGGCCTGCCGTCACGCATGGGACACCTGCTCGACATGACGATGCGGGAGATGGAACGCATCCTGTACTACGAGGCCTACGTCGTTGTAGATGAAGGGCCGACGGATCTCGCGTTGGGCGAGTTGATCAACGAGGAGCGATTCCGCGACGCGCGCGCCGATTTCGGCGACGCGTTCCTGGCGATGATGGGCGCTGAGGCCATCAAGGAACTGCTCCGCCGTCTCGACATCCCCGCGCTCGCCGTGGAGTTGCGCGAGGCGATGAAGGTCGAGACCTCCAAGCAGAAGCGAGCCAAGGCGGCCAAGCGTCTCAAGGTGGTCGAAGCGTTCCTGAAGTCGGGCAACGAGCCCGAGTGGATGGTGCTGGACGTCATCCCGGTGATTCCGCCGGAGTTGCGCCCACTGGTGCCGTTGGACGGTGGCCGCTTCGCGACCTCCGATCTTAACGATCTGTACCGTCGTGTTATCAACCGCAACAACCGTCTCAAGAAGCTCATCGAGCTGAAGGCCCCTAACGTCATCATCCGCAACGAGAAGCGGATGCTGCAGGAGGCCTGTGACTCGCTGTTCGACAATGGTCGTCGTGGACGCGTGCTTCGCGGTGCGAACAATCGCCCGCTGAAGTCGCTGTCGGACACCCTCAAGGGGAAGCAGGGCCGCTTCCGCCAGAACCTACTCGGCAAGCGTGTTGATTACTCTGGTCGATCGGTCATTGTCATCGGTCCGGATCTCGAACTGGACCAGTGCGGCCTGCCCAAGAAGATGGCTCTCGAGCTCTTCAAGCCGTTCATCTACCAGAAGCTGGAAGAGCGCGGACTCGTTGCGACCATCAAGGCTGCCAAGGAGCTCGTCGAGAGCCAGGTGCCCGAGGTCTACGACGTTCTCGAGGAAGTGATTCAGGAGCACTGCGTCCTGCTGAACCGCGCGCCAACCCTGCATCGTCTCGGCGTCCAGGCGTTTCAGCCGGTGGTTGTCGAGGGTAAGGCGATCAAGATCCACCCGCTCGTTTGCACCGCGTTCAACGCGGACTTCGATGGCGACCAGATGGCCGTGCACGTGCCGCTGTCGCAGCGCGCCCAGATCGAGGCAAAGGTGCTCATGAAGAGCACCGAGAACCTGCTTTCTCCGGCGCACGGTCGACCGATCACGGGTCCGACACAGGACATCGTGTTGGGCGGGTACTACCTCACGAGGGCCCGTGTTGGCCTGCGCGGGGAGGGCCGTCTGTTCGGTAACGTCGATGAGGTCGTGATGGCGGCCGAGGCGCACCAGGTCGAAACCCAGTCGCGGATTCGCTTGCGGTACAGCGGCCAGTTGATCGAAATGTCGAAGGCGAGCGATGACCAGGATGTTGTCCACGCCGAGGTCGAGACGGTCACCAATCGCATCATCGAGACCACGGTCGGCCGCGTGATCTTCAAGGACGCGATGCCTCCGGAGATGCCGTTCGTGAACGGCCTCCTCAAGAAGCGTGGCCTTGGTCAGGTCATCAACTACTGCTTCATCACTCACGGTAAGGAGATCACGGTCAAGGCGCTTGACGCGCTGAAGAACCTCGGCTTCCGTTATGCGACGTTCGCTGGCTTCACGGTCGGGATCGACGACATGACCGTGCCGTCGGCCAAGGAAGACCTGGTGTCCGAAGCTCGCGAGCAGGTCATCGAGATCGACCAGCAGTACCTTGACGGTGCGATCACCAACGGTGAGCGCTACAACAAGGTCATCGCGATCTGGTCTGACGTCACCGAGCAGGTGGCTGACGCCATGTTCAGGCAGATGGAGAGCGGCGATTCCGCGGGTGTGCCGAACTCGATCTATGGCATGGCCGACTCGGGCGCTCGTGGCTCGATCCAGCAGATTCGCCAGCTGGCCGGAATGCGTGGCCTGATGGCCAAGCCGTCGGGCGAGATCATCGAGACACCGATTACCGCCAACTTCCGTGAAGGGTTGTCGGTGGCGCAGTACTTCATCTCCACCCACGGCGCGCGCAAGGGCTTGGCCGATACGGCGCTGAAGACCGCCGACTCGGGTTATCTGACCCGCCGTCTGGTTGATGTTGCCCAGGACGTCATCGTGACGAAGCCTGACTGCGGCACGATCGAGGGCATCTGGGTCGCGCCGATCGTGGAAAGTGGAGAGGTCATCGAGCCGTTGCGTGATCGTATCGTCGGTCGCGTCGCACTCGAGGACATCAAGGATCCGTTCAGCGGCGACGTGCTCTGCGGCGCCGGCGAGGAGATCGACGTCGAGCTTGCCAGCGAGATCCAGAACTCAGGTTCGGAGCGCGTTCGGATTCGCTCGGTGTTGACCTGCGAGACCGAATGGGGCGTATGCCAGAAGTGCTACGGCCGTGACCTGTCGACGGGTCGCCTGGTCGAGCGTGGTACTGCGGTAGGCGTCATCGCGGCTCAGTCGATTGGTGAGCCGGGCACGCAGTTGACCATGCGGACTTTCCACATCGGTGGTGCGGCGTCGCGAGTTGGTGAGGCCACCACGCTCGATGCCAAGAGTCCGGGCAAGGTGGTGTTCCTGAATCTGCGCACGGTGGCGACTGACGAAGGCGACCTCGTGGTGATGAACCGTAATGGCGCGGTGGCGCTGCAAGATGAGGATGGCAACATCCGTGAGCGCTACAGCGTTGTCTACGGTGCGCGCCTCAAGGTCAAGGAAGGCTCGGCCGTCGAGCTGGGTACCATTCTGGTCGAGTGGGATCCCTACTCCTTCGCCATCCTCACTGAGGATCGAGGTACCGTTAAGTACCAGGACCTGACCCCAGGCGTAACCTGCGAGGAGCAGGTTGACGAGGTCACCGGTCTGTCGCAGCTCGTCGTCAAGGACACGATTCCCGAGAAGATGCAGCCGCAGATCCAGATCCTGGATCCGGATTCGCCACGCAAGGTGTTGCGTGCCTATCCGTTACCGGCAAACGCGCATCTGAACGCGGCCGATGGTGCTGCCGTGGCACCGGGTCAGGTGCTCGCGCGCATTCCGCGTGAGACCACCAAGACCCAGGACATCACCGGTGGTTTGCCGCGTGTCGTGGAGCTGTTCGAGGCACGTCGCCCGAAGGAGCCCGCGGTCGTGGCCGAGATCGATGGTGAGGTCGAGTTTGGTGAGGTCGTCAAGGGGCTGCGCAAGGTTTACGTGAAGAACGAGGAATCCGACGAGATGCGTGAGTACTCGTTGCCGCGTGGTGCTCACATCAACGTTCGTGAGGGCGACCCGGTAAAGGCGGGCGAGCCTCTCGTGGATGGGGCTGTGGACCCGCACGATATTCTCGACGTGCTCGGGGAGCGCGAGCTGCAGGAGTACCTGGTCAACGAGATCCAGGAGGTCTACCGCCTGCAGGGTGTGAATATCAACGACAAGCACATCGAAGTCATCGCACGGCAGATGATGCGCTGGGTGAAGGTCGAAGATGTTGGCGACACCGGATTCATCGTCGGTGCGCAGATCGATCGCTTCAGGTTCCAGAACGAGAACGCCAAGATAATCGAGGATGGCGGTCGTCCGGCAAACGGTCGTCCGATGTTGCTCGGAATCACCAAGGCGTCGTTGTCGACCGATTCGTTCATCTCGGCTGCGTCGTTCCAGGAGACCACCCGGGTGCTTACCGAGGCCGCTATCAACGGCGCGGTGGACAACCTCCGGGGGCTCAAGGAGAACGTCATCATGGGTCGGCTGATTCCGGCCGGCACCGGCTTCTCTGAGTACCGCCTGGCGGAGCTTACCGAGGACGTTGTCGAGCGCCGCCGTCCCGCCGATATTCTCGCCGGAATGGCCGAGGCCGCGGCGGAGGCTGATGCGAATGTGGCCGCCGACGTTCTGGGCACGAAAGCCACTGATTGACGGCCGATAGGCCCGTCGCTGGAGTCGGTTTCCCCGTTGACGAAGAATCCTTCGCCAACGGGGAAATAACCTTCGCCAGGTGAATTGACGTGCCGAAGGCGACTGCTATACTTGGCCTCTGCCTAAGGGGCACTAGGGAGCCGTGTGGCTTTTTCCCGCGGCTCGATTTTTTGTTGATTGCTCGTCGTCAGGCGATCTGCCCCGGCACCACCTTCTGTGGCTGTCAGGGGATCGTAATGCCTGCGGCGGGATAACCCGGAGAGGTTGAGAGGTACTTTGCCTACCATCAACCAGTTGGTAAGGAAGGGGCGTAAGCGGACTGCCCACAAGACTTCGAGCCCGGCCCTGCAAAGGTG
>JAJCXT010000074.1 GCA_029263295.1 Acidobacteriota bacterium | reverse complement strand
TGGTCTGCCTGAGGGCGTCGAGATGGTGATGCCTGGAGACAACGTGACGATTTCGGCGGAGTTGATTACCCCGATCGCGATGGACAAGGGTCTGCGGTTCGCCATCCGTGAGGGTGGTCGTACCGTCGGTGCCGGAACGGTTACTGAAATTATCGAGTAGTGAGATGGGCTGCGGAAGGCCGACAGGCCTTCCGTAGCAGAAGCTCTTCGGGGCACAGGGTCCTTGGGTGCAGTGTCCTTGGGCACGGTGTCCTTGGGCAGAATGAAGTTGAAGGTGTAAGGGAATGGACCAGAAGATTCGAATCCGACTCAAGGCATACGACCATCGTGTGCTCGATCAGTCGGCGCACGAGATCGTCGAGACCTGCGAGCGCACGGGCGCTGAGGTCGCCGGTCCGATCCCGTTGCCGACCGCACGTACCGTGTATACGGTTCTGCGCTCTCCTCACGTCGACAAGAAGTCGCGCGAGCAGTTCGAGATCCGCACCCATAAGCGGCTGGTGGATATTCTCCGCCCCACGCCGCAGACCGTGGATGCGCTGATGCAGCTCGATCTGCCCGCTGGCGTTGATGTCGAAATCAAGGCCTTCGGGCCCGAACATTAGACGGCGATTGCGATGAAAGGCCTGATCGGTCAGAAAGTCGGAATGACCCGGATCTTCGATGAATCCGGCAACCATGTCCCGGTGACGGTGCTTCGCGCCGGACCGTGCGTGGTGTTGCAGATTCGTGACCAGGAGCGCGACGGCTATAGCGCCGCGCAACTTGGCTACATCGAGCCCGGCGTCAAACCCGAGAACGTCAACAAGCCCATGCAGGGACACCTGGCCAAGGCCGGGGCGCCTGCAGTCCGTATGGTCCGTGAGTTCGCGCTCGCTGATGGTGATGATCCGCAGATGGGCGATCGTGTCACCGTTGAGGAGTTCGAGGGCGTCGCTAAGGTCGACGTCACCGGTACCACCAAGGGGCGTGGGTTCCAGGGTGTCATCAAGCGTCACGGATTCAAGGGTGGCCCTGCCGGTCACGGTTCGATGTTCCATCGTGCCCCCGGTTCCATCGGCCAGGCGGCCTGGCCGTCGCGTGTGTTCAAGGGCCGGAAGATGCCGGGTCAGATGGGCAACGTGCGCAACACGCAGCAGGCGTTGCACGTGGTCAAGGTTGATATCGAGCGCCATCTCATCATGGTCAAGGGCTCTGTGCCGGGCGCGCCGAACAGTTACGTGACCATCCGTCCCGCGGTGCGAGGCTGATCATGGCGACAATCGATGTAAGAGATCGCGGCAACAAGGTGGTCGGCAAGGTTGACCTCGATGCCGGTGTCTTCGAGCGTCCGGTCAAGCGCAGCGTCCTGCACGAGGCTATCGTGCACATCCGGGCAGGCGCACGGCAGGGTACGCACGCAACGAAGACGCGTAGTGAGGTGGTGGGCTCCAAGGCCAAGCCGTTCAGGCAGAAGGGAACGGGTCGTGCCCGCGCTGGCGACAAGCGCAGTCCGATCTGGCGCTCGGGTGGCACGACGTTCGGCCCACAGCCCCGTGACCATTCGACGAAGTTCCCGCGGCGCAAGATGAAGATCGCGCTACAGATGGCTCTTTCCGCGAAGCGTGCGGAGGGCCAGATCGTCGTGGTCGACGTTCTCGGCGTCGACGAGGCGAAGACCAAGAACGTTGCGGCGCTGCTCGCGGGCCTGGGGCTCGAAGGGCGCACGCTGATCTACGATCCGGAGGCGAACGAAAGCCTCGCGTTGGCGGCACGCAACTTGCCCAACACCAAGGTCGTGTCTGGCCGTGGATTGTCGGTCTACGACGTGCTCCTGCACGACAACTTGCTGACGAGCCAAGACGGCATCACGCGCATCGATGAGGCACTGCGATGAATTCCCACGACGTCATTCGTCGCCCGGTGATCACCGAGAAGGCGACGTTGCTGAAGGAAAGCACGGCGACCCTCTGTTTTGAGGTCGACCGTCGTGCCACGGCCGTGGATGTGCATCGCGCGGTGGAAGAGATTTTCAAGGTCAAGGTGGACAACGTCAGGGTGATGAATGTCCGCGGTAAGCCGCGTCGCTTGGGGCGCCACGCTGGATTCAAGTCCGCGTGGAAGAAGGCCTACGTACGCCTGGCTGCCGGCGAGACCATGATCGAGTACTTCGAGGGAGTCTGAGATGGCAACGCGACAGCTCAAACCAACCTCGCCGGGTCAGCGCTTCCGCAAGAAGCCTGACTATGCCGAGATCACCGAGTCCAAGCCGCACAGTAAGCTCGCCACGGGCACGCGGCGGATCTGGGGGCGTAACCACAAGGGTCGTATTACGATTCGGCATCGTGGCGGTGCGCACCGCCGGCGTTACCGCGAGATCGACTTCAGGCGCAACAAGGACGGTGTGCCGGCCAAGGTCGCCTCGATCGAGTACGACCCCAACCGCACAGCGCGTATTGCTCTTCTGCACTACTACGATGGCGAGAAGCGATACATCGTGGCGCAGAACGGCATCAACGTGGGCGACGTCCTCATGTCGGGCGCAGAGGCCGACATTCGGGCCGGTAACTGTCTGCCGCTAAGGGCGATCCCGCTGGGCACGGTCATTTCCTGCATCGAGATGAAGCCGGGCAAGGGTGCTCAGATCGCGCGGAGCGCCGGCGCGCAGGCTGTGCTGGCCGCGAAGGAAGGCAAGTACGGACATGTGCGACTGCCTTCCGGCGAAGTTCGCCTGATTCACCTCGACTGCAAGGCGGTGCTCGGTCAGATCGGCAACGTCGAACATCAAAACCAGTCTTATGGCAAAGCTGGCCGTCGCCGCTGGCTGGGTCGTCGCCCCCACGTTCGTGGTGTGGCCATGAACCCGGTCGATCACCCCATGGGTGGTGGCGAGGGTAAGGCTTCGGGTGGTCGGCATCCGTGTACGCCTTGGGGAAAACCGACGAAGGGCGCCAAGACGCGGCGTAACAAGCGCACCTCACGTTTCATTGTGCGGCGCCGCGACCAGGGTCGCAGGAGAAAGTAGCGGATGACACGTTCACTGAAGAAAGGCCCGTACGTGCAGGAATCGCTGCAGCGCAAGATCGACGCGATGAACGCTTCGAACGACCGCAGCGTGCACAAGACCTGGTCACGCCGTTCCACGGTTACGCCAGACATGGTCGGTCATACGCTGGCCGTCCACAACGGCAAGCGCTTCATCCCGGTGTACCTCACCGAGAACATGGTGGGGCACAAGCTCGGCGAGTTTGCGCCGACGCGCACCTTCCGCTCGCATACGGGTCGTTCCGACCGCAAGACGGGGTTCAGGTAGATGGAAGAGCACGTCGCCACTGCCCGTGCCCGCTTCATGCGGGGTTCGGCGCAGAAGTTCCGGCTGGTCGTGAACCAGATTCGCGGGCGTAAGGTCCCCGAGGCCCTGGGCATTCTGGAGCTCTCCAAGAAGCGAGTTTCGAAGGCGCTCGAGGCGCTGCTGCGTTCGGCTGTTGCCAACGCAGAGAACCTCAAGCCTGAAATCGATGTTGATGAGCTCTACGTGGCAGAGGCCTTTGTGGACGCGGGTCCGTCGTTGCCGCCTCGCATTCGCCCTCAGCCGATGGGCCGTGCGTATCCGATTATCAAGCGAACCAGCCACATCACTGTGAAGCTGGCAGAGAGGGACGTCTGAGATGGGTAACAAAACTCATCCGTACGGTTTTCGCCTCGGCTACACGAAGGATTGGCGTTCGCGCTGGTACGCCGACAAGGACTACGCGGATCTGCTGCACGAGGACATCGCAGTTCGGGACGCGATCAAGGAGAAGCTCTTTCATGCGGGCATCTCCAAGGTCGACATCGAGCGCGCAGCCAATAAGCTGAAGATCGACATCCACACTGCGCGCCCCGGTATCGTCATTGGCCGTAAGGGCGCCGAGGTCGATCGGCTGAAGCGCTGGCTCGAGAACGAGACCGGACGCGAAGTGTTTGTCAATATTCAGGAGGTGCACAGGCCTGAGGTCGACGCGCAACTCGTGGCCGAGAACGTCGCGATGCAGCTCGAGCGGCGTGTCGCATTTCGCCGTGCCATGCGTAAGGCGCTCGAGAGTGCGCAGCGTTTTGGCGCCGAGGGCATCAAGGTCCGTTGCGGCGGGCGGCTGGGCGGTATCGAGATCTCCCGCGCTGAGTGGTACCTGTTCGGCAAGTTGCCGTTGCACACTCTGCGCGCGGACATCGACTATGGCTTCTCGGAAGCCAAGACGACCTACGGCCGAATCGGCGTGAAGGTCTGGATTTACCAGGGTGAGATTCTCAGCCCCGACATGGCGCGCCGCGCCAATGTCTCGGTGTGAGAGTGAGAGCTGAGTTTAAGAGCAAGGTGAGGACGTAATTCGATGTTGATGCCGAAGAAAATCAAGTACCGCAAGCAGCACCGCGGTCACCGCCGCGGCAAGGCGCAGCGCGGATCCACGGTGTCATTCGGTGAATTCGGCCTCAAGGCCCTCGATCCCGCCTGGATGACGGCGCGGCAGATCGAGGCGGCTCGTGTCGCAATGACTCGTCACGTGAAACGTGGCGGCAAGATCTGGATCCGAGTGTTCCCGGATAAGCCGGTCACCAAGAAGCCGGCTGAGGTTCGAATGGGTAAGGGTAAGGGTAACCCCGAGTTCTGGGTTGCCGTGGTCAGGCCGGGCCGCATCCTCTACGAGATGGAGGGTGTCGACGAGGTGACCGCCCGCGAGGCCATGGAGCGCGCGGCACGCAAGCTGCCGTTCCGTACCAAATTCGTCAAGCGTACGTTGGAGGAACTGCAATGGTAGCCGAGGAACTGCGCGGCATGAGCGCTGCCGAGGTCGATGGCCATGTGCGCGACCTCCGCGAGCAGCTCTTCAAGCTGCGATTTCAGAAGACAACGGGCCTGGTCGATGCAGGCGCAAAGTTGAGCGTCGTTCGACGTGATATTGCACGGGCCCTGACCGTTCTCCGTGAGCGCGACCTGGCGTCAGCCACGGCGCCGGTGGCCGCGGCGGCCGGTAGCGAGGAGCAGGCATGAGTAGTGATACGAGCGCGCCCGAGATCAAGGGGCGGCAGGAAATCGGTGTCGTCACCAGCGACAAGATGGACAAGACCGTCGTGGTCACCGTCGAGCGTAGCTGGGCGCACCCGCTGTACAAGAAGGTTGTGCGTTCGCGCACCAAGTTCACGGCTCACGATGCCGAAAACGACTGC
>JAJCXT010000073.1 GCA_029263295.1 Acidobacteriota bacterium | reverse complement strand
GCCAGTTGTCACTGAGCAGGTAGGCCGCGTTGTCGACGGCCGTCGGGCGGTGCACGACGCCAGCCGGCCAGCCGACGACGATCGTCATCCCGTGGCCCGGATCGAGGACGCTGTTCGCCTGAAAAACCAGATCACCCGGTTGCTCGCGGCTTATCGTCGCGCCCTCGGCGTCACTGCCGTAGACGCCGGTGTAGGCGCGTGAGCTCACCGGTTCCGTCACCGCCTCGGGCAGTCGCACGCGTGCCGTCGCGCGCCGGATCGGCACATCCCAACGATCGCCGGTGACGTTCCAGTAGAACTCGTCGCGAGCGTCGCCAAACCCCTCCTCGCTGGCCTCGAAGAAGCGCAGCCCGCGCTCGACGCGATAACGGAGGGTCACCGTCCGGCGCGTGTCCTGGGCCCCCGGGACCCATACCTTGAAACGGTAGTAGTCGCCATTGCGGCCAGCCTCGTGCTCGAGCACCTCACCACCCTCGCCAAGCACTGCCAGCGAGGTGATCCTTAACTCGTAGTCGAGCCCCCATGGAGTGCGATAGCGCCAGGGGATGTCACGGTAGATCCCGTTGAAACTGCCCTCGAAGGCGAAGGTGAGACGCTCGGTGACGTCGACATCGCCGTCGGGTTGAACGACGATCTCGGCGTGGAACGACTCGACCCAATAACGGCGCTCCTGGGCGTCCACGGAGTGGCCGACAGCAAGAGCACAGAGAAGGGAACCGAGAACCGCGATGCGGATTCGCCGGTGCAGGGCATAGTGCTGACGGGAACTACTCACCATCGAATTTCGCCTCCGGTACCTGACGCTCCAGCGGGCTGTCCAGTTCGAAGAAGTCGCGGCGACCGAACCCGAACATCCCCGCCACCACCAGGGTGGGAAACGAGGCAACGAGCGTATTGAGGTCGCGAACCACGGCGTTGTAGTAGCGGCGTGCCGCCTGCAACGCGTCCTCGATCTCGGCCAGCTGCAGCTGCAGGCTACCGAAACGCTCGCTGGCTCGCAGGTCAGGATAGTCCTCGGCAAGCGCGAATAGGCCCCGCATCGCGACCGCCAGGCCGTTCTCGGCTTGCTGCGCGGCGCCGTCCGGCCCGCCGGAAATCTGCTGGGCAACCGTCCGTCGGGAGACAACCTCTTCCAGGGTGCTGCGCTCGTGCGACGCATAGCCCTTCACCGTCTCGACCAGCGCCGGGACGAGATCGTGGCGACGCTTCAACTGGGCATCGATATCGGCCCAGGCGCCATCCGCGCGACGGCCGAGTGCCACGAGGCGGTTGTAGATGTAGGCGAGGTAGATGCCGACCGCGAGAAGAACCAGCCCGACCCAAATCACGTCGTCGCGCCCCTTTCTGTCAGCCCGAGATCCCTGGCAGCCCGAGTCTTAGGCCACGCCACCTTCTACCAACGACGTGAGGAACTCGGCGTTGTTCTTGGTCTGATTGAGCCGCTTGAGCAACAGCTCCATGGCCTCGTCGGCCGGCACCGCCGCCAATGCCTTGCGCAGCAGCCACATGGCTTTCAGCGACTCATCATCGAGCAGCAGTTCCTCTTTTCGCGTCCCCGACTTGTTCAGCTCGATGGCCGGGAAGATGCGCTTGTCCGCAAGCCTGCGCTCGAGAACAATTTCCGAGTTTCCTGTTCCCTTGAACTCCTCGAAGATCACCTCGTCCATCCGGCTGCCGGTCTCGATCAGCGCCGTCGCGATAATCGTGAGAGAGCCACCCTCTTCAAACGCGCGCGCCGAGCCGAAGAACTTCTTCGGCTTCGCCAGAGCGTTGGCATCGACACCACCCGACATCACGCGGCCGGAAGACGGCGTGACGGTGTTGTGCGCGCGTGCGAGGCGGGTGAGGGAGTCGAGGAGAATGACAACATCGTGGCCGCTCTCGACCATGCGACGTGCCTTGTGCAGCACGATCTCACCCACCGCCACATGGCGGTTGGCGGGCTCATCGAAGGTCGAGTAGATGACCTCGCCCTTGATCGAACGCTTCATGTCCGTGACTTCCTCGGGCCGCTCGTCGATGAGCAGCACGATGAGCTTCACGTCGGGGTGGTTCTCTGCCAGACCGTTCGCAATGGTCTTCAGCAGGATCGTCTTACCCGCGCGCGGGGGCGACACGATGAGAGCACGTTGGCCGAAACCGAGCGGGCACAACAGGTCGATCACGCGACCCGCCGGATCATCCTCTTCGCCGCCTTCGATCACGATCTGGCGCTCGGGATGATGCGGAGTGAGCTCCGCGAACACTCCTCGGTCGAGAGCCGAACTCGGCGTGCCGCCGTTGATCTCGTCGATCTGAACCAGCGCAAAGTACTTCTCACCCTGCTTCGGCGGGCGTACGCTGCCCATGATCTGGTCGCCGGTGCGCAAATCGAAACGTCGGATCTGGGTAGGGGAGACGTAGACATCTTCGTCACCCGGCAGATAAGAGTTCTCTGCGGCTCGCATGAAGCCGTAGCCGTCGGGCAGAGACTCCAGCACGCCTTCGCGATAAACGAGGCCGTTCTTCTCAGCCTGTGCCGTGAGAATCGCCTGAACGAGCACGTCCGGCGCCATCTCATCGATGTCCGCGATCTCGAGCTCCGCCGCGATGGCCTTCAGGTCAGCAGGCTTGGCGTCGAGCAGATCCTCGATGGAGTGACATCCCTCGAGTAGTGCGGCGGTGTCTTCATCGCTCGGAGGCGTGAACTTGGGTGGCCGACGCTGGTTCTGTCCACCGCGCCTGCGTCCCCGTCCTCCACGAGACCGCCGGCGTCCACGTCGTCGTTTGGGTTTCGGCTGCTGCTGTTGTTGCTCTGACATGTAGTGATCTAGCCCCGAATGGGAGACGAATCGGGAGCGCATCCGAAACGGATTCGATGCTGCTCAGGTGATCCGGTGAGACTCCCGGAAAGGCGCGGCAATCCCCGCGCTTGAATCCGGGAAAGTGCAGAAGGCTGGCGCCGAAGGAAGGAAAGGGGGCGCCCAGCCCGATGAGCACATTGTCTGCGCACGGTGCACGAACTGTCAAGACCGTTCGGTGAGCTTGCGTGGCCGCCTGACGTGACCGGCCGACAGCGGACATGCCTGGCGGGCCGAACTTCGGCGGTACGCGGTACCCTCGAAGGGTCTGGTCAGACTGCCCGCGTGCTCTGGTTGAAGGCTCTGGTCAGACTGCCCGCATGCTCTGGTCAGGGACGCTCGCTGGCGAACTCCGCGATGACGTACGCCGCCACCGCGATGATCTCTTCCTCCAGCAGCAGCTCACCGAACGGTTCCATCTCGGTGTCACCAACACCGTCTTTCACGATGTCGGCGACTTGCTCGAGGGTCACTTCCTCGACATATAGCCACCTGCCCGACGTGAGGTCGCGCGGCGTCGTCTCCAGGAAGCGTGCGGCAGGGCCGTCACCCTTGCCCTGCGCTCCGTGACACGGCTCGCACTGGCTCTGGTAGATCTCTTTGCCCAGTTCCAGATCGACTTCCTGCACCGGGTGCAGCGCCAACGGCTGAGAAACAGTCCCGGCGACGAAAGCGAGCGACGCCACCGCCGCCAGCGCAACGGCGAGTAGAGGAAGGCGAGACTTGATCACGGCATGACTCCTGGAGGTGCGAACTGAGGGATTCGATTATGCCAGCGACAGCGCTGGCAGTCTGGGCTATCGACGCACGGCCGCCTGGACGCGCGCCGCCGCCGCAAGATAATCGCTATCGAAGCGATCGAGATCAGGGTCCGATCCAGCGACCGCTCGGCCGCTCGGCAACACCACGGCGAACGGCTCGATCGCGCGATGCTCCGGGTTCGTTGTCATCTTCCAGACCGTGAAACCGCGCAACCGTGGCAGGGCGCCTGCCTCCACCGCGTCGCCCAGAGCTAGCATCGCGTCCACGCGTTCGCCGGCATCGGCGGGCTGGCTGTTCCAATGTACGCAGGTGAGATCGTCGGAGCCGCTTGTCTCAAGCACCTCCACGCGATCGTACGAATACGGTCGCACGGTTGCTCCGGCGCTGCGCGTCCAGCCCAGCTCGAGCATCATCAGCGGCAGATCGGCCGCAGCCGTCAGCTCCGCGCCGATCTGCTGCCAGCGCGCGGCCATATAGCTGCGGCGCTCGCCGCGGCTCGCGCCGTACAGGGACAGCGGGAAGTAGGCGTTCACCGAGAGCACGTCCAGCGCGTCCCAGAAACCGACCTGGCGGAACTGATCGAAGTTGCCGCCGTAGGTCAGCGGACCGCCATACTCGGCTCTGACCTCGCGGATCAGGTTGCGCCAGTACGTCTCGTGCCGCGCCGCGCGCCGGTTCAATCGTTCGACGGATCCGGCCACGGTCAAGGTCCAGCTACGCTGCCGTTCGGCGGCCGCGTCGAGCAGTGCCCCAAGGTCCGCATACCGACCGCCATCGAGTTGCTGCAAGTCGTCGCCGCCACCGTCTCGCAGCACCGCGTCGGCGCAGCCAACGAGACGCGCGTTTACGGCAGCGACTCGCTGTCGATCCAGGTAGTACGCGTACAGGTCGGGGATTTCCGCGACCTGGCGCGTGGAACTCATCGAATTCAGCTCGTTGCCAATGGCGAACAGATCGACGCCCTCATCGGCGGCCAGGCTAGCGCCCCAGCGAACGAAGTCGCCATAGGCGGCGAACCAGTCGGCGACGAGCTCGTCGCGCGGCCAGATCATCCCGTGCCACAGATGGCGGTTCTCGGGCAATCCGTGCTCGAGCGCGACGCGCATCACCAGAATCACTCGCAGTCCGGCACGCCGGGCGGCGCGAATCTCGGACACGACCCACGGAGCTTCGCGGTCCCAGTACAGCGTCGCGCCGTCCCAGGCCTGCTGGCGGGCGTACAACGTCACCTGGACAGCGTCGAAGCCGGCGTCCACCAGCGCCGCGGCCCAGAGGTCGTGGTCCGGCTCGTTGACCTGAATGCCGGCGAAGAAGGTGGGGAACGAATCGGGTCGCTGCGCTGGCCGAGTGGTCGTGGCCGGCGCAGGCGCCGCCACGGACGCGGTCGGCGCGCCCTGTGACTGGGCCAAAGCGGCCCGCGGCGGCTCGGGTAGCACCAGGAAGGCGCACGCGAGCAGTACACCGATTCGAGAGGCGAGCGCCAAGGCGGCTCCACTATTGGACTTCCTAGTTTCCATAAGAATCCTTATCACAACGATATACGAAAATCCGACGAGAGCCCGTGACGGCCACCGCGAGCGCTCCCCTCGAGTCGTTGCAGTTTTTCTTCACACACTCGACTCGAGGCGCCACCCAGAGGACCAGCTATTCGGCGGCCGATGGGATCCGGAGCTGCTCGCCGATGCGGATCAACGTCCGTCGGCCCATGCCGTTGGCCGTCTGAATCGTCGAGATCGTCGTGCCGTAACGGCGGGCGATGCTCGACAGGTTCTCGCCGCGGCGTACGCGATGCGTGACGTATTGAGGCGGCTTCGGAACCTCGCGTACCCGCAACACGTCGACTTCGGCCAGCGAGTCGTCCCAAAGCAGCCCGTTATCGCGGAGAATTCGCCACGGGGTTGAGCCAAGTTCCTCCGCAACCATCGCAACGGTGTCGCCGGCACGGACGCGGTGGACCTTGTGGTCGTCCTCCCACGTCAGCGGAATCCGCAGCAACATCCCCGCGGGCAGCGTCTGCAGATGCCACAGGCTGTTCTCGCCGCGCAGATCGTCGAGTTCGACGTCCAGCGTGAATGCCAGGTTGAAGTAATTGTCGCCAAAGCGCGCGCGGTACTCCAGGTAATCGTCTTTGAGTTCGAACAGCCCCTCACGAAGGACGGGCGGATACGCCACGAACTGGCCGGGCTTGAGCCGACGAACCGCCAGATAGGGGTTGTGCAATCGCAACTGGAGTAGGGGCACGTCGAGACGCGTGGCGATATCCCACCAGTCCTCCCCTTCCCCGACCTCGGTCAGAAGGAGTTGGGAGGCGTGGTGACGGATCGATCGTTCATGCAACTTCAGCATCGTGCGGTAGTACCCGACACCGAGCACGTATTGCAGCGACTCGAGGCGCATCGCGCGGCCGCGTCCGACGTTGCCGGGGCCACCGTTGTAGGCCGCGAGCGCGTAGTCCTCGCGCTCGAACTGCCTCACGAGTTGCCCGATGTACTTGATGCCCGCCTCGATGTTCGTGTCGACCCTGAGGCTGCGAAACGTCGACGGCATCACCTGGAAATAGCCCTTCGCGCCGGCCCACGACGTGAGGTTGGCGTTGCCTCCCGACTCGTACATGCAGGTCGCCCGCGCGAGCACGTAGTCCACCTCATAGCGATCCGCATGGACCCGGATCTCGTCCTCGATCAGCATCAGCTTGCGATAGATGCCCAGCATCGCAGGCGAGAAGTCGTCGAGTGGAAGAATGTCTTCGAACGAGGGCTGCGATGCCGGCTGCGCCATGATCGGCGTGGCAAGCGCCCCCAACACCACCGCAGCCGTCGCCCAGCCGAGGATGCGCTTTGATGTCGTCACGTCAAACCTCTCCTTGTCTATCCCGAAACCCTCACACTTCGCCGCCGCGCGGCCTCGCCACTTCCACCCGCCACGACAAGTCTCATTGAAACAGTCGCCGGGTAGCACTTTCAATCCCTAGAGACGTGCCTTCTGTGGGCTGAGTACCGGTTTGGCGGCCGTCCGCGGAACCCGTATAATACGCCGCGTTACTCCATGGGCAGCCTCGCTCACCCCGCTGGCTGTTTGAAGCCCCTGACTACCAACGGGACCCGAAACAGCCTTGAGCCTGAAACTCCGGCTGACAGTGCGATCCCCGCGAGCCGTACGCTTGCGCTTACGTTATATCCCGGAGACCGGCGTGCTTCCCATCCGACGTCCTAAGACCGTCCTAGCAGTGCTGCTGGTGCTGTGGGCCGCGCTGTTGGTGCTACCAGGGAACCCGATCCCCTCCCCGTTCGCGACCACCACGACCTTCCAGTCGGTCTCGGGCCCTGTCGCGCCAACCCCTGAGCTGCCCCAGCCATGGCCGCAGTCGGTGGCGCTGGACGCGGCACGAGCGGTCAGTGCGCGATTCACCAGCGGCAGCACACTCGATGCCACGCTGCGCGGAGCCGGTCTCAGGGGCTCGAACCTGACGACCATGCTCGGTGTCGCCGCGGAGGCGATCAATGTACGTCGCATCCGGCCGGGTCAGGAGTACCAGCTGTACTTCGACTCTGCTGAAGAGTTGATCGGTTTCCGCTACCAGCTCGACCGACAGACCGCGTGGTTCGTAGCCCGCGACGACGGCGACTGGGCCGCAGTGAAAGTGAACATTCCGATCCAGTCGCGGACCACGTTCATGTCCGCCGAGATCGTCGACAGCCTCCACCGGGCCGTCGCGGCGTATGCGCCGACACGGAGTTCGGTGAACGACCTGATCATCAAGGTCGGAGACATCTACGGCTGGGACGTCGACTTCCAGTACGACCTGCGTTACGGCGACCGCCTCGATCTCGTGGTCGAGGAGCGCTTTGTCGAGGGCAAGTTCATCGGCTACGGTGAGATCCTCAGCGCCGAGTTCCACGTCAATGGTCGCGTGCTCCCGGTCGTCCGCTTCCGCGATCCGGATGGAGTGGGTTCGTACTTCACGCCTGAGGGCGAGTCGCTCCGCCGCGCCTTCCTGCGCTCGCCGGTGAAGCACTCACGGATCTCGTCACGCTTCTCGATGCGCCGCGTCCATCCCGTGACCGGCATCGCTCGCGCACATCGCGGCGTCGACTACGCCGCTGACCCCGGCACGCCGGTGCAGGCAACGGCTGCTGGCGTGGTCACCGAGGCCAGGTATGGCGCCGAGCCCGGCCGGTTCGTGCGGCTCCGCCACGGCGGGTCCTACACCTCCGTGTACATGCATCTGTCGCGCATCGAGGGCGGTATCGCGCCAGGTACCGAGGTCAAACAGGGTCAGATCCTCGGCTACGTCGGCAAGACGGGCAACGCCACCGGGTATCACCTTCACTACGGCCTGGAGCAGGGCGACCGTTATGTCGACCCGCTACGCCTGCAGTTCCCCGCCGCCGACCCCGTGCCCACTAACCACTGGGGCCGTTTCGTGGCACAGCGCGACGAGTCGCTCGAGACGTTGCGTACCGGACAGGCCAACCGCACGGCCGCAGTCGCAGGAGCGGGCGCGGGCCTCTAGCCTGCCTCTCTGACACCAGGCGCACACGGCCACGGCCGGCTACCAGCCGCCGGACTGCTAAGATCCGCCGTCATGCGGGCACTGGCGCTCACCTTAGAGACCATCGCTGGGCACAGTTCCACGGAGAACAAGGTCCAGGCAGCTGCTGCATACCTGGCCAGCCAACACTCCGACGGGATTGCGATCGCGGCGCGCTTCCTTGCGGGGACTCCCCTCCCCCCGGGTACGCCTGCGACCAAGGTCGGCCGTTCGACACTTGTTGACATCATCGCCGCCTTCGGTGGCGCCGAGCGCCGGACCCTGCTGAAACGAGCCACCGCGCGTGGCGACCTGGGCACGGCAGTTGCAGAACTACTCGAGGGACTGCCGCGCGACTCTGGCGCAGCGCGGCTGCCGATTCTCCTGGTTGCGGAGTCGCTCGCTCGACTAGGGCGTGTCGGGCGCGATCGGCGGGCCCGGCTCCTGCAGGAACTGTTCGGCCGCGCGACCCCGATCGAGGCAAAGTACCTGACCAAGCTCCTACTCGGCAGTCTACGAACCGGTATGCAGGCATCACGCGTGGAGGAGGCGCTAGCCCTCGCCTTCGACACCCCCGTGGACGCCATTCGGCGTGCTCACATGCTCCTGGGCGACATTGGCGCTACCGCGGAGCGCTCCGCGCGAGGCGACCTGGAGACAATAACGCTCAGGGCCCACCGGCCGGTCCGAGTCATGCTCGCCCATCCGGCGGAGTCGGCGGCGCAGGTCTGCGCCCTCCTATCCGACGGCGCGATCGCCGAGGACAAGTACGACGGCATCCGCGCGCAGTGGCATCGTGACGACAAGGTGGTTCGCGTGTACTCGCGCGCGCTCGAGGACTTCACTCATTTCTTCCCGGAGATCCGCAGCATTCCTGACGCGATGCACGGAGAGTGGATCCTCGATGGTGAAGTCGTCGTCTGGGTGGACGGCCAGGCGATGTCGTTCGGCACGTTGCAGCGACGACTCGGGCGGAAACAGGTCCCGCTCACGCTTCTTCTCGACGCGCCGGTCATCTTCATCGCTTTCGACGTGCTGCGCGCCGACGGCTATGACCTGATCGACGCACCACTGCTGCAGCGTAAGCAAGCACTGCAGCAACTGCCAAGCGAGGGGCCCGTCCGCCGCGCCCCATGGACTGAACTGGCCGACGAAGCGGCGATGAACACCTTCTTCGACTCAGCCATCGCAGCCGGCAACGAAGGCGCCGTGTTCAAGGACCCCAAGAGCACCTACCAACCGGGACGGCGAGGTCGTGCGTGGGTAAAGCTGAAGCGGCCGCTCGGCACGCTCGACGTCGTGGTCACTGGCGCGGAGTGGGGTCGTGGCAAGCGCGCGGGCCTCCTGTCGGACCTGATCTTCGCGGTACGGGGCAGCGACCAACTTGTCGATGCCGGCCGCGCGTACAGCGGCCTCACTGACGCAGAGATCACCGAACTTACGGTGCACTTCAAAGAGAACACGGTGCGGACGACGGGGTCGGTTCGCCGCGTAACACCGGACATCATTCTGGAGGTAGCGTTCGACGATGTGCGCCCCAGCGATCGTCACCCGGCAGGCTTCGCCCTACGCTTCCCGCGCATCGTCAGGCGGCGCCTCGATCTGAGCGTCGACGAAATCAGTTCCGTGACAGATCTCGTCGAACTGTACGAGCAGGCACGCGCCCCCACAGTGGAAGCGGGCTGACGCTCACACCGGACCTGCTATGCCTTGAGAGCCTCGATCAACGCGGGCACCACCTTGAACAGATCCTCGGCGATTCCGTAGTGGGCGTACTCGAAGATCGGCGCCTGCGGGTCTTTGTTGATAGCGACGATGACGTCACTCTCCCGCATCCCGACCACGTGCTGTACAGCCCCGGAGATGCCGAGCGCGAAGTACAGTTTCGGCCGCACGGTGATGCCGGACGAACCGATCTGTCGGTCATGCGCCACCCAGCCTTGATCGACAACGGGGCGGCTCGCGCCCATCACCCCGCCAAGGACATCCGCGAGTTCCTGCACGAGCCCGAACTTCTCGGCGTCGCCCAGTCCACGACCACCCGCCACGACCACATCGGCCTCGGTGATGTTCTCTTCGCCAACTTCGGCGCGCTCCATCGCGACAAAACGCGTCCGGACGGTGCTGGCATCCAGGCTGGACGCAACCGCCTCGATGGCGCCGGCCTCCTGCGGGGGTGCCGCAGCGAATGCCCCGCGCTGACACGTGGCCAGAGCGATAGGAGTCGCCACACGCTCCCTCGCCACTAGCTTGCGGCGCAGCACGGAGCGCGTTCCTACCAGGCCCTCGTTCCATTCGAGCTCGAGGCAGTCCGTCATCAGGCCCGCGCCCAGACGGGCGGCCAGGACCGGTGCCAGATCGCGCCCGAGCGGCGCATGCGGCAGCAGAATAGCCGCGGGCTCTTGTGCCTTGGCCAGGGCGACGATCGCCTGCGCCCACAGTCCTGCGGTATAGGGGTCGAGCGCAGGGTCATCCACAACGAGAACACGGTCGACAAAGGGCGCTACCTGCTGCGGCACGGTGCCGCCGGGCGCGGCACAAACCACAGCCACGGTCTCGTCGCCTATGGCGCGGGCGGCTCCAGCGAGCTCCGCGGCTCCTCGGTGCAGCTGGTCGTCTTGGTGCTCGGCTACGAACCAAATGGAGCGGCTCATAGTGATTTCTCCTCTTCCCTCAGGATTCGCACGAGTTCGGCCGCCATGTCTTCGGCGCTGCCCTCGAGCATGCGCGCAAGCTCGCGCGGCGGCGGCGTCGCCAGCCCGAGCGCGGTCACTCGGCGAGCCGGCATTTCCGCAAAGCCCAGATCAGCCGGTGTCTTCTCCGCCAGTTCCTTGCGCTTCGCGGCCATGATGCCCTTGAGACTGGGATAGCGAGGTTCGTTGATGCCGCTTTGAATCGTCAGGACCGCCGGCAACTGGACCTCGACGGAGGCGTGCTCGCCCCCCTCCAGTTCGCGGCGCACCTGCATGGCTCCGTCCGCTGGCGCTGACGTGCCAACCACGAGCGTCGTCGCCGCGTAGTCCAGTTCCTCCGCGAGGAGTACGCCCACCTGCGAGCCGCCGAGATCGTCCGACTCGACCCCAGTGAGAACGAGATCGTAACCGCCGTCACGCAGGGCCGCCGCGAGCAGCAGCGCCACGCCGTGAGGGTCCAGCGCATAGGGGTCACATTCGACGTGAATCGCGTCTGCCGCGCCCATCGCGAGCCCCTTACGCAACCCCTGCACCGCTCCGTCAGTGCCCAGGGTAATGACGGTCACCTCGCCGCCATTCGCGTCGACAAGACGGATCGCCTCCTCGACAGCGTAGAGGTCGTACTCGTTCACTTCGTAGCGCAACTGTTCCTGGCGCAGATTGCCATCCCCATCCAGCTCGATGCGCGCCTGGGGATCGACAACGGCCTTCATGCATACCGCGATACGCACGTGTTTCTTCTCCTAGAGATTCGGCGAGATAGACCGCGGGTGCAGAACGCTCCCCCCGGCGCAACCGTCAAGGCCAGTCTAGCCCGGGCGCCACGGCCTCGCTCACTTCCCTGCCTGCTTTGGGCGGCGGGTGTCAGTCGTGATGCAGCCGACCGAGCCGTGCTTCGCGGCGGAGCCGCGAACGCTCCATGCTGGCGTGCTCTTCGTCCGTGTTCGCCGACAGGCCCGGCACCTGTGCCGGGCGGCCGGCGTCGTCCAGAGCGACAAAAGTGACGTAGGCGGTCGTGGTGTGCCGGCGGTCGCCAGTAATCGGGTTCTCGCCGCGAACGATCACGCGTACCTCGATCGACGTGTCGCCAACGCCGGTCACCTGGGCGTCCAGCAAGATGACGTGTCCCATCGGGACCGGAGCAAGGAACGCCACGTCGTCGAACGAGGCCGTTACCACCGAGCGACGAGCGTGCCGCAGCGCCGCAACCGCCGCGCAGACGTCGATCAGATGCAGCACGCGTCCACCGCTGACCGACCCGTGGGGGTTCGCATCGTTGGGCATGACGATTTCAGTCATGCTCGCTCTGCCCTCCGTCATCGGCCGGGCTTCGCGCGCCCCGCTGTCGTTCACCGGCAACCCGTCCGTATCGTTCACAGCGTGATCTCCATGAGGTCGCTGGCGACCTCCGTGTTGGCGAAGACTTCCACCGCCTCCGCCAGCAAGGGCCGCGCATCGTGGTAGCGGGCCGAAATGTGAGTGAGCAGCAGTCGATCAACCCCGGCCTCGGTCGCCATGCGCGCCGCCTGCGCCGCCGTGCAATGTCCGCGAGCCCGGGCCTCGCGTTCCAGTTCCGTGCCGAACGTCGCGTCGCAGATGAATAGACTCGCGTCGCGGGCAAGCTCCACGGCCGCCACACACGGGCGAGTGTCGGCCGTGTAGACGATGCCGCGGCCAGGCCGCGCGGCCCCGAGAACCTGTTCCGGTCCAACGGTGGCACCGGTCTCGCTGGTCACCGTCTCACCGCGCTGCAAGCGGCCGTAGTCGGGGCCCACCGCAACGCCGAGCTGTTCGGCCGCTGCGATGTCGAATCTGCCCGGCCGTTCGTCCTCACAAACGCTGAAACCCAGAGTTCGAACCCCATGATCCAGCAGCGCACATCTCAACCCGTGGTCCTTGCCGCGTATGACCTCGCCGCCCTCGCTCTCGCGAATATCGAGCGAATAACCAACGCCCACGCCCTGATAGCGACAGATCGCCTTCCAGTACTCGCGGATCCCGGGCGGTCCGCACAGGACCAATGGCTCTTTCCTGTCGGCCAGCGACAACGTCTGCAGTAATCCGACCAGGCCGTTTATGTGATCGCCGTGCAGATGCGAGATGCATACCGCCCGCAGCCGGCCGAACCGGAGGCCGGCACGACGCCATTGCAATTGCGTACCCTCGCCACAGTCGAGCAGATAGACGTCGCCCTCATACTGGACGGCGACCGCCGCTGTCTGGCGCTGAAGCGTCGGTAACGAAGCCCCGCTACCAAGGATTACGGCCCGAAACATGTTCTGGAAACCTAACCTGCTGGTTTTGCAGGGGTTGCGTCTTCCGAGACTTTCTCAGATACCCGTGGAATACCAATTCGCCTCGCTCGGAGCGCCGGCCCGAGGCTGGGCCCGGTCCGGGTGCAGATACCGCTCCGTGATCTTGATCGAGGAGTGTCCCATAACATCGCGAACCTCGGTGAGCGGCATCTCTGTCTCGTTGCACAGGAACGTCGCGAAGTCGTGCCGGAAACAGTGCGGGGTGATCTCCGCGTTGATCGGCGCCTGGCCGCGGGTAGGCGGGGAAGCGCTCAGCGTGGCCTGCATCAGTTCCATGGCCTATGTCTCAACCACGGCGGCCTCCATGGCTCATGTCAGTGTAGCCTGGTTTAGGAGGCTATCTTGCCCGCGTCTTCCAGAAGAACCTCTCAGCAACGCTCCAAAGCCTGCAGAAGTGCTCCCAGTCCAGGGCGTTGTTTGGGCGCAGAACGCGAAGAGATCCGCTCGACGGGACGACGTCCGACATCACCGAGTGAAAGAGGTCCCCGTACTCCGCCAGGTCTCCAGACTCCTTGGGCACGGGGTACTTACCATTCCAGTAGATCGCCGCGGTCAGGAGCCTTAATGCTCCTCTGTCAGACTCGGCGACCGGAAATTCGGCGTAGGCGGCCAATTCCACGAGCTTGTGGTGGTAGCGAGGTCTCTTGCCTCGGGCCACGGCGATCGCCTTGTACAGCGACTCAAGGGACATCCCGCAGAGCATCAGGTATGGCGGGCGCTGCAACTCCCAGCTCTCCCACACGGCCTCTGCCGCTGAGCGCAGATCGCTGCCCTTCTCGCGCCACCAAAGGTCGCTCGCGATAAGCCGTTCGTGTTCTTCGGCAAAGAGCTTCTCTCGATGGGAGTCCCCGGGCGCATCTGCCATCGTGGCGGCCTCGTCAGTAATGTGCTGATCTGAGTGAGGTGGACTAGAGGCTACCAGCCTGCATTGGAGCGAGCGCTGTCATCGAGCACCCTGCAGGTATCCGCGCGCCAGGCGCTTGATGTGTTCCGGGTCCACTTCCTTCACAGTGACGAACTCGCGACAGGCTGAGCCCGTCCGAACGGCGGCCGCGGCCACGGGGCGCCCCGCTCCCCTGTTACGAAGAAGCCCCGTGCCACAGCCTTGTAATGGTGGACGCAGAGCTACCCGAAAAAGTCGATGGGCAACTCAGCGACGAACGGCCCCGCATGCGTACCTGCCCGATCAACGCGCCGCACAGCTGCCCACGGCTGAGCCACTCGTACAGTTCAGCGAGCAGTCGTTGCCGTCGGAGCACTCCCACGAGATCGTCGCCCCGCCGCCACAACTACCAGAGCAGTTGATGATCTCGGTGCCGCGATTGCCGTACAGGTACCCGAGGAGCAGCCCAAGCAGGACGCCCACCGAGGCGAACGCCCACGCTCGCTTCAGCAAGGCTGCATGGCGATCATACGGTTTGCGCACGGGCGTACCTCCTTACTCGGTGGTTTGTGATCGTGTCGACCCATAGGGGGTGGACACGGAGCTACCGAAGACCCCTGCCCGACAACTCCGCGCCTCCCCTGGACGTTCAGCTATCTAGAACGACCGAATCTGGAGTTTTACGAGGGACCACCCGAATCCCATACCTCTGGAAGCGTCGTCTGGCTCCCGCCGTCGGCGTAGCCGTAGATGCCGCAGATTCCGAATCGCTCGGCGGGCTGCGTTCCGTCGTCTGGCCAGACCGACCCTGTCCCAACGAGGCTGAACAACCACCGATTGTGTGCGCCGTCCCATCGAACAACCGTCCCTGTGATCGGAAACAAGAACGACGTTCCATCGATGGAAAACTGGAAGGTGCCGCCTACGCTCATGACTGACGGGTCCAGGTCCTCGTGGGTAAACGTGATGACACGGTCCAACGTGTCGTGCTCCTTGATAAGCGTGTTTCCCTGGAAACTCCCATGGCGCAGCATCTCCCTGGGCGCCAACATCTTTGAATGCCGGCACCCGTTGCTAGGAGCGACATGCTCCGTCACTACTAAGACCCGGGCGCTGGGACTTTTGCGACATCATTTCCGCGGCAACTCCCGCAGCCGCCCCTGCCCGTCTCACCTCTGTAGCGGTACCGGGGCCGCTCCAACGTTCGCTAGGTGACGTTCACGGGGTGGCCCTCGTTTCAGGTGTTCCTAAGGTTCTCTTCAGGACTCTGGCCACCTGTCCGGCGATCGTGGCTGGCACACACACAGCGATCACTAGGAGGTGATCTCATGTCTACTGTCGAGCCAGCGAGGGTCAAGGGCCACAAGGCGTTTACTTCCAAGCTCATCATCGTTGGGTGGTTGATTGGCGCAGGTGGCGGGTTCGTGCTCGGCTACTTCGCCGGCACGTCCAGCAACGAGCAGCCCATGGACATCATGCGCTGCGTGAACGCGCTGGGCATAAGTGTGGACGGGCCGATCGGGAGCGAGTGCGACGAGAACACCGCTGCCGGCACCGCCTGTACGGGCCCGCACGGTTCGGGCAAGTGCCAGTCGACTGCTTCCTAGCGCCAAAAGGGGCCGCTCCAACGCTCCGGTGGTTCGGGGGCTACGGGGCGGCCCCTGTGACCCTGTCGAGGTACTCCTGCGCGAGGCCACGATGCGAGCCGTCCCGGAGTTTCGCGTAGCGGAGGTCAAGGAGTTTGCGCGGCTCTTCCGAAGAGAGGTTCGGCGACAGCAGCGCTCGGGGACGACCCGATGAGGCAATCCGGCCCCGCCGGCAGCATGCTGCCGCGATCCAGAGACGGCCGACTGGTAGAATCGACGACGAACTGCTGCGGCTACTCTGGCCGGTCGCGCAGACGTCCCAATTAATCTGGCGGATAGGTTTGCGTCTCAACGTAGTCGTTCCGGTTCATAACGAGGTTGCTGCGCTCCCGGAGGTGCTTCGGCGCCTCCGGATCCTGCACGAGAGGTCCGGCGTAGACGTCGTCCTGGTCGACGGCAGCAGCGACGACGGCGGCGGCAAGCTACTGCGCGCGAGCGGATTGCCCTGCATCAGCGCCCCCCGCGGCCGCGCCGGCCAGATGAATGCAGGGGCCGGGACGGGTCGCGGCGACGTGATCCTGTTTCTTCACGCCGACACCCGGCTACCGCAGGAGGCCGACGTCGAGATCAGGGCGGCGATCAACGCCGGTGCCGTCGGCGGGTTCTTTCGTGTACGCCTCGACTCGCGACGTCCGCTACTGCGCCTGGTCAGCTGGATGATCACGACGCGCAGCGGGCTGACAGGTGTTGCGACCGGAGATCAAGCGATCTTCATGACCCGCGAGGCTTTCGATCAGCTCGGCGGTTTTCCTCCCCTCCCTTTGTTCGAGGATGTGGAGATCTGCACGCGCCTCCGGGGTCTTGGCAAGATCGTCCGGCTTGAAGGGACAGTGACCACCTCCGCCCGTCGCTGGGAGAACCATGGCCCGTGGAGGACCATCCTGCTGATGTGGCTTCTACGCGCGGGATACACGATCGGGCTCTCTCCGCGCGTCCTGGCGCGCTACTACGAGGCCACGCGATGAGCAGCGCCGTCGCTTCGATCATGCGTCACAGGCCGGCGCTGATCCTCTGGCGTCACGTGATCCAGGAGCTACTGACACCGACCTTGCTGGGCTTCGGGGTTTTCACGTTTCTGTTCCTGATGCGTTTTCTGCTGCGCATCTCGCAGCTGTGGATCGTCTATGGCGCCGAGTTGGAGAACGTGTTGTGGGCCGTCGTCTACAGCCTGCCGCACATCATGGTGCTAACCATCCCGATGGGTCTGCTGGTCGGCAGCCTCATCGCGTTCGGCCGGATGTCCGCTGATTTTGAGATCGTCGCCCTACGCGCCGCCGGAGTCAGCCTGCTGCATCTGCTGCCCCCCGTGCTCATAGCCGCAACCATTCTGTGGGCCGCCACCAGTTGGGTGTACATGGTGATGATGCCGTGGGGAAACACGAATCTCATGGCCATGCAGTGGGAGACGATCACCCAGCGAGCGTTCTCCAATGAGGTCAAGCCCCGCGTCTTCAACGACGACTTTCCGAATCTCGTGCTGTACGTGGAAGACATCGTTGACCAAGGCGCCGAGTGGCGCGGCGTGTTCGCGGCGCGGACCGATTCGGAGCCCCCGACAATCCTGCGTGCCGAAAAGGCGTTCCCGCGCATAGACGACGACGGTCGTCGCACGTACTTGGAGATGATCAACGGCGTCGTGATCACCGCGCAGGACGACCCGGCGGACGTAACCGTCACAGCGTTCGAAATGCGCAGTGAACTCGTGTGGTCCGAGAACGATTCGCTGCTCGGCCAGATCGGCAAGGACGGCCGCTCGATGAGCCTGTCCGAACTGCGTGCGGCGATCGCGGCACGGCAAAGTAACGGCGAGGCGGCATGGGATCTGCAGGTCGAGGTCCACAAGAAGTTCGCGTTCCCATTCGCGTGCATCGTCATGGGGATCATCGCGCTTCCGCTCGGCATTTCCACGCAACGGCAAACCACCGCCAGTGGTTTCGCCATCGGCACGCTCGTTATCGTCGTCTACTACTTCTTCGCTCAGAATGGAGAGCAACAGGCCGACGCGGGTCAGATAGCTCCTTGGCTCGGGGTGTGGGCGGGGAACATAGTGCTCGGCATCGCCGCGCTGGTACTTCTCTGGAAGAAAAGCCGCGAGGCCGACTTCGGGATCTGGCGACGAATCGAGCCGCTCTGGCTGCAGTCATGGGACGGCCTGCGCAGCTGGTACGTGGAGCGCATCCTGCACCGCTCGGCGCGGCGCCGGCGTGGCAGGAAGGGCGCATCCTTCCCGCGCACGCTGGACCGCCTGGTCATGCAGAACTACCTGACCATCTTCGCGCTGACCTTCTCGGCGTTCATAGTGATCTTCACGATGGGCACCTGGATCGACAAGGCGTCCTACGTCACCCAACCCGAGTTCATTCCCGACTACCTTCGCTACTTCGTCTGGGAGATCGTGTTTGACGTCACGCCGATGGCGGCGGTGGTCACCGTACTAGCCGTCTTCAGCTTGATGTCGAAACACGGTGAAATCGTGGCCTCGCTGGCTGGCGGCGTCTCGCTCTACCGGCTGATGGTGCCGATCCTGGTACCGGCGCTGCTCCTCACGGTCGGGCAGTACGCGCTGCAAGAGTACGTCCTCCCCTACACCACCCAGCAGGCCAAGGCAGTCGAAGAGGCGATGCGTCCCTCGACCACCGTCACCCTGCAACAGGAACAAACCTGGGTATTCTCCGAGGGCGGCGTCGTCTTTCACTTCGCCGAGTTTCTCGAGAGCCGATCGCAATTCCTGGGCCTGCGCGTCTACTACCTGGGCGAGGGCAGTTCCATCGCCCGCATGGAGTATGCGTCGATCGCCGAGTGGCGGGACGGGGCTTGGGAGGCACGCGATGGTTGGCGTCGCTTCTTCATCCGCGAAGGCAACACGATACGCCCCACGCCGCTGGAGGAATTCAGCTTCGCGCGCATGGACCACCTCGAACGCGACCCGGACTATTTCCGCGAGAACGAATTGCTGCCAGACCAGATGACGATGCTCGAGCTACGTGAGCACATCGAGCTTCTGGAACAGCAGGGCTACGAGACGCACCGCGCCTGGGTGGACCTGAACATGAAGGTGGCCACGCCGGCCATCGTATTCGTCATGACGATCGTCGGGGTGCCATTCGCCTTCCGCATGGGGCGCCGCGGCGCGCTCAGCGGCGTGGCGGTGGCAGTGGCTCTCGTGGCGGTCTACTGGATCGCCTTTGGCGTGTTCCAGGCCTTCGGCTACGCCAACCAGCTTCCACCGCCCCTTGCGGCGTGGGCGCCGCACCTGCTCTTCTTGTCGCTGGGCACGTATCAGGCACTCGGCGTGCGCACCTAGGCCCTAGACCTAGCAGTCCGTGGCTTCCAGGGGATGTGTACCGCGGGCGGGACGTGCCGGACTGCTAGTTGGCTTCGCCAGCGCTTGCGGGCATATCGGCGTCGGACAGGTCGAGGAAGCGACGCACGTCGTCGGCCATCTTCGTCGACTCCCAGGGAAACCCGTCGCGGCCAAAGTGGCCGTACGCGGCCGTCTGCTGGTAGATCGGGCGACGGAGATCGAGGTGCTCGATCATCCCCTTCGGGTCGAGCGGGAAGATCTCGCGAATGGCCTCTACGATGCGGGCTTCATCGACACGCTCCGTTCCCCGACCATGAACCATGATCGACACCGGATCGGCAACGCCGATGGCGTACGCGAGCTGTAGCTCGAGGCGCTCGGCCACTCCCGCCGCGACCAGGTTCTTCACGATGTAGCGCGCCATGTACGAGGCCGTGCGATCGACCTTGGTGCAGTCCTTGCCGGAAAACGCCCCGCCACCGTGACTGCCAACCCCGCCATAGGTGTCGACAATGATCTTGCGTCCCGTCAGACCACAGTCGCCCTGCGGGCCGCCGGTGACGAAACGCCCGGTCGGATTGATGTGGTACTTCGTGTTCTCGTCGCGCAGCTCTTCGGGAACGATGGGGTTGATTACCTTCTCCAGGATGTCTTCCTGGATCACGCTGGTAGCCACCTCGTCACCATGCTGCGTGCTCACCACAACGGTGTCGACACGGCTCGGGCGACCGTTGACATACTCGACCGTCACCTGAGACTTGCCGTCAGGGCGCAGGTAATCGAGCGTGTCGTCCTTACGCACCTCGCTCAGGCGGCGGCACAACCGGTGTGCCAGCGTGATCGGCATCGGCATGAGTTCTTCGGTCTCGACCGAGGCATAGCCGAACATGAGCCCCTGATCTCCGGCGCCGCCCGGGTCAACACCCATCGCGATGTCGCGCGACTGCTCGTCGATGGTAGTGATCACACCGCAGGTGTCAGCATCGAAGCCGTACTTGGCTCGCGTGTACCCGATCTCCCGGATCGTCTTGCGCACGAGGCTCGGGATATCAACGTACTGGGTTGTCGTGATCTCACCGGCAACGATCGCGAGCCCTGTCGTAACCATGGTCTCGCACGCGACTCGACCCATGGGGTCATTCGCCATGATGGCATCCAGAACGGCGTCCGACACCTGGTCGGCAATCTTGTCGGGGTGGCCCTCTGTGACGGACTCGGATGTCAGGAGATAGCTTCGGTTAGACATGGTGTTCGTTGTTCCCGGAGGGGTCGCGAAAGGTCGTGAAGGTGACCGACGGTACAGTCAGGCAGGCGCGAAGAACGACGCCCGCGGAAGGACGCGGCGCGGATCATTACGAAGCGTACACGCGGCCTGTCAGACGGTCAATTTGCCTCTCTGACGAGCCGCTCGGCCAGCGTCCGCTCACTGGCAGGATCCGTTACATCGCCGTCGATCCGGGCTCGCCGCAAAGCCCGCAACACATCTCCGACGGCCGGCCCGTCGGCGCACCCGAGCTCCAGGATCGCCGCGCCATCCAGATCGGGCACCAGTTGCCGATGCTCATGCAAGTAGCGCAGCGCGGCATCGCGCTGCGACGACTCCTTGACGCCGCTAACTCCGACCGCAAGGACCTCAGCACTCAGCACGTCCAGCACATCAGCCACCGCGCTTGGGGGCGCATCAACAGAGAGCTGATTCAGTGCCTCCAGCGCCAGCCGCCATGGCTCGCCGCTATCGACAACTATTCGCTGAGCCTCCCGTGGCAGGTTGAGTCGCCGCACCAGATCCCAACGCTCTTGCGGCGCGAGGTGAACCGCCAACAACGCCAGCGTCATCCACGGCCGGAGTTCGTCGGGCGCCTCCGACTCGACAAGCTCGGCAAGGCGCGTGAGCCGGCCGGAATCCACGTCCAGCCCTGGGAAAACGCCTTCCAACAGACCCCACTCCTGCAAAGCAGCGGCGCCTGCCACCGGCTGCTCCGACAGGAGCTTGCCGAACTCGCGCCCGAGGCGGGCACCCGAGATGTCGCCCAGAAATTCACCCTGCGCGGCCGCGCGAATCCCTGTAGCGGTACGCGACTCGATTCGGTATCCCAGGCGCAACGCGAAGCGAAGGGCGCGCAGCAGACGCGTCGGGTCATCGCTGAAGGACTGTTCGTGCAGGAAACGGACCTGCGCGCCGCGCACATCCTCCTGTCCCTCGCACGGGTCGAAGAGCTCACCCGGCCCGTCCGGATGCAGGGCCAGGGCCATCGTGTTGATCGTAAAATCGCGCCGCTCGAGGTCCTGCTCGAGCGTTCCCGGTGTCACCTCCGGCAAAATGCCGGGTTTGCTGTAGGTTTCGGAACGAGCGGTCGCGAAGTCGATCCGGCGACCGTCCCGCAGGGTCACCGTGGCGGTCTGAAACGCATGGTGCCTGAGCACCTCGCCGTCGTGTTGACGAGCTAGATCCTGGGCGACCGCAATGGCGTCACCCACCACGAGGACGTCGATATCGGGCGACTCGAGGCCCAGGACCAGATCACGCACGGCCCCGCCGACGAGGAACGCACGAAATCCTCGGGCGGCCGCCAGTTCGCCGCATTCGAGCACCAGTTGGAGGTCGGCCGGATCCAGGGACTGCAGCAAACTGTTCACCGCGCCCTCGGGTGGTGGGCATCGTAGACGGCGCGGAGCCGCGCTCGGTCGACGTGCGTGTAGATCTCTGTCGTAGCGATTTGGGTATGCCCGAGCATCGCCTGCACGGCCCGCAGGTCCGCGTTCCCTTCCAGAAGGTGCGTCGCGAACGAGTGCCGCAGTACGTGCGGGGTCACCCGTGCGCGCGCAATACCGGCGTCGGTCGCGTACTGCTTCAGCAACTTGCCGAACCACTGTCGCGTCAACGGCCCGCCTCGGCGTCCCAGGAAGACGCTCTGCTCTCTCGGTGCCGGATTGAACTTCAGCCGTCCCTCGGCGACATAACGCTCGAGCCAGTGCGCAGCCTCGTCGCCCAACGGCACCAGGCGCTCTTTGCTTCCCTTGCCGTAGCAGCGCACGAAGCCTTCTTCGCCCTCCACGTCGGCGAGTTGCAGCCCGATCACCTCGGAGACCCGTAGACCGCACCCGTAGGCGACCTCGAGCATCGCACGGTCGCGCAACCCAGTCGCTTCAGTAGTCACTGGCTGAGCAATCAGGCGATCGACCTCCTCACGCGTGAGCGTCTTCGGCAGCGGCCTCCGTCGCTCGCGCGCCTTCAGCAGCTCGGTCGGATCCTTGTCCACCCGGCCGCTGTCCATCAGGCGACGGAAGAAGCCGCGCAGAGTGGACAACTTGCGAGCGCGGGTCCGGCCACCACACCCTTTCTGCTCCAGCGCCGCGAGCCAGCGCCGCAACTGGGCGGGGGTCACGGACATGGGGTCGATCTTCTCCTCCGTGCACCAGGCATCGAACTGCCTGAGGTCGGCCGTATAGGACCGCAGCGTACGCTCGGACCGCCCGAGTTCCACGCGGAGGTACTCGAGGTAATCCAGCTCCCAGCCGCCGAGCCGTGTACCGCTCATTGCCCCTGGCCCTCGGCCGAGCGGGTGGCCCCGCGCGATCGGTCGCGCGAGTCCAGCACGATCGTGACGGGTCCATCGTTGATGAGCTCGACCTGCATGCTGGCGCCGAACTCGCCGGTCTCGACCGGAACTCCGCGTGCGGCCAGGCGGGCAACTAGGTCCTCGATCATGGGCTCCGCGATCTCAGGGGCCAGTGCCTTGACGAAACTCGGGCGGCGACCTTTGCGGGTGTCCGCAGCCAGGGTGAACTGCGACACGATCAGCAACGCGCCGTTGATCTCGTCGATCGAACGATTCATTCGCCCGCCCTCGTCCGCAAACAGCCGCAGGGTCGCTAGTCGCTTTTCGACGTACTCAATGTCGGCGACGGAATCGCCATCCACTGCGCCGACAAGTGCCAGAAACCCGGCCCCGATCTCGCCCACGACGCGCCCGGCGACGACGACACGCGCCGAGGCTACTCGCTGCACCACCGCTATCATCAGTCCCCCTGCACATCGTCGTCGAGGGTATCAGGCAAGCGTCGCGCACCAACCGCGCGGAGTTCATTGAGTTCCGGCGCCCCCACCGCGGCAAGCGCAGCCAGATAGGTCACGGCGCCGGCTGCCACCAGCGCCAGCAACCGCAGCCAGCCTTCGACCAACGCCGGATCCGGACGCGCAATCACGGGGTGCAGCGCATCGACGACCCATCCCATCACAGCCGCCGCGAACCCGATTCGCAGGAGGCTACTCAGGAGTTCGCCACCGCCGAGAGTACCGAGGCGACGTCGCAATAGACCTAGCAACACGATCGCGGCGAAGCCGGCGGCAATCGAGTTGGCCAGAGCGATGCCGGCGTTCTGCAGCGGGCCCCGCAGCAACAGACACCCTGCGACGTTGACTAGCATGGCCCCGGAGGCAACGACCACGGGGGTCCGCGTGTCGCGGAGCGCGTAGAACGCCTGCACGACGATCCGCACACTGGCCACAGCCGCGAGTCCTATGGCGTAGCCCCATACTGCCGACGCCGTCAGCGACGTCGCGGCCGCGGTGAACTCTCCGTGTTCGAACAGGGTCGCCACGATCTCGTGACGCAGGAGGACGAGCCCCACAGCGGCAGGGATGGTCACGGCGCTCACCTGACGGAGCGCAAAGCCCAGAGTAGCCCGCAGCCGTGTCATGTCACCGGCCGCGCCCTGCTGGGCCATCACAGGAAGCACCACCGTGGCCACGGCGACAGCGAATACGCCGAGGGCCAGTTCGTTGAGACGCGAGGCGAAGTAGAGCGACGTGATGGAGCCCTCGACTAGCGAGCTGGCGAGCTTTCGACCCACGAGAATGTTGATCTGGACTACGCCCGCGCCGATAAGGCCGGGGAGCATCAAACGCCCAATCTCACCCAGGGCGGGGTCGCCGAGTGGCCAGGTGGGTCGTACCGACATTCCGAGCCGTCGCGCAAAAGGCACCAGGAACAGAAACTGCAGGACGCCGCCTACCATGGCGCCTGCCGCGATACCCCAGACCGCCAGTGCCGGCGCCCGGCCCCACATTAGGGTGGCGCCGGCAATGATCGACAGGTTCAGCAAGACCGGAGTGAACGCCGCAGCAGCGAAGTGATGACGGGCATTGAGCGCGCCCATCAAGACCGCGGTGAGGGAAATGAAGAGCAGATAGCCGAAGACCGCCCGAGTGAGCGCAGTCGTCAGCTCGATCTTCCCCCCTACAGACGCGTACCCTTCGAACATGAAGCCCACGATCCACGGAGCCAGCAGGATCCCAAGCGCGCTCAAAGCGCCAGCAACAATCACCACGGTCGTGAAGAACCGGGACGCCAACGCCCACGACTCCTCCTCGGTGCGTTCGGCTGAGTAACGCGCGAACACGGGGATGAAAGCCGCAGAGATGTTCCCTTCACCTACCAGTCGACGGAGCGTATTGGGCAACGTGAACGCCGCACTCCACGCGTCCGCGGCCATGCCGGCGCCGAGCAGGCCGGAAAGCACGACATCGCGGAGTAGGCCGAGGACGCGGGACACCAGCGTCATTCCACCAACCGTTCCGGCGGCGCGCAGTAGCCGTCCCGTCTGCGCTGACTGCGTGGTGGTCTCAGAAGACATCGCTGCCCCCGAGAGAAGCTGCGCTAAAAGGCAATTTTGGCGTTTGACGCCCGTCGACACTCATCCTAACCTTGCTGATTCGAGCGTTTGATCAAGGAGATCTCGGACCCAATGCCCAATATTGAATCTGCAAAGAAGCGTATGCGCCAGAGTGCCGTGCGCCGCGACCGCAACCGCGGCCGCCGCTCCGCCCTGCGTACCTCGCTTCGCAAGCTGGACGAGGCCATCGAGGCCGGCGACATGGACACCGTGCGCGCAACCTGGCGCGAAGCTCAGGCCATGCTGGATCGTACGGCTCAGCGCGGCGTGATTCATCGCAATCAGGCCGCCCGCAAGAAGTCGCGCCTGTCGCGCCAAATTAGCAAGCTCGAATCGAGCTGACGGAGCCTCACGCGGCTCAAATGCCCTACGCGGCACAGATCTGACGGCATAGCGCCTCCAATCTGCCTCGTGCGGGACGAAGTCTGTCTACTCCGGGTCGCGTGTCGCGCATCCGCTTGATAAAGAGATCTGCGTCAGCGCAGCCGACCAGGGTCGCGATCAGCTTCTCGCGCCCGGACCCGCGGGCGCGATCGAGGATTTCGCCGCGCTGTTGCCAGCGTCCGGCGATACCTTCCATTGCTTCCTTGCGTGAGCAGTCGGATGCCGCCAGGTCGGCCGCGACCACCAACTGGCGGCAAATCCAGCCGATCATCGCCAGGACTGCAATCGGGGCTTCGCCGTCATCGAGCAGGACGTTCAACAGGCGTAATGCGGCCTCGCGGTCGCCGCGCACCAGCGCGTCGGTCAACTCGAAGACGGAATGCTCACGCGTGCGCCCCATGAGGCCCTCCAGGTCGGCCGCTCCCACGGCGCCGCCTTCACCGACGTACAGCATCGCCTTCTCGAGCTCCTGCTCCAGCACGGTGATCCGCGTGCCAGCCATCTGCAGCAGATATGCGACGGCGTCGGCGTCGATCGCGTGCCCGCGGTTGCGCAGCGTCGCCTCGATCCAGATCGCCACGTCGCCCTCGCGCTTGGGCGGCTCACAATCCACCACGACGGCGCCCTTGGACACGGTCTTGTAGAGCGCCTTGCGCTTGTCCAGTTTTCCGGCCTCGAACACGACGCACGTGGCCGGTACAGGATCCTCGAGGTACGTCGCCAACGCCGCAATGTCTCCGCCCTCGAGCCGATGGGCGTCGATGACCCAGACCAGCCGCGCCGGGCCATCTGCCATCAATCCGAAGAGAGGCAGCGAGCGGGCTTCGTCGACCACCTCGGCGACCGAGACCCGGGCGCCATCCAGCTGGACCACCGTGCCAGGGAGCCCCGCGTCTTCGTCGAACACTGAACGAATGCACTCGAGTGCGCGCCGGCGCAGCGCGGCCTCGTCTCCCAGGAGCAGATAGGCGGGTGCGATCTTGCCGTCCCCCACCGCACGCCGTAGCTCCGGCATGCTCACTCCCGCTGACTTCTGCGCCCGTCGCGCCACCTAGCAGCCCACCGCTAGCAGCCCACCGCTAGAAGCCCTCGAGAATACTCGCCACGACGGCGCGCGCGAATTCCCTGGAGATCTCGTCGATCGAACCTACCTCGATGTCGATCTGGCCCGCGCCCGTGGCCGGGAATTCGAACTGATCCTGATAGGTGAAGTTGCTGTTGGTGAACAACACCTTGTTCGCCACCAGGTCGGTGAATGTCACCCGCGCACGGATGGTGACCTGCCAGGTGTCTGCCGTCTCCTGCCTATCGAGACCGATCGGGCGCACCTCGAAGGCCAGAATCTCTCCGAGTAGGACGGCGTCCGCACCGCCCTGCTGGCCGACGACCCGATAGCTGCCCCGTGAGACGAACTCACGCGTCACCGCATCCGTCACTCGAACCTCGAGTTCGAAGCGCCGCGTGTTGTTCACGAAGGTGGGAATCGCTACGACGCGCACATAGTCGGGCAGGAAAGCTCCCTGGCCCACCAGCGAGTATCCACACCCCTCAAGCAGAAAGAGGCTCGCGAGAACAAGGAGCACCCGGAACCGCCAACCAGTCCGCGTTGTCGGCAACGTCCGTGCCTCCGTTCTCAAACGACGATGTTCAATTTCGGTTCCTGGCCCTTGCGGCCAGGAATGAAGATCACCTTACGAGGTTCGTTGTCCGCGATATAGCGACGCGCGCCCTCGGTCTGAAGACCGATCTCGCGAGCGTCTGCGTCCTCGACCCCGGCAGGCACCTCCACCCGGTCACGCACTTTACCATTCACCAAAACCACGAGGGTCACGGTGTCCTCGGCTGCCTTGGCCTCATCGTACGCCGGCCATTCCTGATGATGGACACTGAAGTCCCCGCCGAGCCGTTCCCACATCTCTTCGGCCGTGTACGGCGCGAACGGAGCCATCAGGCGCACCATCGGATCCACGGTGCGGCGCCACGCGGACTCGCCCAGTGCGCCCTCGCGAAGCGCCGCCCGCAGGTCATTGCGGAAGGCCATGAGGGCAGCAATCGCGGTGTTGAAGCTGAAGTCCTCGAGACCCCGCTGCACCTTGTCGATCGTCTGATGGAGGCGCCGTTCAATGTCCTCTTCGCGCGCCGCGTCACCGTCACCCTGCGGCGGCTCGGTAACTATCGCCCACACGTCCTGCAGCCAGCGCACGACGCCCTGCATGCCGGCGCTATCGAACGGGCCGCCCTTGGCCCAGTCGAATCCGAACATCAGATAGGCACGCAATACGTCGGTACCGTACCGCTGTACCCAGATATCCGGGTTGATAACGTTGCCCTTGCTCTTGGACATGCGCTGGATGTCCAAATGATGGCGTAATTGGGCCACGGTATTGGCCCCATCGATCGCGGGGATCTCGACCACCGCATCCGGTCCGATCTCGACGGTGGCCAGGTGCCCCTCGCCAGTATCGACCGTGAGAATATTCTCGGTACGTCGGACGATCTCGCCCACAACGTCCGCTTCCTCCCCGACCCCGGCGTCAACGACCCTGACGAGCGTGGCCTGCAGCACCTTTCCGACAACCGTGCCGCTGGCGGCGATTACATCGCCCGGGCGTTCCTCGCCCAGCACCTGCCCCTGATTGCGCAGAAGCAACATGGGCTCGTCGAACAACCCCTCCGGATCGCGGCCATGGCGACGCATCGCCTCGGACGTCTCCTCGAACATCCCCAAATCACGCATCGCTTTCGTGAAGAAGCGCGTGTAGAGCAGGTGCATCGTCGCGTGTTCAGCACCCCCCGTATAGGCGTCCACCGGCAGCCAGTAGGCCGCCTCTTCGGGATCGAACGGGCCACCGTCGTAGCTGGGACTCAGATACCGATACTGGTACCAGGATGAACACATGAACGTATCCATCGTGTCCGTCTCACGCTCGGCCGGGGCACCGGCGCGGTCAACCGCTGCCATGAAGTCGGCATGCGACTTGAGCGGGCTCCGCCCTGTCGGCATGAATTCCACATCCTCAGGCAGCAGCACCGGCAGGTCCTCGTCGGCGACCGTTTCATACTCACCGTCGGCGCGTTTCACCACCGGAATCGGGCAACCCCAGTAGCGCTGCCTGCTAATGAGCCAGTCCCGCAGGCGGTAATTGATGGCCTCGCGACCTGCGCCATTCTCCTCGAGCCATTCGATCGCAGCGGCGATCGCCGGGTTAGCTCGGCCCTTGGCATCGCTGCAGCGCGTGCCATCCAGAGGGCCGCTGTTGATCATCGTGCCGTCGCCGACGTACGCCTCGGTCATCGCCTCGGCGTCCGCGATCCCCTCGACGGGAGCTATCACCGGACGGATCTCGAGGCCGAACTTGCGGGCGAACTCGAAGTCACGCTGGTCATGCGCCGGCACGGCCATTATCGCGCCCGTACCGTAGCCGAGCATCACGTAGTCGGCTATCCACACGGGGATTCGCTCACCGGTGGTCGGGTTAATCGCGTATCCGCCGGTGAAAACGCCCGTCTTTTCACGATCCTCAGCGCTGCGCTCTATCTCGCTGACCCTACCCGCCGCGGCAATGTAGGCGTCCAGCTCGGCCCGCTGTTCGTCGCTGGCGAGAACGGAAACCAGGTCGTGCTCGGGTGCCAGCACCATGAAGGTGGCGCCCCACAGCGTGTCCGGACGCGTCGTAAAAATGTCGATCGCGGTGCCGTCCTCTGTCTTGAAGACGACCCTGCCCCCTTCGCTGCGTCCGATCCAGTTGGCCTGCGCCTTGCGAATGGCCACGGGCCAGTCGATGCCCTCTGACCCGAGCAACTCGTCGGCGTACTGGGTGATGCCAAAGAACCACTGCGACATCAGCTTCTGAACTACCGGTTGCCCTGTGCGCTCATCCTTGCCATCAATCACCTGCTCGTTGGCGAGGACAGTCTGCAGTGACTCCGACCAGTTCACGAGGGCCTCACCACGATAGGCAAGTCCGCCCTCCATGAAGTGGCTGAATAGCCACTGCGTCCACTGGTAATACTCGGGAGTACAGCTGATCACTTCGCGCCGCCAGTCGAACATCGCGCCCATGCTGCGGAACTGGCGCTGCATGTTCTCGATATTCGCGTACGTCCACTTCGAGGGATGGATGCCGCGCTGAATCGCCGCGTTCTCCGCCGGCAACCCGAAGGCGTCGAAGCCCATGGGGAACAGCACGTTGTAGCCACGCATACGCTTGTACCGGGCCCGCGCGTCTGATGGCGCTATCGCAAACCAATGGCCGAGGTGCAGGTCGCCGCTGGGGTACGGAAGCATGGTGAGGGCGTAGTACTTGGGCCGATCCCAATCCACCTTCGCCCGATAGAGCCCTTCCTGCTCCCAGCGATCGCGCCACTTCTCCTCGAAGTCAGCCGGTCGGTATCTGCTCATGCCTCGTCCGCCTGTTCCTGCACGTCGCCCACTTCCGGTGTCAGCTCGAGCCGCTTGCGAATGCCGTCGAGAATCCCGTTCACGAACTGACCGGACCCAGGTCCACTGAACCGCTTGCCGAGTTCGATCGCCTCGTCGATTACCACGGCCGGCGGCGTGTCAGGCTCGTTGAGCAATTCGTACACACCGAGCCGCAAGATGCCGCGATCAACGTTACTCAGCCTCTCGAGGCGCCAGTTCACCGCTTGGTGATCGATCAGGGCATCGATGTGTTCCGCTCTCTCGGCGGTGCCCCGCGCCAGCCTTTCGGTGAAAGAACGCAATTCCTCCGATTCCTCGCGCACCCGCCAGAACCTCTCCAGCACCACGTCAATGGCGCGGCCGGTTATGGCCCACTCGTACAAAACCTGCACAGCACGTTCGCGGCCGCGGTGGCGCATACCCATGATTACTCCCCCGCGCTCGCGAAGACTCCGACCATTTCGATCGCCGCTAACGCGGCCTCGGCGCCCTTGTTGCCACGATCCCCGCCGGCGCGGGCCTTGGCCTGCGCCTCGTCCTCACACGTAATGAGGCCAAAGCCGACTGGCAGAGCGAATTCGCGCGCCACGGCCTGGAGAGCATGGGCCGTCGAGGACGCCAGAACGTCGAAGTGCGACGTCTCGCCGCGAATGAGGGCGCCGAGACAAATCACCGCATGAATGTCCTCTCGGGAGGCGAGGAGCGCCGCGCCCATCGGCAGTTCGTAGGCGCCCGGCACCCGCACTACTTCCACATCCTTGCCGGTCGCGCCGTGTGCGGACAGAGCCTCACGTGCCCCTTCCAGGAGACGTTCGGTGATCTCCTCGTTGAAGCGACTGACGACGATGCCGAATCGCCATCCGGCGGCCGCATCGGGAGCCAACTCTACCTGGGACCTGGATTCGCTCATCGCTGGTACTCGTTCACGGCCTGGTTGTGCTCGCGGAGCGTCACTGAGAATACGTGGGTGCCGTCATTCCGCGACACGAAATACAGATAGCCAGACTCCGCCGGATATAGCGCGGCTTGGATACTGGCGTCTCGAGGGCTGCCAATCGGCCCGGCGGGAAGGCCGGCATGCAAGTAGGTATTGTACGGGGAATCTCGCTGCAGGTCCGACATGTAGATCGTGCGCCCGTCCTTGCCGGCTAGCCACCGGGCGTACAGCACCGTCGGGTCGGTCTGGAGCAACATGCCGCGGTCGAGTCGGTTGTGAAAGACGGCCGATACAAGGCCCCGTTCATCGGGACTCGGAGTCTCCGCTTCGATCAGGGATGCGAGGGTCACAACGTCCCGTGGTCCCCAACCGAGCGCCTCCGCTCTTGCGGCGCGCTCTGGCGTCCATGCGGCACGAAACGCCCGCACCATCAGTTCGACGATCTCCGCTGGCGAGGTGGCCGCCGGCACCATGTAGGTCTCGGGGAACAGATACCCCTCGAGCGTATCGGCATCCGGATCGAGGTCGGCTATCAACTCGACTCGCTCCGTCGCTACAAGGGCCTCGTCTTCTTCGCCAAATCCCGCGGCGGCAATGGCCACGGCAGCCTGCCATCGCGTAGACCCCTCCGGCAAGGTCACCGGGTACAGTCGGACCCGCCCTTGGGTGAGGTCGTCGGCCACCTCCCGTACCGAGGACGGCGCCGTAAACCTGTACTCACCGGCCTGCAGGTCACCGGCCCGTTCCGTCCACCATAGCCACCAGACCAGGTCCCTCGCCTCTGCGAGCACGCCAGCGTCGGCGAGCCGGCGAGCCACCTCTCGCGCAGCCATCCCCGGCTCGACCTCCACGTCTGCGACGCCGCCCGGGGCCTCCAGGTACGGCTCGTTGAGACGCCTGTCGATCCATCCGCTCAGAGTCCACACGAGCACACCGGCCGCTACCGCCAGAGCACCGATCGCAATCGCGAGTTTCCTCATGGCTCTGGCTCCAGGACGGGGCCGCGCTGCGCATCCAGGAAGCCCTGCAGAATCAGCGCGGCGGCCACCTTGTCCACAACAGCCTTGCGCGCCTGTCGTCGCACTCCTGCTTCGATCAGGCGTTCGGTAGCCTCCACCGTGGTCAGGCGCTCGTCCCACATCTCCACAGGCAGGCCGAGGGCCCGCCCCAGGTGAACCCCCACGGCGCGCGCGTGGACTGCCTCCGGGCCTTCCTCGCCGCCCATCCGGCGCGGCAGCCCCACAACCAGCCCTTCTACTTCCTCGCGCTCCACGATGGGTCGGAGCGCGCGGCCCAGCGCTGCGGCGTCGGCACCAGCGGCCACGACCTCGAGCGGACGAGCGATCATGCCCGTCGCGTCTGAGATCGCGAGACCTGTCCTCTTCTTGCCAACATCGACACCCAAGTAGCGCATGGGGGGAGGTTACAACGGCACCAGTTGGGCCGGACGCCTTGACATTCGGGCTGCGATGACGAATTTTGCCGGTGCCAACCCAAGCGACAGGACGCGATGTATCTAACGAAGCGACAGAAAGAGACGTTCGACTTCATTGCCGAGTACGTCCGTGAGCACGGCTACGCCCCCACCCTCGAGGAGATCGGCGCGCGCTTCGGCCTCTCTTCGCCCGCGACCGTCTACAAGCACGTCCAGCAGTTGGTGGCCAAGGGCTACCTACGTAAGACACGCCATCAGGGGCGAGGCATAGAGATCGTCGATGCCGGTACGGGCCAGGCATTCTCGGCCCCGGTCCTGGGCGAGATTACCGCCGGCCGGCCGGTGGAAGCCGCAGCCCAAGCGGAGAACATCGAACTACCGCCGGCCTTCAGCTCCACCGCGCCGGTCTATCTGTTGCGCGTGCGTGGCCGAGCCCTGGAAGAGGAACTCCTCACGAACGGGGATCTGCTGATCATCGAAGATCGGCCCACGGCGCGCGACGGTGAGGTTGTCCTGGCTGTTCTTCGCGGCGATGTGAGCGCAGTTGGCCGCTACTATCGCGAACCGTCACACGTCAGACTGGAACCAACGGTCGACGGCCGTGAGCCCCTCTACCTCCCGGACGGCCAGATTCACATCCGCGGCGTGATCGTCGGGGTGATCCGCAACTATCGCTAGCAGCCTGTGGTTACTTGCGCGCGAGATACGCGGCGGCCGCGAGATAGCCCGCCTGATCTCCAACGTCGTAGTGCTGCCCGATGATCCGCTGCGCCGCTAGGCCGTCCGTCGCGATCAAGCGCTGGAACGCGGGCACATCGTCCCACTCGCCAGTCTCCGGGGGGCCGGTCGCCAGCAGCGCGTCGTAGAAGCGGCCATCGACCACGTAGCGCGCACACCCGCGCAGCACGGGTTGGCCGGTCGAGGGGAACTGACCCGGGAGCTTGTCCTGCAATGCCGCGACCCTGTATGTGCCGTCATCGACCAGCTCCAGCTCCATGCCTCCCACGTTGCCGAACAGATGCGCTTCCTCGGGCAGAACTTCGGTCAAGCCGAGCGCGCAGCACCCCGTGGTTTCGTAGGCACGAGCCACCTGCGCAATCGCGGCAGGATCCGCATCGAACCAGTTGTCCGGGAGCAGGACAGCGAACGGTTCGTCCCCGGTGATCGGGCGACCGAGCATGAAGGCGTCGCCCACCCCTGCCGGGGTGCGTTGCTCGACGCGCACCAATTCGATCTGCAACAAGCCGCGCCCGAGATCGGCGAGATCCCCGGCGTCACCACGCCGCGCCGCTGCCATCGCCTCGTCGAGATAGGCGTGCACCAGCCCTTGGCCAGGGCCCATCACCAGAACGATGCCGTCGACCCCCGCGCGGACACATTCATCCAGCGCTCCGTGGAGCATCGGCCAGGACCCCACCGGTAGCAATGCCTTGGGTATCACGGCGGCCGCCGGGTACATGCGGGTGCCGCGCCCCGCGATCGGCACGACCGCCCATCCAGGCGTCATCAACCGTCTCCCGCCCGCACCTGCAAGCCCCTGCGAGCCACAGCGAACGGCAGGATCCGCGCCCCCGCCTTCGCCAGGCGCTCCTCTACCTTCGGCCGATCCTGCGGCCGCCGCAGCAGGAAAAGCATGGTGCCTCCCGAGGCTGCGCCACAACACTTCGCGGCACGCGCACCGGCTCGGAGGCCGACCTTCTCGAGCTTGCGAAGATCCGGCGGCGCCAACCCGGGGTCGAGTGTCTTGCGCGCCGCCCAATCGGCATTCATCGCCTCACCCAGGCGACGCCAGTCGCTACGCGGCAACGCACGCGCCGCCTTCTGGCCCGCGTCGGCTATCGCCGCGAAGCTCTTCTTCGCTTTCGGATCACCTTCGAGCCGGCGGCGGTAGAGACCCCAGTTGGATGGCGCGGACGAGTGCGGTTTGCCGCTGTAGGCGAGCACGGCCAGAGCCTCGAGCCCCGCGTAGTCCGCCGCCAGGCTCTCGTAGTGCGTACCACCAGGCGCGTAGTGGAGTTGCAGGGCCCCGCCGAACAGAGCCGGGTAGTAGTCCTGCACGCCTGTAGGCAGCCGTAGAACCCGCGCTTCGAGGTCGCGCGCGAGCACCGCGGCGCCTAGGCGATTGAACCGTTTCCCCGCGCCGCGATGGGCGAGGCCCAGAAGCGCGACCATGAGGGCCGACGAGCCGGCCAGGCCGCCGCCTGGGGGGCCATCCACGTAGGTGAGGATCCGGCCCGGAGCCTGCCAGCCGACATGCCGCAGCACCTGCAGTACCAAGGCAAAGGGGTCCCCATCCGCGGCCTTCCTGACAGCGCTATCGAGACGAGCCGGCGCCACCTGCCGTCTCGCCTCGCGATCGCCAGAGCGCAGGTCCCATCGCTTACCACCCGCCTCGTAGGTCACCCGCGCGCGCAAGCTCAGCGCCACATTCACCGTGGTCGCATTCTCGTGCAGAAGGTACAGCGGCCAGAGATCCAACGTACCTCCAGCCAAATCTACGCGCAGAGGCGCCGTGGCGGTCAGTTTCTTCATCAACCGGCATCTTCCACGCGCAGCGCGCGCCAGTATCCGAACGGCGGCACCCGTTCAGTCTCTCCGACCTCGAGCCCGACTTCCCGCAGCAACGGCGAAACGTCGAAGTCCGCGTGGAAGCCGAGCACCTTGGATGTCGTCGGCGTGATGGCACGCTCAACGGCCGCCAATAGCGGATGCTCGCTGGCGAAGTGATTGAGCAGGACGATCCGTGCACCCGGCTTGCCGACCCTGCGAATCTCGCGCAGCATCGCTACCGGATCAGGGACCGCCGAAACGACGTAAGGAGCCAGCACCCCGTCGAACGACCCGTCACGGAACGGCAAGTGGGCCACGTCTCCCTCGATAAGGGCACGTCCAGGATTGGACGCCCGGCCACGGGCACGATCTAGCATGGCTTTGGAGATGTCCACGCCATAGACGTGCGTGTCAGGCGGAAAGAACGGCAACGACAGGCCCGTTCCCACTCCGACCTCGAGCACGCGCGCTGAGCGCTCGAGCCGGAGCATCGAGATTCCCCGCCGACGCGCCTGCCGCATGCCCGGCCCGAAGGCCAGATCGTAGACGCGCGACCAGCGTGAGTACGCTCGCCGGACTGATTCGAGATCCATACTTGCCATGTCGGCCGTGAGGTTATCGCACCGGCAGTTGGCTAGCCGACCCCGCCCAGGTCATAGCGGTCACGATCGCGCGCCAACGCGACCGGCCCGCCGAAGAGCACTGTCGCCTCGGCCAACATACTCGCCTCCTGCACGGCATCAACGGGCGGCAGATGGGTCAAATAGAGCCTTCCCACGCCAGCGCGAGAAGCAACACCAGCGGCCTCGCCAGCGCTCGCATGATGAGAGGCGAAACTTGCGCGATCCGCCTCCACGCCGCCGCAATCGTGCAGCAGCACGTCCGCGTCAGCGCACAACTGTTCGATCTCGGCACAAGGCAAGCTGTCGGACGACAATCCGAGCACCGCCTCGTCTTTGGCGATCCGGAGCGCCAACGTCGGCCGCGAATGCAGGGCTGGACTAGCCACGACGTGGATTTCCTCGTTCAGGACTGCGACCTTCGACGCGACGGGTACCACATGGGCCTCCATGGCCGGATAGTCAGTGCCCACGAGACGGTGTGCGCTCAACACAGTCGCCACCGTCTCCAGAGTTTCAGCGGGCCCGTAGACCGGCACAGGCTCCACCGAGCCCCCGATCGCGAGCGCGTGGATCAAGTGCGGCAACCCATAGATATGGTCGACGTGGTCGTGGGTCAGGATGACCCTGTCCACAACCTCGGGCGCGAGGCCGATGCGCGCCATCTTCGCGACGACGCCGCCAGGGCAATCCACGAGCGTGTACCTGGCTGCCGCCTCGATCAGCAGTCCTGACGTATCCCGGTCGGCGCCGGGACGACCGTTGCCCGCGCCCAGAACGTGGACCGTCAACACCAGCGACTAACAGCCGGTGTCAGAGATCTGGTCGATATCCTGGTCGAGGTCGGGCGCCTCGATCAACCCACGCGATTCACGTAACAGCCGCAGCTGGGCGGCGCGAATATCGCCGCCGGTCTCGGCCAGGACTCGTCGCTGGTAACAGGCCCCGTTTCCTCGTTCGACCATCTCGCGGAACACCTCGAGGTGCTTCTCCGTTCCCAGCTTCGCAGCAGCGCCACTGCCGAATTCCACCATCCGCATCGCCAGGTCCCGCATCGATACGAGGTCACGCATCTCCGGGTCCATCACGTCGGCGTCGAGGCCGAAACGCATCCCCTTGAACCGTGCATCCTCGAGGAAGGGCCGCTCGAGCTCAGGTTCAGATTCGCCCGCGCGATGCAGCTCAGCGTACGTCACGACGAGCGCCTGGAACACGGCCGCGATAGCGGCTGTCCGACGCAGCGACATCTGCACATCACAGACTCGCAACTCGACCGTCCCGAAGGTCGGGTGGCACCTGAGGTTCCACCAGATGTGCCGTGGCTTGGTGATGCTGCCCGCCTGTTGCAGGCCGGACATTACGTCCTCGTAGTGCCGCCAGCTGTGCAAGGTTGGTGGCACTCCCGAGCGCGGAAACGTGCCGAAGACGAAGGAACGTGACGAGTCCCAGCCGGTATCCACCCCATCCAGGAACGGCGAGTTCGCCGCCACCGCGATGAACGGGCCGATCCAGCGCCGGGCGCGATTGGCCACGTAAATGGCGCGTTCCTGATCGTCAACGCCAACGTGCACGTGCAGCCCGAAAGAGATGTTGCGGTTCGCCACGTAGCGCAGCTGGTCGCGAACCCACTGGTAGGACTCGGTCTCGACGAACACGGTCTCGCGCGGGTCAGCCCACGGGTGGGTGCCGGTGATCCCGAGCGTGCACCCTTCGGCCTCTGCGTAGCCCTGAACGAGGCGGCGCTTCTGCGCCAGGTCGGCTACCGCATCATCGACCGTAGCGCCAATGTCTGTAACCGACTCGATCAGTGACTGGATCAGGTCGTAGGCCAGGAACTTCTTGGCGTTCTCGTCCGCATGCGCCATGAGCTCGTTGACGCGGGGAACGAGCTCTCCGGTCTCGGGATCGCAGATCTGGAATTCTTCTTCGATCCCCACCGTCGGGCGCGGGCTGATATTGAACGGATATTGCATGCGTGACCTGACTTTTTTCCCGAGAAACTACCCTGCGCAGGGTAGCAGAACTTGGATCCTAGGCGCCGGCCGATCGTGTAAGCGCGGCTCTGATCTTGAATGCTGTCCGCATCGCCCTGCACCCGGCGACTCCGTCCACGCGAACGGGCCTGCGGGTACGCACGCAGGCGACGAAGTCCTGCAGTTCTGCGACAAGCGGCTCGCCCTTGTCGACGACCACCGGGTCGCCCGCGATCGACGGGCGGCCACCGTCTTCGTCCTGTAATCGATAACAGGCGACACTCTGCTCGGAGTAGTCGACCGAGAAGTACGCCCGTGGTTGGAAGATCCGCACCTTGCGTACGCGGTTCATGCTGACGCGGCTCGCCGTCATGTTCACGATGCAGCCAGAGGACAACTCGAGCCGAGCGTTGGCGATATCGATCTCGTCGGAGAGCACCGGAATGCCGACAGCGCGCACATCCGCCACCTCGGCATCAACCAGCGCGTGCATGATGTCGATATCGTGAATCATCAGATCCGCGATCACGTCGACCTCGAGACTTCGCTCAACGAACGTACCCATGCGGTGGATCTCGATGAACCCGGGGTTGTCCACCCGCGGGAGCAGCGCTTCTACCGCCGGGTTGTAACGTTCCACGTGCCCTACCTGAAGGAGCTTCCCGGCGCCCTCCGCGGCGGCCACGAGACGGTCGGCCTCTTCGACGCTGGTAGCGAGCGGTTTCTCGATCATGATGTCGCAGCCCGCGAGAAGGCAACGCTCACCAACCTCGGCATGCGCGGGAGTCGGCACCGCCACGCTCACCGCATCAACCATGGCCAACAGTTCGTCGAGCGACGCGTGCGCCTCGCAGCCGAACTCTGCCGCCACTCGGTTCGCCCGATCGGGATCAGTATCGAAGAGCCCGACGAACTGAGCACCGGGCGCCTCGCTCAGGATCCGCGCATGATGCCGACCAATCGACCCCACGCCCACCACACCCACTCTCACGCGACTGTCAGTCATCGGCCCGCGCCATCAAACCGATGTCTTCACCTACCGCGGCCGCGATCTCCGCGGCGTCAAACAACACCGTGATGTCCGCCTCGAATGCCAGCGCCCCCGCGCCCGCATCGCGCATCGCGGCAATCGTCTGCGCTCCGACCACAGGCACATCGAAGCGGAGATCCTGGTCAGGTTTGGCCACCTTGACGACCACCGAGCCTGGTCCCGCCAGGTCGCCGGCGCGGCGGATGCAAGCATCGGTCCCTTCCATGCCCTCCACCGCGACGACGGCTTTCTCCTTGACCACAATGGTCTGCCCTATGTCGTGCGTGCCCAGCGCCTTGGCAATGCGCCAGCCATGCGCCACGTCGGCGCTCTCGCGCTCATCCAATGGGCGTCCAGCGACGTGGCCCACCCCCGGCATGTAGCGTCCGAGGTAGCGCGTGGAGGGCAACAGTTCAATGCCTGCACCGGACAGAACATTGGCGACGGCACCGAGCAGTTCGTCGGTGTGGCCAGTCGGGAGCCCCTCGATGAGCTTCTCCATCTCGCCGGACTCATCGCGTGCGTACATGCGCTGCTGTTCCACCTTGCCGGCCATGATCGCCTCGCCGATACCCGCCGCCTGCCACTCCTGCAGGAGCGCGAAGAATCCCTGGAGGTCGCTCCATTCGAGCCACCGCAACTTGTCTACGCAATCCTCCAGGGCAGGATCGGTGATTCCGCGGATCGCAACGGCATAGACCTCACAGCCCGCCGCCTTCGCCTCTCGCGCCACGACACGCGGCATCTGGGAGGAGCCTGCGATTAGTCCGAGTTGGCTACTTGACGATGCCACGCTCGCTCCCCTCGACGAAGGCCACCAGCCGCGCAACTTCCGGCGCGTCGAGATTGGCCTCGGCGATCGCCGCGAGCGCCTGCGTCGTGTTGAGCTTGTCGCGGAAGAGCATCCGATAGGCCCGCTTGAGCTGACGGCGAGTATCACCATCGAATCCACGGCGGCGCAATCCCACGGCGTTCAATCCGATGATGCGCGCTGGATTCCCATGCAATTTGGCGAAGGGCACGATATCCAGCGTAGCTCCGGCATGGCCGGCGAGGTATGCGTGCTCGCCTATGCGAACGAACTGCTGCACCGCCGCATACGCGTTCAGGATCGCATAGTCACCGACCTCGACGTGGCCGCCCAGCGCCGCCGCGTTACCGAAGATCGTGTGGTCTCCGACGATGCAATCGTGAGCGACATGGCTATACGCCATGAAGAGATTGCCGGATCCGATTCGGGTCACTCCGCCACCGCCCTCCGTGCCGCGATTGACGGTCACGAACTCGCGGAACACGTTCCTGTCGCCGACTTCCAGGTACGAGACCTCGCCATGAAACTTGAGGTCCTGCGGCACCGATCCGACGCAAGCGTGCGGGAACAAATGATTTTCCGCGCCGAGGACGACATACTCGTCGATCACGGCGAAAGCGCCAATCTCGCAGCCGTCGCCAATCTTGGCGGCGCCCTGAATCACTGCGTACGGGCCGATCTTGACCCCGGCGCCGAGTTCCGCGCTCGGGTCGACGACGGCCGTCGGATGGCACTCCACGGACGAGGTCACTGGTCCGCTCCGCTAGGCGCGTCGACGAGCATGCAGAGCATCTCGCCACTCGCGGCGAGTTCGCCATCGACCGTAGCGCGCCCGAACATCTTGCAGGAGCGCCGCCGGATGCTCTTCACCTCCGCCTCGAGCCTCAACTGATCGCCCGGCTGCACGACGCGGCGAAACCGTGCCCGGTCTATACCGGCGAGATACAGGTACTTGTTCTCCAGCGACTCGCCGTTCGCTGCCTGGCTGGCATTCACGAGGAGGGCGCCCGCCTGCGCCAGCGCCTCCACAATCAAGACACCCGGCATCACCGGGTTACCCGGGAAGTGGCCGTCGAAGAAGGGCTCATTGATGGTGACGTTCTTGATGGCAACGAGAGTCTCGCCCGGCACAACCTCCAGAACTCTGTCCACCAGCAGGAACGGATAACGATGCGGCAGGACCTTCCGGATTCCTTCTATATCGACGCTCACTGACTACTCCTCGTGTGGCTCGTCGAGCCGACGTTCGATTCGCCGCACGCGGCGAAGTAGCTCTGGTAGTTTCGCTAGTGCGCCGACGACTCGGCGCCAAACCCTGACGTCCAAGTGCGGCATGCCCGCGATCACCGAGCCCGCTGATACGTCACCATGCACGCCTGACTTGGCGGCGACCATCGAACCGGCGCCGATTACCTGGTGCCCCGCTGTCCCGACGTTACCGCCCATGACGACACCGTCCTCGAGCACGGTGCTGCCGGACAGGCCGCACAGCGCGCAAATCGTGCAGTTACTGCCGATGAGGCAATTGTGGCCGATCTGTACGAGGTTGTCGATTTTGGTGCCGGAGCCAACAACGGTATCGCTGAGGGTGCCCCTATCCACGCACGTGTTCGCCCCGATCTCCACGTCGTCGCCGATCCGGACTCCGCCGACCTGGGGGATCTTCATGTGTTCTTCGGCGGCGCGCGCAAAGCCGAACCCGTCGGCACCGATCACAGCACCCGCGTGCAGCAGCGCTCTCGAACCGATCGTCGTACCCGGATAGACCGTTACGTTCTGGTGCAGCAGACAGTCGGCGCCAATGACCACATCGGGGCCAACGTAGGTTCCGGCGCCAACCTCGGTTCGGTCCCCTACATTGGCGCCAGTGTCGATCACCGCGCCCGCTGCTACCACGACCCCGTCGCCCAGGACCGCCGTTTCGGCGACGAACGCTCCTGCATGCACTCCGTGAGTCGCTGGCGCGAGCGGGTAGAACTTCTCGAGCACGGCAGCTATGGCGAGATAGGGGTCCGCGACCCCGATAGTCGGCAATCCATGCTCCGCGTGAGCCGCGGCGGCCAGCTCCGCAGGCACGATGGCCACCGAGGCCTCGCATCCGGCCAGAGCCGCCAACCGCTTCTGGTCAACGACAAAGACGAGGTCGCCCACGGTGGCACGGTCCAGTTCGGCGACCGAGGTCACTTGCCCTTCGCCTGAACCGTGCAGTTCGCCACTCGCGAGCTCTGCGAGCTCCGCGAGGCCGAGAACGTCTCCGGATCTAGAACGTCGAGCCAATCGCGAACTCGAACGTCGACTTCGTCTCCCCGAAGAACTCCAGGGGATCGAAGTTGTGGGCCCAGAAGAAGCGGAAAGGAACGTTGAACACCGGCATGAAGACCTCGACCTCGACGCCAACCGTCTTGCGCATCTCGGAGAAGTTGGGGGACTGACTCTCCAGCCAGGCCTGGCCCGCATCGTGGAAGGCCTTCACCCGCATCGACGGGTTGAGTACGAAGATGTACTCGAGGTTGTACTGGAGCGCTTTCGTGCCCCCGAGGATGTTGCCGCGCTCATCGATCGGGCCGATCGAGTTCAGCCGCGTACCACGAACCGAGTTACTGCCACCGAGGAAGTAGCGCTCGAAGATGGGGATCTCCGTGAGGCCGCTGTGTGGTTGCGCCCAGTCGGCGCGCACGTTGAGCGCGATCACCTGTTTCGGCTGACGGACGAAGCCTGACCCCGTTGTCACCGTCGGGATCCAGTGCGTCGTGCGAACGAACGTCTTCCAGAAGTCCAGTGTGCCGCCCAGCGGTCCGCCAGCGTACTCGAACGAGACGCTGGTGCGATGACCACGCGAAGGCATGAACGGGCTGTCGACGTTGCTGTAGAAAACGAACGGACGCAGGCTGCTCGTCGTGCGCTGACCCTGGGTCAGGAAGAGCGACTGGAAAATGGGGCTCGATAGCCCACCGAAGCTAGCCCCGACATCACCGATGTCGATGACTTCGAAGTTGTACTCGAGCCAGGCGGACCATGTCTCTTCGAAGTTCAGTGACTTACCACCACGGACCGAGAACCCCGTGCCTGACCGCTGGAAGTCTGGAAAGTCGATCGCGTCGCGAAATACGTCCGCGCCGAACCGGATCTGCTTGCCAAGGAAGTAGCTGTCCGCGAACGACAGTCTCAGGTTCTGCCGCAGCTTGCCCAGTTGGCCGTTCAACGACAGCGTCTGGCCATAGCCGAGCAGGTTACGTGTGGTGTATCCGAACTGGACGAAGCCGCCCTCGAGGGCGGACAGACCGCCGCCGAACGAGATCTGGTTGCGGCCGACTTCCTCGACCTTCATCCCCACATCGACCGTGCCGAACTGGGGATCAGGCACCAACTCCGGGTCGAGCGATTCCCCAGGAGGTGCCGTGTCCATTTCGGGTTCTACGTTCTGGAAGTAGCCCAGCCGCCACAGCCGCGAGACGCTCGACTCGAATCGCGTCTGGTCCCAGCGGGCAAGCTCATGCAGGTTCAGGTTGCGCCGCAGAACAAAGTCGCGAGTATGGGTGTTGCCGGAAAACTCGATGCGATTGACCCGATAGACAGCGTTCTCCTGGATCCGGTAGACGATGTTGTTCAGGGTACCGCTGTCGTCGACAGGCTCAGGGAATGGCGCAGCAGCAACCTGCAGGTAGCCTTCCTCCGTGTAGATCTTCTCGATCGCCTGCTGGGCAAAGCGAACCTCCTCCGCATCCAGGACGTCCCCGCTCCTCAGCCCCACGGCCTTCATCAGCTCTTCGTCGGTGAAATGGGTGTTGCCTTCCACCCTGACTTCGTTGACGAACTGCTGCTCCCCTTCGATGATCGGAATCGTCAGGGCCAGCCGGCGCACGCCGGAGAACCAGAGCGAACGATCCTCCTCGAATACCTCGACGTCGGGTTCTCCGTACTGGAAGCTGAGGTACCCCAGCTTCATGTACGCCTGACGAACATCGACCATGTCCGCCTCGTAACCAGCCATCGAGTAACGATCGTTCTTGTTCAGGAACGACATGAAGTGGTGCTCGCCCGTGCGTTTCAGCATCCAGCGGAGTTCTTGGTCGGTGAAGACCGTGTTGCCATCGAACTTCACGAGCGCGATCCGTACCGAGTCGCCCTCGACGACGTTGTACACGGCGTCGACGCCGCTGCCGAACTCCGATTCGATCACCTGGAGATCGACCTGCACGAACTGCAGGCCCTCGTCTCCCTGCAGCATCAAGGTCAGAATCTCGATGTTGTCGTGGAGCCGCTGTGTGTTCACGGGCTGATCGATCTCTATCTGCAGCTCGAGCAGCCCCAGACGCTCGACGAAGTCCTCGACCTCCACCTTGTCCGTACCGGCAATGAGCACCTGGCGAAGAAGCGGTAGTTCGGTCACCTCCACCACCATGACAATCCCGCCTTCCGTCCCTTCCTCCCAGCGCATCATCAGGTTGGAAAACCACCCGGTGTTGAACAGCGACATGTAGTCGAGTTGCGCGGTCGCGTTGTCAAACGGGCGCCCAGGGCGACTGGAAAGGTAGAAACGAACCGTGTCGTCATCGAACCGGTCGTTACCTTCGATCCTGATGGCTTCGACGTCGCGCCCGTCCGGGGCCACGACTTCCTGGGCAGCCACAGGGGTAGCTGTGACCGCCGCGACCAGAAGCGCCAGCAGAAGCACGGCGGTGGTCAGGCCGGGGGCGTGAATCGAGCGCTGGAGGCGATAAACGAAGGTCATGAGGCAGTGTGCGCAGGGGTGCGGAGACGATCGCGCCCACGCGGTGGATCGAGGGCACACAGTGGCGAGATCATACCGCATTACGCCGGCCCGCTGTCGGCCCCCGCGGGCCAGATGGCCTCTAGGCCACCGCTAGAGCACAGCTAAACCACAGCGCCAGCCGGCTCTTCGAGCGCCTCGTCCTGGCGCACCGTCATTCGCAGCCCCTCGGGGTCGGTCGAGACTTCGACACGCACACCGTTTCTCACGCGACCACGAATGAGCTCTTCGGCCAGCGCGTCCTCGATGTGCTTCTGAATGGCTCGCCGTAACGGCCGAGCGCCATAGCTACGATCGGCACATGTCGTATCGATCAGCCACTGGTAGGCCTCGTCCGTGAGCACTACCTCGATACCACGGTCCGCGAGGTGAGCGTTCACCTCGCCCATCATCAGGCGGATGATCTGTTCGAGATGCTCGTCGGTGAGCGAATGGAACACGATGGTCTCGTCCAGACGGTTGAGGAACTCCGGGTTGAAGGTGCGTTTAACCTCCTCGATTACCCGATCCTGCATGTCCTCGAACGTCGCAACATCGTCCTGAGCACGGAAGCCCAACCCGCCACGCTTCTGGATGAAGCGGGCGCCGATGTTCGACGTCATGATCAGGATGCAGTTCTTGAAGTCAACCGTATTGCCGAGGCCATCCGTCAGTTGCCCGTCCTCGAACACCTGCAACAGGATGTTGAAGATCGCCGGATGCGCCTTCTCGATCTCGTCCAGCAGGACCACGCTATACGGGTTCCGCTTCACCTGATCGGTGAGCTGACCGCCTTCCTCGTGCCCGACGTAACCCGGGGGCGAGCCGATCAGCTTGGAGACCGAATGGCGCTCCATGTACTCGGACATATCGAAGCGAACCAGCGAACGCTCGTCACCGAACAGGAACTGCGCGAGTGAGCGGGCGACCTCGGTCTTGCCAACGCCGGTCGGCCCCAGAAAGAGGAACGAACCGGAGGGCCGTTTCGGCGACTTCATCCCCGCCCGCGAACGACGGATGGCACGCGAGACGACATCGATGGCGGCGTCCTGGGCCACGATTCGTTGATGAAGCTCGTCTTCCATGTGAATGAGCTTGTCCATTTCCTCCTGCTGGAGCGACGCGATCGGCACACCGGTCCAGGTCGAAATCACCTGCTCCACATCCTCGACATCGACGATGAGCGGCTCTGCCTCTTGATCGCCCTCGTTCATCTCGCCGCGCACCTGTTCGAAGCTCTCGCGCTCGCGCTTCATCGCGTCGCGGTATTCGGCGGCACGCTCGAACTCCTCGGCGGCAATCGCCGCGTCCAGTTTCTCGGCCAGCTCGCGCGAACGGCTCTCCAACTCCACGAGCCGTTCAGGAGTCCCGCTGACGGCCAACTTAACGCGTGCCCCACTCTCGTCGAGCACGTCGATCGCCTTGTCCGGCAGGAAACGATCCGTGATGTAGCGGTTGCTCTGCACGACAGCGGCGACGATCGCGGCCTCGGTGTACTTCACGCCGTGGTACTTCTCGTAGCGATCACTGATCCCCTTCATGATCTCGATCGTCTGCTGCTCGTCAGGCTGAGCGACGTTGATGCCCTGGAAGCGCCGCGCCAGCGCCCGATCCTTCTCGATGTACTTGCGGTGCTCACGGGGCGTGGTCGCGCCGATGCACTGGATCTCACCGCGCGACAACGCCGGCTTCAGTATGCCGGCCGCATCCAGCGACCCTTCGGCCGAGCCTGCCCCCACCAGCGTGTGGAGCTCATCTATGAAGATGATGATGTCGTCGTTCTCGACCAATTCCTTCATGATCGTCTTGAGGCGCTCCTCGAACTGTCCGCGGTACTTGGTACCGGCGACCACCGACGAGATGTCGAGCTCCAGGATCCGTTTGTCGAACAGGAAACGCGGCACATCGCCGCTCACTATCCGCTGGGCAAGTCCTTCGACGATCGCGGTCTTGCCCACGCCCGGCTCACCAATCAGGACGGCGTTGTTCTTGGTGCGACGGCACAGGATCTGCACCGCGCGTTCGAGTTCATCCTCGCGCCCAACCAGCGGATCGAGATCAGAGTGCGCCGCCATCTCGGTGAGGTCACGCGCGAATTCCGACAGGAACGGCGTTTCCTTCTTCTTCTCCGAGAGGTTCTTTTCCTTCAGCAGGTTCAGGAGATCCTCGCGCGCGGTCGAGAGACGCATGCCCTTTTCGACCAGGATGCGCGACGCCAAGGATTTCTTCTCGCGCAGCAGGCCGAGGAGAATGTGCTCCGTGCCGATGTACTTGTGGAGCATCTTCTCGGCTTCCTCCGCCGCGTAGGCGAGAACGCGCTTGGACTCCACCGACAGCGGTATTTCGACCGATGTCGAAATCTTCTCGCGCACCTCGGTGCGCGTCTGAATCTCGCTGCGAATCGCGTCAGCCTCGATCTCCGAACGGCCCAGGAGCTTACCGGTCAGGCCGTTGTTCTCTCGGATCAGGCCGAGCAGGAGGTGCTCGGTCTCGATGGTGCGGGAACCTAGTTGGCTGGCCTCATAGCGGGCAAAAAAGATGACTCGACGTGCCCGTTCGGTGTACCGCTCAAACATCAGTCCCACCCCGCTTACCGGCGTCCTGGCCCTGCGGGCCGGAAATCCGGAGTGCTCCAGCGATGCCGACGGCAACGCTCTCTTTTTGAGTATACGTAAGCCCTTCGCAGCCGAACAAGTTCGACAACCGCGGCACTCTCGGCCGGCCAAGACGCCGACCGCGATCCATCTGAGAGGAATGTGTGGTCATCGAGGCGCCTCCTGGTCCGTCTGTTCGAGTTGGCCACCGGGTCCCATCCGCAGAACGCGATCGAAACCACTGACCAGTTCCTGGTTGTGAGTAACCAGGACCATCGCGGTCTGGTGCCTGGCGTGCACGCGTTCGAAGACTTCCATGACCCGGAGGCCATTTTCGTGATCGAGATTCCCGGTGGGCTCGTCAGCCAGAACTACCTCGGGCCCGCGAGCGAGCGCCCGTGCGATCGCGACGCGCTGGCGTTCACCGCCGGAGAGCTCCGAGGGGAAATGGTGGCCGCGTTCCTCGAGTCCGACCTCCGCCAGTAGCTCGTCGGCGCGCGCCGGAGCGCCCGTCGCCTCACCAGCGATGAGCAGCGGCATCATGACGTTCTCGCGGGCGCTGAATTCAGGCAGCAGATGGTAGAACTGGAACACCATGCCGATATGGCGGTTGCGAAACCGTGCGAGGTCGATTTCGCCCATGGCGTGTACGTCACGATCGCCGAAGCGGATCTCGCCACTGTCGGCGCGATCGAGTCCGGCCAGCAGGTGCAGAAGCGTGCTCTTGCCGACGCCGCTCTGCCCCACGATGGCGACCCGTTCATTGTTCGCGAGCGCGAACGAGCACTCGCGCAGCACTACCAGCTCCGCGCTGCCGGAGTGGTAGCTCTTGTCGAGATCCACAGCGCTGAGGATTGGCGGGCCCATGGTCACTCGTAACGTAACGACACGACCGGGTCGAGTCGCGACGCCCTCCAGGCGGGATAGAAGGTGGCGGCGAACGACACAATCACCGCAAATACACAGACGCGCGTGAAGTCCGTGGCGCGCACATGGAATGGCACGTAGGAGAGGTAGTAGACCTGCGCCTGTAGCTGAACGACCTCGTAGTGGTCAAGAAGCAGGGCCGCAGCTACGCCGAGGGACACGCCAACGGCAGTGCCGACCAGCCCGATCACCAGTCCCTGCGTCATGAAGACAGCCATGATGTCGCGACGCGTAGCGCCGAGCGACATGAGGATGCCGATGTCGCGCTGCTTGTCCTTGATCATGAGAACAAGCGTGGCGACGATGTTCAGCGCCGCGACCGACACGATCAGGCTAATCGTTACGAAGAGCGCCAGCTTCTCGAGCTCGAGCGCCGCGAAGTAGGCGCGATTCTGGCTCTGCCAGTCCATCAGGAAGTAGTCCGCGCCCAGTCGATCGGATAGTTCCTTCACCACAGGATCGGTGTTGAAGGGCTGCTCGACCTTCACCTGCACGAAGCTCACGGTTTCGCCGGACTCAGCGAGCCGTTGCGCCGTGGCCAGCGGAATGAGCGCCCAGGTCGTGTCGTACTCATACATGCCGGCATCGAAGAAGGCCACGACCTCGAACTCTTCGAACTTCATCCCGCCCGCTCCCCATGGCGTCAGCATGTCCTGCGCGTAGACCATGACCTTCACGGTGTCGCCAATGCGGACGAAGACGTCTTTCGCGAGCGCACTACCGAGAATGATGCCGGGGTGCCCAGCGCCGTTGCCGCGTTCGCTCAGACCTTCGGCACTGCCCTCGACCAGACGATCCAGCAGCTGACTCGTGCGCGCCTCCCCTGCCGCATTCACCCCTTTCAGGTTCACGAAGCGCGACCGTTGCGCCGTGCCGACGATCAGGCCGTTAACCAGCAGGGATGGCGAGGCGTCGACCACACCAGGAACCCCGCGCGCGATCTCCGCTATCTGGTCGTAGTCACCGAGGAGCGGCCCGTAGGGCTGCACGAAGATGTGGGCGTTCGCGCCGACGATCTTCGACTGGATATCGTCCTGGAAGCCCGTGAGCAACGCGAGCGCGATGACAAGCGCGGCGACGCCGACGATGACACCGAGAATCGAAACCGCGGTTACCACCGAGGTGAACGCCTGTTGGCGCCGCGTCTTCATGTAGCGAAACGCCACAAAGAGGCGGAAGTGCCGCGTCAGCCAACCTGTACCACTGTCTCGCATGCTGCTGCCGGGAGAAATCCCGCCTGCGTCGGGTGCGCGTTGACGCCCGACATCAGGATCGAGATGCATTCAACGACTTTCGGTTGAATATAGCAGTCAAGAGCAGACAATGGAAGGCACTGTTATCTGGAAGTGACTTCTAGTGACTAATTGGCCGTTGGCACGACAAAACCTGTGTTCCCAAGGGGCGCACAGACCAGAAGCTAGTCGCGCTGCCTCAGCAACGGGAACAGAATGACGTCGCGGATAGTCGGAGCATCGGCAGCCAACATGATCAGGCGATCGATGCCGATTCCGATTCCCGCCGCGGGCGGCATCCCGTGCTCCAGCGCGACGATGTAGTCCTCGTCTACGGCGGGCGGCAACTCGTCGTCGTCTCCCCTGCCCTCTACCTGCTCGCGCATGCGCCGGCCTTGCTCACGCGGATCGTTCAGTTCCGAATACCCGTTGGCGATCTCCATGCCGCCCATGAACAACTCGAAGCGTTCTACGGTATCCGGCTCGCCCGGCTTGATCTTCGACAGCGGCGAGATCTCGAGGGGGTAATCGGTGACGAAGATCGGCGACGTCAAATGCGGCTTCACCGCCTCGTCAAAGGCCTCCTCGCGCATTCCGCCGAGTCCCAAACCGGCCGTCGCGACGTCGCGGTCTTCGAGCCAGCCTCGCAGCGCGTCTTCATCATCAACCAGTTCGGCCTCCAGGCCACCGTGCTCGACTAGCGCATCGCGCAGCGTGACCCGCGCCCAGGGGCGCGCCAGCGACAGTTCTTGCCCCTGATAGCTCAAGGGGGTATCACCGTCCGGCTGCCCGAACGCCAGGCACAGCAGTTCTTCTGCAAAGTCCATCATGCGGCCGTAGTCCCAATAGGCGGCGTAGAACTCCAGCATCGTGAACTCGGGGTTGTGCTGTCGAGAGATCCCCTCGTTGCGGAAATTTCGATTGAGGTCGTACACACGCTGCAACCCACCGACCAGCAGCCGCTTCAGATACAGCTCCGGCGCGATGCGCAGGTAGAGGTCCATATCGAGCGTGTTGTGATGCGTGCGGAACGGGCGCGCTGCGGCACCGCCGTACAACGGCTGCAACGTCGGCGTCTCGACCTCGAGGAAATCATTGGCGTCGAGGTGCGCGCGCAGCGTGCGAATAATCCCGGCGCGTAGCTTGAAGATCTCCCTGACCTCGGGGTTTGCGAGCAGGTCGAGATAGCGCTGCCGGTAGCGGACCTCGGTGTCCTTCAGGCCATGCCACTTCTCGGGCATCGGCCGCAGCGACTTGGCGACGAACTCCCAGCTATCGACGCGGACGGTGAGCTCGCCCGTACGGGTGCGGAACAGAGGGCCTTCCACGCCGACGAAGTCGCCCAGATCCAGATCGACCCAGGCAGCAAAGCTGTCGTCGCCGAGAAGCTTCTGGCGCAGGTGGCATTGAATGCGGCCACTACCGTCGTCGAGATCGGAGAAGGCCGACTTGCCATGCTCGCGCAGGGCCGTGACACGCCCTGCCAGCCGCACTCTGGGTTCGACCTGCTCGAGCTCTTCGGCCTCGGTGTCATCAAAGCGCGCGCGCACACTCTCGACGGTGCCATCGACTGGGAACCGCGCGGGATACGGGTCGATGCCAGCCGCTTCCAGCGCCGCGAGCTTGTCGCGGCGATGTTGCAGCAGGTCGTCCTCGGCCATCAGGCCGCGTAGCGCTTGAACAGGAGCGCCGCGTTGGTACCACCGAAGCCAAACGAATTGGTGAGCACGTAATCGAGCTGTGCGTCACGCGCCTCGTTGGGGACCACGTCGATTTCGCAGTCAGGATCCGGCGTCTCATAGTTGATCGTCGGCGGGATCTTGCCATCGCGCAGCGCCAACACACTGATGCCCGACTCCACCCCGCCCGCAGCGCCGAGCAGATGTCCCATCATCGACTTCGTCGACGAGACGGGCATATTTGCCAGATGCCCCCCGAACACAGCCTTCAACGCACTCACTTCGACCTTGTCGCCGACCGGAGTAGAAGTGCCGTGAGCATTCACGTAGTCGACTTGCTCAGGTTCTAGTCCTGCGTCCTTGAGCGTAGCCTGCATCACTCGGATTGCGCCGTCACCATCCTCCGGCGGAGCCGACAGATGGTAGGCGTCAGATGACATGCCGTAGCCGGCAACCTCCGCAATGATCGTTGCGCCCCGCGCACGCGCGGTCTCCTCTGCCTCCAGCACCATCAACCCCGCGCCTTCACCAAGCACGAAGCCTTCGCGATCGGCATCGAACGGCCGACTCGCCCGCTCAGGATCGTCGTTACGCTTGGAGAGCGCTCGCATGGCTGCAAACCCGTCGATCGCCAGCGAGCAGACGACACCTTCCGACCCGCCGGCCATCATCGCGTCGGCCTCTCCGCGCTGGATAATCCTGAACGCGTCGCCAAGCGCATGATTGCCCGTCGAGCACGCCGTACAAACTGCCGAGTTCGGGCCCTTGAGCTTGTGCCGGATTGACACCCAGCCGGTTGCCAGATTGACGATGAGGCCAGGGATGAAGAAGGGGCTCACCTTGCCCGCCCCACGCTTGATCTGAATTGCGTGGAACTTCTGCATGATGTTCAGCCCACCAATCCCGGACCCGATCAACGTGCCGAAGCGCTCCGGTTCGTAGGCGCCTTCCACCTGCGCCATGGCCCAGGCATCCTCGGCAGCCGCGATCGCGTACTGGATGTGGTAGTCCATCTTCTTCAGGTCACGCTTCTCGATGAACTGCAGCGGATCGAAGCCGCGCACCTCGCCAGCGATTCGTGAGCCGTAGTCGGTGGCATCGAACTTGGTAATCGGCCCAACGCCGTTCTCACCGCGCAGCAGAGCAGCCCAGGTCGACTCGGCGTCGAGTCCGACCGGGGTGATCATGCCGATTCCAGTGATGACTACGCGTCGGTTCATTGCGTTGCAGCCTCGCCCTCGCGGGACAGGTAGCTCTTTAGACGCTGGCCGAGATGTGGTCGTACGCGTCCTTGACGGTCGCGATCTTCTCTGCGATCTCGTCGGGAATCTCGATGTCAAACTCTTCCTCGAACGCCATCACCAGCTCAACCGTGTCGAGCGAGTCGGCACCGAGATCGTCGATGAACGATGCCTCCGGCGTGACTTCGGCAGCGTCCACGCCGAGTTGCTCGACGATGATTCCCTTGACCTTTTCCTGTACGTCCATTCCATTCCTCCAGATCGACGCCCACGCCCACGCGCGGGCAATTCTAGTTGGTTACATGTACATGCCGCCGTCGACGCTTACAACCTGACCGGTGATGTAAGAGGCGTCGTCGGACAACAAGAAACTCACTACGCCGGCAATATCGTCACCGCTGCCCATCCGGCCGAGCGGAATCTGTCCCTGTAGCTGTTGCTTGGTTTCCTCGCCGAGCTCACTCGTCATGTCGGACTCGACATAACCCGGAGCGACCGCGTTGACCGTGATCGAGCGGGAGGCCACTTCCCGGGCCAGCGCCTTGGTGAAGCCGTGTACCCCGGCCTTGGCCGCAGCGTAGTTTGTCTGGCCAGCGTTGCCCATGAGGCCGACAACCGAACTGATCGAAACAATGCGGCCTTGCCGACGGCGAAGCATGGATCTTAGCACGCTCCGTGAGCACAGAAAGACCCCTGACAGGTCAGTTCTGAGCACCGTATCCCAGTCATCGTCC
>JAJCXT010000072.1 GCA_029263295.1 Acidobacteriota bacterium | reverse complement strand
CCTTGAGTGATCCAAAGTCGGATGAGGTCGATCTGGGCCTGCGCCAGGGGGGTGCGGTTGAGCGGCATCCGACCGCCCGTGATTCCGGGCCCGCCCGAGATCTTGCGGACGAGATAGCTTTCGTCGGGATTGCCTGGGAGCACCCGCCGCAGGCCGGGTTGTTGGCTGCTGGCAACGTTGACCAGGTTGTTCGCCGCGGCGCCGGCATCGAGCACAAGGCCGGCCTGCGCACTCGACGCCGCGTGGCAGCCAGAAAGCGCACAACTGGCCGTGAATATCGGCTGGATCTGGGAGTCGAAGCTGACCGGATCCCCGCCACCACCACCGGCCACGGTGAGCGCGTTCGCCTTGTCGCCGGTCTCGCCGTCGCCGTTGAACAGTCGCATCGCGACTGCGGTGCCTTCGGTCGCTCCGGCGCTCGTGGCCAGCGTGACCGACATCGCTTTGGCGCTCTCTAACTCGACGGCCGTGACCCGAACGTCCGTCGCATCGGTGTAGGCCACGGCACCGACAGCGATGTTCTTGCCGGTCATGCGAACGGTCTGCGACTGGCCGGGCTCGAGTTCGACCGCTGCCAGTCTCAGCACCTTTTTCAGCTTCATCGGTTTGCCGTTGCCGTCGGCCGGCACGAGCGTGGCCTTGCTGGACTCTCCCTCGGACGCGAACTTCCCGGCGAGCTTGTTGTTCTTGGTCTTGAGCTTTCCGCTGAACGTGATTGCCTGGTCGTCCAGGTCGAAGCTCAGGTTCACTTTGTTGCCGTTGCGCTGACCCTCGACCGTGGAGGTTTCGGCGTCGAACGTGGCATGACCGCCGATGACCCCGTCCTCGTCCTCAGTTGTCGCCATCTGCACGAAGATCGTCTGCCCGCCGGTCTTGAAGTTGCCCTGCCAGAGCCGTTGCAGAGGTCGGGTTGTCGACATCCTGGTCGCGACAATCTTCCCCTTGATGCTGCCGCTGATGTTGCCTCGCAGACTGTCGTCAGCACCTTTGTACGACAGCTTCAGGGTGGCGCTGCCGAAGCGTGTGCCTTGTGCCGCTACGCCGACGCGCAAAGGGGTGCTGTCGTCGATCCGGAAGATGATCTTCTTGCCGGTGACCTTGGTGAAGTCGGCACCGAACACCTCCAGACTCGTCGGTCCGCCCTCCGCCTGGTCACCGATGATCAGGAAGCCGACGCCATCCTTGCCTTCCGTGTTGACGTTCAACTGGAACGGGATGCGGTTCTTGCCTGCGGCGATCGTGCCGATCCAGCCGCCGTCGAAGTTGGAATCGAAGAACGGATCTTCGGCCTGCCCGCTAGCCACTGCCAGAGGCAGGAGCAGGACCAGAGCGGCAGCCACGATCAAGCCACGGCGCCCGAACGACGGAGTCACGTTGTTGGTCATTTCTAGTCCTCGGTAGCGTTTACTCAGAAGCTGAAGGCGCGCACCAGATTGAACCCGAGGCGCACGTTGCCCTTGATGCCAGTCGGCACGGTGCCGCCAGCCATGAAGTCCGGCGTTGTGAAGTCGCTGTTGGTCAACAGCAACGAGAACCAGTGCTTGCGCACATGTATCGTCAAGCCAGCCTGCCACTGGTCGACTGTGCCAGCCCTCGCGAAGCCGCCTACGTTGGTGATGTACTCACCGTCCAGGCTGAACTTGGTGCTCAACTTGAACGAACCGCCGAAACCGATCGCAGTGGACGAGTTCGGACTGCCTGGTCCGCCGAACTGGTCGGGATTCGTCGTGAACACCGGGACCACCTGCAGGGCCACACGGTTGCCGGCACGGATCCCGATGGGTACCTCGAGGGTAAACCGGCTCGTATTGGCCAGCCGATCGGCGTCGAGAGAGGTGCCGCCGATGTTCGCCGCCACGCTCAGCGGCACGCCGAGCTGGCCTTCGAGCAGCAGGGCGATCTTCACCCCGTACTCCCACGTCGCGAAGTTGGCGCTACGACCTACGTATGGTGCGATGCGCGGATGCAGCCCGTAGGAGAACCAGAACGCAGGGGACGCGAAGCTGTCCAAGCCGTAGAGGCCTCCGAAGCCTGCATCGGCGACCGATTCAGAGAAACGGTGTCCGAAGTGCAACTCGAGATCACCGCGGGCGGGCAGTGCCGGTGTTGGCAGGTTGAGAAGCTCGATGTTCCACCACGTGGCCTTTTCTGCCAGCGTTGGCGGTTGCATGCTCTGCACGTAGACGTAGATCGCCTCCAGGTGCTCTTCCGACAGTTCATCTTGCGGGAACTTCGGCATGCGGCGGCTCGAGGGAGCACGCACCTGACGGCGGACCTCATCGAGCGAGAGCCTCGTGCCGGCCAGGGTTGGGCCAAGGCCGCCCTCGGCAGCGGCCCCGTGGCAGCTGGCGCACTCGAAGGTGGTTTGAAAGAGGTCGAACCCGCGGGCAGCATCCTGGGCGGCCGCCTCCGTGGCCGCACCCGCGAGGGTAGCCAGGGCTACGAGCATGGAGAACGGGCGGAGAGCAGGAATCGAACTCGGCAATGGCTTCGCTCTCGGGACGTTCGCGGGAAGGGGAACAACGCGGACATTCTGCCGTCCCTGAGGGTGCTAAGTCACGGCCATGGGCCGATTCCCGCGCGACGTGGCTGACTTGGGCGACCACGGCGGCCAGTCGGCCTGCAAGCTGGCGCGCTCGCGCCAGGTGTGTCGGGCCACAGCCCGCGGCGAGCTACTATGGCGATCAAATGTCTGTGAACGGATCCGCACTCGAACTCGACCTGGGGCTGGCCGCGGTGGCGGTGATGCTGGAACGTGCCGGGCTGCGCCGAGAACCCGGGGACACCGATCTGCTTCTCTCGTACGCGGCAGAGACCGAGTCGAGCAAAGACAAGCCGCGTCGATTCGCCGTTATCGCGGACTCCGCTCTCCAGGGGTTCTTCCACCTGGCCGCTGAGGGGTATACCTTCGTTCCGGTCGATCGGTATCGAGAGGAGTTCGGCGACTCGTTACAGGAGAACTACCCGGGGGCCGGAGTGGCGTTCGTGCGTTTTGCGACCAGCTACTGGACGTTGCATATGCTGCACGGGCGCCTGGGTACTCGGTATGCCGGGACCTCGTTACAGCAGGTGCTGCGCTTCGTCGAAGATCGGGTCGGCCGGGCGTTCTTTCCAGAAGATGATGTCCTCGATAGCGCGCAACTTGCCCGGGTGCAGCAGCGCCTGATCGCGCAGTCAGGTGCGCCGATCGACGTCGAGCAGTTCCTCTTCGGCAACCCTCTTCTCGTGGGCAACCCGCTGGCGGAATGAGCCCCATCGGGCTTTCAGCACAGGCTGCTAGAGGATGCCGAAGTAGCGCGCCATCCAGTAGGGGAGAAGGTAGTCGATGCCGGCGCCTTCGATGTCGCCGCCCTCGCCTCCCGAGAGCCGGAAGGGGCTGCGTTGCCAGAGGAAGTCGGTGGGCACACGATCGACGATCGCGATGACCTCGCAGGCGCGGCCTTCGCCACAGGCTGCGTGAGTCCCCGACATGTCCGAGTAGCCGATTCGCCGTGGCCGCCGTAGCCACTCTCTGAGCATCGCCTTCGTGTTCTTGTCGCGCGCGGCGTCCGCGCCGTCGACGACTCGCTCGATCATGTTGAAGTGCGCGTTGTCGTGGGAGCCGACCGTCGCGCGCAGCTTGTCGAATGCCGCGCGATAAGTCGGCTGGTACTCGCTCTCTTCCTCGAGTCGCAAGAGGTGAACGAGATTGATGTGGTCGAGATTGAATTTGAAGTACGAGCCGTGCGGATCCGTCGACTCCAGGTCGATCGGGATCTTCACCAACTTCCCGTATGCCGCGCGTACCTCTTTGTAAGCCTTGTCGAATCGTTCGGGCTTGACCATGCGACCGACCTGCAGGAACGCGAGTTGCTGGTCGGGACGCCCCACGAACGTCGTGCTCAAGGTGCCGTCGGGCATCTGGGGAGTCCACGCGTTGTTGATGAGATACCCGAGAAGTCGATCCACGATCTCCACGATGAGCGCACGGATCCCGCCATCATCGGGAATCAATTCCCACGCGAATCCCAGACCGAAGAATACGCCGGAATACTGGTCGCGTGAAGTGTTGCCCGCCCAGTAGTATTCGGCGTCGTTCACGGTGGAGCGAAAGATGTGGCTGCGGGTCAGGTTGACCAACAGCGCGTTTTCCCACGGCGATCCCACCGGGACGGCGGCTCGCGCGAGCACGTCGTTGCCAGTGACCTCGACCAGCAACTTCAGTGCCTTCAGCGCCCGGCGGACGTTCGCTCGTGCCTTTCGCGAGCCGGTCGCTGCGTAGTGGAACGACTCCGCCGCGACATAGTGACCGGTCCAGATCGCAGCGTCGCCAGCGTGTTGGTAGTCGACGATTTCGTTTGAGTCCGGGCTGGCGAAGACCGGATCGAAGACAGTTCCATGCGGGAGATGCCGTTTCTTGAGTTCACGGCCGATCTTGTTGGCCTTGCGTTCGAGCCGGTTACCGCGGGCCTCCTGCGCTTCGCCTGGCGATGCTCCCGTCAGTCCGAGGATCACCACAGTGACGAGCAGACGCAAAGCTGGTGACTTGGAACTCAGGGAGATCCTGGAAAGGCCAGACTGTGCTTTCGTGTGCATGGGAGCGTGCAGGAGTTTTTGGCAGATTTTGAGTGTACAGAGTACGCTGCCGCCTGCGTCCCGCGCTAGCTCTACCGGAGCTCTCTCTCGATCCCTACTCGGCGTCCATGTGTGGGTAGCGATACTCGGTCGGAGGAACGAACGTCTCCTTGACCGTGCGTAGCGACGTCCAACGCAGCAGGTTGAGAGGCGATCCCGCCTTGTCGTTGGTTCCCGACGCCCGGCTGCCACCAAAAGGCTGTTGCCCGACCACCGCGCCCGAGGGCTTGTCGTTGATGTAGAAGTTGCCAGCGGCGTGGCGCAACGCCTTGCTCATGCTCACGATCTCGCCGCGATCCTGGGCGAAGATGGCGCCCGTGAGTGCGTACGGACTGGCCGTGTCGCAGATCTCCAGTGTCGCGTCGAGATCGCCGTCGTCGTAGACGTAAACAGTGAGCACCGGGCCGAAGATCTCCTCGCAGGCGAGTCGCGACCTGGGGTCCGTCGTCACCACCACCGTCGGCTCGACGAAGTAGCCCGTCGAATCGTCCGTCGTGCCGCCGGCGATGATCTCGTACTCCGGGCGGGTGCGGGCGTCCTCGAGGTAGTCGCTGATGTTGTCGAAGGACGCCCTATCGATGACGGCGCACATGAAATTGCGAAAATCGAGCGGCGAGCCCATAGCGATACTGCCGACACCGTCGACAACGCGCTCTTTGACCTCGGCCCAGAGCGACTTCGGGATGTAAGCGCGCGACGCTGCCGAGCACTTCTGCCCCTGATACTCGAACGCACCACGAATCATCGCAGTCGCCAGCGCGGCCGCGTCGGCAGACGGATGGGCGAAGATGAAATCCTTGCCTCCGGTCTCACCAACGATCCGAGGGTAACTGCCGTAGTGTTCCAGACGCTCCGACATCTGCTGCCACATGAACTGGAACGTCGGGGTGGAGCCGGTGAAGTGCAGGCCCGCCAGCGAGGCACTGGCGAAGACCGGATTCCCTACCTGAGCACCGCGACCGGGAACGAAGTTGATTACACCGTCGGGCAGGCCGGCTTCCTGCAAGACCTGCAGCATGTAGTAATTGGACAACACTGCTGTGGACGCGGGCTTCCATAGCACCGTGTTGCCCATCAGAGCGGGTGCCGACGACAAGTTGCCGCCGATCGAGGTGAAGTTGAAGGGCGACACCGCAAACACGAAACCCTCGAGCGGGCGGTACTCCAAGTAGTCCCAGATGCCCGGGCCCGATGCCGGCTGATCGGCGTAGATCTGCTGCATGTATGCGGCGTTGAAACGCCAGAAGTCGCACATCTCCGCGGCAGCATCAATCTCGGCCTGAAAGACGGTTTTGGACTGACCGAGCATGGTGGCCGCGTTGATCGTGTCGCGCCAGGGTCCCGCCAGGAGATCAGCGGCTTTCAGGAAGACGGCTGCCCGCGCTGCCCAATCCATCGCGGACCAGTCGTTCCATGCCGCGGCTGCCGCGGCAACGGCCTCCTCCACTTGCCGCTCGCTGACCTGGTGACACCTGCCCAGCAGATGAGCATGGTCGTGGGGGCAAACGACGTCCATCGTGTCGCCGGTGAAGACTTCTTTGCCGCCGATCACGGCCGGAATCTCCAGTTCCTCCCCGAGCATGGTGTCGAGTCGCGCCTTGAGGCTGGTGCGCTCGCCGGAGCCGGGGAGGTAGTTTCGGACTGGTTCGTTGGCCGGAGTGGGGACTCGCACGATTCCGTTCATTTCACGTGGCTCCTATGGGCGCTAAAGATCGTTCTCTGGAGGTTACCTGAGGCTGGCGGTTCCTGCCCTGCACCTGCTCGTCACGCAGAATGTCCCATTCGTCGCCGCGCTTGGCCGACGGTTCGTCGTACGGGCTGTACAGGGCGCGCACGGTCGCCTAACTCTGGTGGCATGGCGAACAACACGTACGACGAATTCCGCGGCGCGATCGACGCCGCAGGTCTCGGCCAGCTGCCGCGATGGTCGGATCTTGACGGGTCTGCCCAGGAACAGGCTTTCCGCGTGCTAAGGCGACTCGCGGTAGCTCGTGCGCTCGACGGGGGCGACGCCTTCAGCGTGATCGAGGTAGAAGCCGGCTTGGGTGAGGATGCGGCGTTGCGGACGTTCCTGCTTTCGACGGCGCTGCTCATGGCGGCCGAGGGGTCGGCACCCGAGGACGATCGGAATCCGGTTGGGGCGATGCTCGAGGCGCGCATGCCCGAATCCGCGCTGGCGGCACTGCTGGATGACTGCTGGATCTATCGCGACCAGGATCTCGTCGCGTGGACACCCTTGCATGCGGTAACAACGGGGTTTGATCGACGCGACGACGACGATTTCGCGCGGCTCACGACGGCGCGCCTAGCGTGGGATGAAGCGGAGCGCTCCACCCAGGCCGACTGGGTTGGGGAAGCGGTGGAAGCCCTGATGGGCCTGTACGCGCACGGCACCGCACAGGCGGCGGACTCGCCGCGCAAGATCTTCGCTGACCACGGGCTTCGCCGTCGCCTGCGGGACGCCGCCATGAGTGACCGACTCAGCCTCCTGTCTGACGGAGCGTTTGCGGCCATCGACGCAGAAGCTCATAGCGTGGATGCAGTGGACGTGAAGTTGCTGGACAACGAGGCCTACGTCTGCCGGGCCCAGTGCGGCCCGACCGTCTTCCCGGAGTGGAACGAGGGTTTGGCATCCTGGAAGCCCGACGGCGGGCAAGGCGAGACGGCATTCGCCTGGGGCGCAGGAATGGCCATCGTAGTGTCCGGCGGAAGCCTGGCGGACTGGCTGCAGCGCGGCGCCGAAGCGCTCCTCGCCGGGATGATTCGCGAGGAGAGGCTTGCGGCCTGAGCCCGGGTCCCCCGTAGACTCGGTTGCCCAGTAGAAATGTGCTAGACGCATACGCGCCGCGACGGCTACGATCAGAATCAGGCACTTGACGGAAACCTTGTGCGCCTTTTGTGCGTCTAAACAGATGCACGGCTCACTGCCGACGAACAAGTCACTCCTAAGCGGTTCCTTTCGCGCAAATCCCCTAAGACATCATCATGAGCATTAGCCTGCATCGCGGTCACGCAGCCCTGTTGAAGATTGTCGGTCTCGGCGAGACCTGCACTGCGACTCTCAGGAACGGAACGGTCTCGTTCGACCACCATTCCCAGGACTTCCTGGTTGGCTGGTACGACGATCTCAAGTCGTGGGAACTGATCGAGGCCGCCGATTTCATGGGGAAGGCGGGCAAGCTTGGCGAGACTGTCACGCTGACGTCCGCCGGCCAGGATGCCCTGACGAAGGTTCAGGCAGCCGGCTAGCGCTGCTACCTGCCGAGGGCGGTCGCTGGCTCCGGCTAGTGAGGTTGGCAGTTCCACCTGTCGCGGACCGCAAGCACACCGCGACCCCGCGTTGACTCCTGGGTACGCACCCGCCCCGGTTGTTCGACTACTTCTTGCCTCGCAACAAAGAGGCCTATCTTTTTTGTAAAGCAAAGAATATGTTTTATTGGAATTGCCAATTAAACGATTGCCACCGAGATTCAGGGCGATGGCCGAACGCAAGCGACTGAGCGACGTAGAGCAGCAGGCACTGCTGGCTGTGTGGCGCCTGGGCGAAGAGGCTTGGGGGGCCAATATCCGGGATGACCTGGCGGCCGTAACGGGTCGCACGCTCTCGATCAGCGCGGTCTACGTGACGCTCGTGCGGCTCGAGAAGAGTGGCTTCGTGACGTCAGATTTCGGCGAGCCCGAGAAGGTGCGCGGCGGCAAAGCCAAGCGCTGCTTCCGCATCGCTCCCGACGGCGTCACTGCCTTGAAGCTCGCACGGGAGCAGTTCGACCGGCTGTGGGCGGGCCTCGATGCGACGGCCGAGTGGCGGCGCGGGTGAGCGCTCCGCGGCTGCCGATGGCGCTGGTGCGCCTCATCGTGCCAGGGCCATACGGCGAGACACTGGCCACTGAACTCGAGCAGACACATGCGCGCGACTGTCAACAGCGCGGCATGTACAGCGCTTGGGCCGCCTGCTGGCGCGAAGCGCTCTCACCCAGTCTCTGGAGCCTGCGCCGCGAACTGCGCTCCTCCTCTTCCTCCCCGCTGTTCAGATTCATAGATCCCCCTCTCGGAGACCCTCCCTTGTCGCGTTTGTTGAACGACTTCCGAATCGCTGTTCGTACCCTGCTGAAACGACCCGGGTTCGCCCTCACGGCAGTTGGCATCATCGCCGTCGGAATCGGCGCGAGCACGGCGATCTTCACCGTCGTGGACCATGTACTGCTGCGCCAGCTTCCCTATGAGGAACCCGAGGCGCTCGTCGTCGTGGACGACCCTGCCTTTGCCGTGCCGATCTTCCTGGCCTGGAAGGAAGGCACGGTGGACTCCTTCGAGCACTTCGCCGCCAGCGCGACCAACAGCGTCGACCTGACCGGCGGGGAGACGCCGATGCACCTGAGCGCGGCTTCGATAACTCCCGGTTTTTTCCCCGCACTGCGTGTCCAGCCAATCCTCGGACGGAGCTTCGCGGCCGCGGAGTACATTTCCGCGCCCGACGTGGTGATCCTGTCGCACGGCGCCTGGCAGCGCCTGTTCGGCGGCGATGATGACGTCGTCGGGAGAACTCTGCAGATCAACCAGCGCGCGCGCACGGTGGTCGGCGTAATGGCAGCCAACTTCCGCCCTCCGGAAGCGGTCGTGGGCAGCCGGGTAGATCTATGGGAGCCTTTCGACGCCATGGACCCGGCATGGAGCGACGCCTGGGGCAGCTGGTTCCTCAGCATCGTTGCTCGGCTCGCCCCTGGGCGGACACTGGAAGCGACGGAGGCTGAACTCGAGGCATTCACCGAGCGCCTCGTTGCGGCCAACCCCGGCGGATATGAGAGCAACGACAGTGCCTATTCGATAGAGATCTCGCCGCTACTGCAGGCGACGGTGGGCGATGTGGGTAGCACGCTCTACTTGTTGCTCGGCGCGGTCGGTCTGATGTTGTTGATCGCGTGTGCCAACGTGGCGAGTCTGTTGCTGTCGCGAGCGACCGGCCGCCGTCGCGAGGTGGCTGTGCGGGCCGCGCTGGGCGCGAGCCGAGCGCGCATCGCGCAGCAACTGCTCGCCGAGGCAATGACGATTGCGCTCGCCGGCGGCGCGCTCGGCGTCC
>JAJCXT010000071.1 GCA_029263295.1 Acidobacteriota bacterium | reverse complement strand
CTCCGCATGCTCGCGCAGATCATGGGCATGCACCTGCACCAGATCCCGCTGCAACGCACGCCCGATCACGCCCTGAGCAAGCGGGCCCGGGAACAAGTCGGGGAAGATCGTAATCACATCGAACCGCATCACTTCGCACCCTGGTCCAGCAACCCGCTGGGTAGCCTCATCACGATCGTGCGCTGTTCTCGATTAACCTCGACGAGCCACTCGCGCACCATTGGCACGAGTTGGGGTTCGTCCGCGCCAATCTGCAGGTAGTCGTGAACCGGGCCGGGCAGCACGGCGGACACGACGCCCACTCGGGCTCCGGTGCCGTCGTGCAGTGTCCAGCCCACGAGGTCATCGGCGTACCATTCGTCCTCGTCGAGCCCCCCTAGCCGAGCGTCACCGACCTCTACCGCGACGCCTCTGAACGTCTCCGCTGTCGTCCGGTCCTGGCACTCGTCCACGGACAGAAGCAGACGCCCCTGGTGCGGGCGCGACCCTGCTACGGAGTACGTCACTCCTGCCACTACGATCGCGGACCCCACCGGGAGTTCCGCCAGGGTATTCCCTTCAGCAGCGACGACGAGCTCGCCACGAATGCCGTGGGGCTTGATCACCCGCCCGATCCGGACGAGCCCTTCATCAGCCGACATGACGGGCTACTCGAGAATCTCGAGAACGGCCCGCATCTGGTTCTTGGTGCCGGCAGCAGCCAGCAGCGTCCGCATCGCACGGGCGGTCCGACCCTGCTTACCGATTACCTTGCCGAGATCCTCGGACGCGACGCGTAGCTCGAGAACTGTGGTCTGTTCGCCCTGCACTTCGGTCACCTGGACATCGTCCGGGTTGTCGACCAATGTGCGTGCTATTTCTTCGATGAGAACTTTCAGATTCATCGATCGTTACCTCTGATCAACTTGGGCAGACGCTCGGATGTGCACATCCGGCTCGATGCATACCGTCACTTCGCTTCGCCATCGGCATCGTCACCGGCTGCGTCTTCCGTGACCTCGGACTCATCCGCTTCTGCTGCGGGCTCGGGCTCGCTGGCGCCTTCCTCAGACGCCTCGGCGGCCGCCGCGGTCTCGATCACTGCCTCTTCTGCCGCTGCAGGCGCCTCGACGGGCGTCGGCGCACTCTCTTCGGCGGGTACGGTGCTGCCACCTGTCGCCATCTTGTAGAGCGCGCGCACGGTATCGGACATCTGCGCGCCCTTGCCGATCCACACGTCGGTGCGGTCGACGTCGAACGTCACTTCCATCGGCTGTCGCCGCGGATGATAGTGACCGAGGATTTCCAGGAATCGACCGTCACGACCCGTGGATCGTTCGGTCACGACAATTCGATAGTGAGCATCTTTCTTGGCGCCGGTGCGGCGCAGACGAATAGCAAGCATTGCTGCTTCTCCTAAGTGCGAAGGCCGGATTCAACGTGAACTAGAAGCTCGGCAGGTTTGCCCAAGGAGTATTTCTCCGGCCCTTCTTGTTGAGCTTCTTCATGAGTTTTCTGGATTGGGCAAAACGTTTGAGTAGTCGATTAACTTCCTGGACGCTGGTGCCGCTACCTGCAGCGATACGTTTGCGCCGGCTGCCGTTGATAATCCTCGGCTTATGGCGTTCCACGCGCGTCATGGAATCGATGATCGCTTCGATGCGTTTCAGGACCGCGTCGTCGGGCGCCATCTGAGCCAACCCAGGCGCGCTACTGGCCCCGGGCAGTAGCTCCAACAGCTTGGACATCGAGCCCATCTTGCGGATCTGCTGCAACTGCGATTTAAAGTCTTCCAGGGTAAGTTCACCCTGACGGGCTCTCTTTTCAAGCCCTTCCGTCACTTCGAGGTCAACTTGCCCCTGCACCTTCTCGATCAGAGAGAGGACATCGCCCATGCCGAGGATCCGCGAGGCGATGCGATCCGGATGGAACACCTCGAGATCGTCGATCTTTTCGCCGACACCCGCGAAGTAGATCGGCAGCCTGGTGACAGCGGCGATTGACAGCGCCGCGCCACCCCGCGCGTCACCGTCGAGCTTCGTCAGGATGTGGCCGTCCACCGGCAGTGCCTCCGCAAAAGCCGAGGCTGCCTGCACCGCGTCCTGTCCCACCATGGAGTCGCAGACATACAGGATGCACTCTGGCTGGACCGCCGCCGCCACAGCCTGCACCTCGTTCATCATCGCCTCGTCGACATGCAGACGCCCCGCCGTATCGATGAGCACGACGTCATCGCCGCGCCGGCGCGCCTCCGTGACCGCCTCCGTGGCACGCTGCACCGCGTCGTCGCTCGCAGACTCACATACCGCGAGCTCGGCGGTTTCCCCGAAGCGCAAGAGCTGCTCGCGCGCGGCAGGCCGGTGAACGTCGACACTCACAAGCAAGGGCGAGCGCCCTTCGCGCCGGAGCCAAGCCCCGAGCTTACCCACCGTCGTTGTCTTACCGGCACCCTGGAGCCCCACGATCAGGACCACGTGTGGGGCGGCACCGCTGAAGCGAAGTTCCTGCCGCTCGCCGCCGAGCACGCTCACCAACTCTTCGTTGACGATCTTGATCACCTGCTGGCCCGGCGTGAGCGATCGCGCGACCTTCTCGTCGAGTGCCTTCGCCTTGACCGCGGCCAGGAAGTCCTTGACCACTCCGAAGTGCACATCCGCTTCGAGCAGGGCGAGGCGCAGTTCGCGGGCGGCTTCGGCGAAGCTCTTCTCGTCGATCTTGGCGCTACCGCGCAGTTTGCGCAGCGTGCTCTGGAGACGACCGGTCAGCTGTTCGAACATCTACTCAGCGCGCCTCAGACCGATTCCAGATGATGGCCAAGCTTCTCCTTCTTGGCTTTGAGGTAGCGGCGCGTGGTATCCGAAGCAGGAATCTCGATCTGCAGTCGCTCTGTGATCTCGAGCCCGTAGCCCGACAGCCCGACGAACTTGCGCGGATTGTTAGTCATCACCCGCAGCCTCTTGACCCCGAGATCCGTGAGCATCTGAGCACCGATGCCGTACTCCCGCTGATCGGCCTTGAAGCCAAGCGCCTCGTTCGCCTCCACCGTATCCGCCCCGTCATCCTGCAATTCATACGCGCGTAACTTGTTGTGCAGACCGATACCCCGGCCTTCCTGGCGCAGGTAGAGCAGGACTCCGCGACCTTCTTCATGGATGCGATCCAGCGCGCTAGTCAACTGATCGCCGCAATCGCAGCGAATGGAACCGAAGACATCCCCCGTGAGGCACTCCGAGTGCACTCTCACGAGAACCGGGTCATCCGTGCTCACATCGCCCATCACCAAAGCGACATGTTCCTTGCCATCGAGTTCGGTCTGGTACGCGTGGATGCGGAATTCACCGTGGCGCGTCGGCAACTCTGGCGACGCCACGCGCTTGACGAAACGCTCCGTGCGCAGCCGATACTTGATGAGGTCCGCGATCGCGATGATCTTCATGTCGTGTTCGGCCGCGAAAATTTCGAGGTCCGGAAGCCGGGCCATGGTCCCGTCCTCATTCATGACCTCGCAGATCACCCCGGCTGGATACAGGCCGGCAATACGTGCCAGATCGACGCCAGCTTCCGTCTGCCCTGCACGCTGCAACACCCCACCATCGGCTGCGCGTAGCGGAAACATGTGCCCCGGCCTTGCGAGGTCCTTCGGTTGGGTCTCCTCGTCGATGGTCGCGAGTACCGTGGCGCTGCGGTCGGCCGCCGAGATGCCTGTCGAGACTGCGTACTTGGCCTCGATGGAAACGCAGAAGGCCGTGCTGAACTTCGATGAATTCTCCGAGACCATGAGCGGGACTTCCAACTCGTCCAGCCGCTGCCTGGTCATCGGCAAGCAGATCAATCCACGGCCATACTTCGCCATGAAATTGATCGCCTCTGGGGTGACCTTCTCCGCGGCAATCGTCAGGTCGCCCTCGTTCTCCCGATCCTCGTCGTCGACGACGATCACCATCCGCCCCTGGCGAATGTCTTCGATGGCGTCCTCTATCTTTGCGAAAGGCATAGTTTCCTCTTTCGGGCTCAGCTGCCCTGGGACGTCAGCGTGGCCAGATGTGGCGCCACGAACTGCGCCACGTACTTGCCGAGAATATCGACTTCCAGGTTGAGTTGTTCGGCACGACCGTCGGCCACCAGGTTGGTCCGCTCCAGGGTGTGGGGTATGAGTTGCACCTCGAACCCCTCCGCCGTCATCGAAGCGACCGTGAGCGATACGCCATTCAGCGCGACGGAGCCCTTCTCGACGAGGAAACATCGCTGGTCGTCGGGAACGGACAAACTGATCCGCACGAAGTCGTCTTCTTCGACCACCTCAGTCAGGCGGCAGACGGCGTCGACATGGCCCTGCACGAAGTGCCCGCCGAGTTCCGCTCCGGCCCGCAGAGGGCGCTCGAGATTCACTCGCGTGCCCTCGCGGTACTCGCCCATGTTCGTGCGCTGAACGGTCTCCGGTGAGACTTCTGTCGTGAACTCGTCCGCTGTCACTTCGAGCGCGGTAAGGCACACGCCGTCGACGGCAATCGACGCGCCCATTGTCAGGCTCCGTGCGAGGTCCCCCGCCGCGATGCGCAGGCGGAAACCCGTTGGCATTGGCTCAACGGCCTTGATTATCCCAACCGACTCGACGAGCCCCGTGAACATGGTTCACACCCACAACTAAAGATGGAGCGCGGTCCGCGTCCGCAGTTACTCGAACGGAGGCGGAAGCCGCAAGTAGCCCTCGATTACCCGATCCGCACCGAACTCGCGGTACTGCAGGCGACGGAGGCGCGGTGCCGAGCCGAGTTCCGCGGTGCCTTCCCCCCCCCAAAGCGGCAGGGCCTCGTCACCGCCGATGAGCATCGGCGCGTAGAACAGAACAACGCGGTCGATTATACCAGCGTCGAATGCGCTGGTTAGCAGGCCGCTGCCGCCTTCCATAAGGCACGTACTGACACCGAGACCGGTCAACTTGCGCATCGCGTCGGGCAGATCCACCCTGCCGAGGCTATCCGGCTCGGCGACGAGGATTCGAGCTCCCGCCGCCTCGAGCGCGCTCCGTGCCGCGCCGGAAGCTACATCGGTCGTCACGATCACGACACCCCCATCCTGTTCGCTGAAAAGTCGAGCGTGCGCCGGCGTCCGAAGACTGGAATCGATCACCACGCGCAAGCGAGGATGGGCGGCCTCCTCCAAGCGGGCGGTCAGGCGTGGATCGTCGGCCAATACCGTACCCACCCCGACCATGACCACGTCGTGCTCAGCACGTAGCTCGTGCGCATAGTGGCGCGATTCGGGCCCCGTAATCCACTGCGATTGCCGCAATCGGGTCGCCAGGCGGCCGTCCAGAGAAAGTGCTGCTTTGCCGGTGACGAAGAGCCGGCCCGCCGATTTCACGGTCAGGTATCCAGCGTTGAGCGCGGCCGCATCGTCCGCCAGCAACCCCACACTGACCTCTGCACCAGCCTCCCGCAACAACTCGAACCCGTGCCCGGAGACTCGGCTATCCGGATCAACGTGGCAAGCAACGACGCGCTTGACGCCGGCCGCGATTACCGCGTCCGTGCATGGAGGAGTGCGGCCGTGGTGGCAGCACGGCTCCATGTTCACGTACAGCGTGCCGCCCGCGGCCGCGGGGCCGGCCTCCGTTAGGGCGAGCCGCTCGGCGTGCTGCTCGCCACACCGGCGATGATAGCCACGGCCTACGACCTCGCCGGCCGCGGACACGACGAGCGCTCCGACCATCGGATTCGGGCTGGTGTGCCCACGGGCCGCCGCGGCTAGCTCCAGACACTCGCGCAGCCGATCAGCATCGGCGCTACTTTCGTTCACTGTGTTGCCTCGGTCCCCAGAAGACCGTCAACGTACTCCGTTGCGTTGAACTCCGCCAGATCCGAGTCGCGTTCGCCTGTCCCGACGAAGCGAATGGGTAGCCCAATCCGCCGGGCGATCGTCAGGGCCACGCCGCCCTTTGCGGTGCCGTCGAGCTTGGTCAGAACGAGTCCTGTCACCCCTGCGGACTGGAGGAATTCCTCGGCTTGCCGTAGCCCGTTCTGCCCAGTCGTACCATCCAGCACCAGCAATACCTCATGGGGGCCATCTGGCACGACCTTCCTGGTCACGCGACGGATTTTCTCCAACTCAGACATGAGGTTGCCCTGGGTGTGGAGACGACCCGCGGTGTCGATGAACACCACGTCACTGCCGCGCGCGACGGCCGCCTGGCACGCGTCGAACGCGACCGCCGCAGGGTCGGCACCGCTGGCTTGTGCGATCAACTCGACTCCCAGCCGATCTGCCCACAGTCGTAGCTGCTCCACCGCCGCTGCACGGAACGTGTCCGCCGCCGCGATCAGGACCTTCTCGCCGCGATCCAGATGCAGGCGAGTCAGTTTGGCGATGCTTGTGGTCTTGCCTGAGCCGTTAACGCCGACAACCAGCACTACCTTCGGGCCCGTCTCAGCTTCGGCAACGTCGCCCGAGACGGCCTCCAGGACACGAACCATCTCGGCCGCCAGGGCCGCGCGAACGTCTTCAGCCCGGGCCTCGCGGACAGAGTCGATGAGGTCGATGGCAGTTTCAGCGCCGATATCCGCCCCGATGAGCGCAGCCTCGAGGTCCTGAAGTGTCGCCGCGTCCACCCGCCGGCCGGGCACGAGACCCGCTAGAGCGCCGGCAATCCGGTCTCTGCTTCTGCTGAGCGCTCGCCGAAAAATGTTGGCCAATGCCTGCCGCCGCGATCAGTCAGGTCTGCCGGGGAGAGACTCGAGCACCGCGAGAGCCTCGCGGGCGAGTTCGCTGCCTGGGACGAGCCGCAGGACGCGGCCCAGGTGATCCCTGGCAGCATCAACCTCACCGAGGTCACGGTACGCCAGGCCGCTGAGGTACTCGACGCGAGCATTGGGCGGCAGCACGTCCATGCGCTCCAACGCCCCCAGAGCCTCCTGTGATCGACCTGTCTTGACGAGCGCTTCTGCGAGACTGAGGTGAACGAGCGGATACAGCGGATCACTGGAGGCCACCGCGATCTGGCCGGCCCGGCCGAGCATGACCACTGCCTCGTCGTACTCGCCGGTCTGCATCAGCACGTTGCCGAGATTCACCTGCACACGCGCGCGCGAAATCGAGGGGTACGCGGGGTCCAGAAGCGCCTGTCTGTATTGGGCGATCGCCGCATCGAGATTGCCGCGCCGGGCCCAGTACACGCCAAACCAATTCCGCGCTTCGGTGAGCTGCGGGTTCAGTTCAAGCGCCCGCAGGAACTCGCCTTCCGCGGCGATGTCCTCGTTCATCTGGGTGTAGACCACCCCCAGCCACATGCGCGTCTCCGCGTTATCAGGGTAGATCTCGAGTGACTTGCGCAACGCCTGCAAGGCATTGTGTGTCTGGTTGCTCGCGATAAACCTCACGCCGAGTTGCTGTAGTTCGGTCGCGTCGCTCGAGTTTGCCACCAGCGGGTCGACCTGCTGGCCGATCGCCTGGCCAGCGAACATCAATGCCATCACGACCCAACAAGCGGCGCTGAATCTTCGCATTACCACCCCCACGCGGTTCGGTGCCCCGTAATCAAAATCGTAGCACGCTCAGCTTTCCCACTCTTCGACCAACGCTCGGGTCAGTAGTTGTTCGATACCGGCTCGCGGGTCGAGTCCATCGTAGAGCACTGCGCGCACGCTCTCGGCAATCGGCATTTCGACGGCGAGTCGACCTGCCAGCTCGAGGCTCGAGCGCGTGGTCACAACCCCCTCCGCCACCATCTGCATGGAGTCGGTCACCTCGTCCAGCGTACGTCCCCGTCCGATCTCTACCCCTACGCCCCGATTCCTGCTCAACGGGCCGGTGCAAGTCAGGACCAGGTCGCCGAGACCGGCGAGCCCCATCAGGGTTGCCGATCGCGCTCCGCACGCGACGGCCAGAGTCGTCACTTCCTTCAAACCGCGGCTGATCAACGCGGCCTGGGTGTTCGACCCGAAGCCAATGCCGTCCACGATGCCCGCAGCGATCGCGATGACGTTCTTGAGAGCCCCTCCCATCTCGACACCAATCAGGTCCTGGTTGCGATAGACGCGCAACGGACCGGCACTGAAAGCTTCTTGCACGTCACGCGCGGCGTCGAGATCCGCGCATCCGAGAGTCACCGCGGTAGGGTGTCCCTCAGCGAGTTCGCGCGCGAACGAAGGTCCCGAGATCGAGGAGATCGATGCGACACCGGCCACGGTCTGCTCAAGCACTTCGCTCATCCGCAGACCGCTGCCTTCCTCGATGCCCTTTGTCGCAGAAACCAGGTGCACCTTCCCGCCGAGCTTCGGCGCGAGGGTTTCCCACATCGTCCGTGTGTACCGCGACGGCACGGCGCTAACTACTATCGTGGCGTCGGCAAGAGCTCGCTGGGCATCACTGGTCGGTTCCAGGGCTGCAGGGAAAGCCACCTCGGGTAGGTAAACGGCGTTCTCGCCGGCAGCCAGCATGGCCGCCATTCGCTCGGCGTCGCGCCCCCACAACGTAACGTCATGACCGGCCCGCGCGCAGTGCACGGCCAGGGCGGTCCCCCACGAGCCCGCCCCCACCACGGCTACTCGCCCGGGCCGCGTGGTCGCTCGCGAATATGAGTCGTTGTCAGTCACGATCGCCGCCTCCGAATTTTGCCTCGGTCCCATCCAGCAAGCGCCGGATGTTCGCGCTGTGCCTGAGGAACACTACGACGCAGACCACGGCCGCCGCACCCACGTACGGAAGAGGCTCGTCGAGCAATGCCGTCGCCGCCACCAACGCAATCACGGCGACAAGAGAGCCGAGAGACACCCAGCGTGTTGCGAGGGCAGTCAGAGCAAAGCTGCCCACCGCGACCAGCGTGGCAGCCGGCGCGAGGAAGCCGAACGCGCCGAGCAGCGTGGCGACGCCCTTGCCGCCCTTCCCCCCGAGCCATGGCGTGTAGCAATGGCCGAGCACTGCACCCGCGGCGCCAGCTGCCAGGCCCGCGGCGGCGGCGCCGGTCAGCCAGCCGCCAAGCGCCACCCCGGCTACGCCTTTGGCGCCATCGAGCAGGAGGGTCACGGTCCAGCCTGACGGTCCCAACAACCGTCCGACATTGGTGGCACCGATGTTGCCGCTGCCCACGGATCGGATGTCTCCCCTTCCAAGGAGACGGACCAGTAGATATCCGAAAGGGACGCTCCCCAACGCGAATCCGACGGCCAACGCGGCAATCACGAGCACGGTCAGCGGGCCTCCTGCTGAGCTTCGACCAGCGCCTCCAGGACTGCGTGCACGGCCTGCCGCCTGACGCTGGCACGGTCGCCATCGTACACCGCGCGGCGGCTCTCGCAGCCACCGGCAGAGGCCACGGCCACGTATACGGTCCCAGCGGGCTCCGCCCCGTGTTCCGGGCCTGCCCAACCGGTAACAGCGGCACCGTAGGTCGCACTGGCAAGATCCCGCACGCCCTCGGCAAGGGCACGCGTGACGGGCTCGGAAACCGCGCCGCACTCGGCAATGAGGCCCTCGGGCACGTTCACCAGAGCACTCTTGGCGGCGTCGGCATAGACAACGCCCCCGCCCCACACACACGCCGACGCGCCCGCCACGGAAGTAAGGGCCGCGAGTACGGCCCCGCCCGTGCACGATTCCGCCAAGGCCACATTCTCACCAGCCTCGGACAATACCGCCACCAGCTCTGCGGCCAGCGGCCGCGAGCCGTGGGTCAGAGCAGGAGCCACCGATCGAGCACCCACACCAGGGCAAGCGCATAACCGCCCGCCACCAGGTCGTCAGCCATGATGCCCCACCCTTCTGGCAACGTCTCGGCGACATTCGCGGGAAAAGGCTTCACGATGTCGAAGACCCGGAACGCCAGAAACGCTACGAGCCATCCCAGCGGCGTGCTGGTGCCTAGCAGCGCGATCCACATCCCCGCGAGTTCATCGACGACAACTTCCGAAGGATCGCCATCGCCGAGTTGCCTCGCCGTGGCCGTAGCTGCCCAGGTGCCAATACCAGCGGCCAGGACAATCGCTAGCAACTGCACTCCGACGGACCGATCTGCGAGCAGCAGGACAAAAACACCGAGTCCGAAAGCCGACCCGATGGTCCCCGGCGCCGGGCGGAGGAATCCGCAGCCCAAGCAACTGGAGATGAGCCTCGCCGGCGCGAAACGCGTCACGGTTCGAGCCGACCCACCATCCGAGGGAACGGAATGGTCTCGCGCAGATGAGGGCGCCCGGTAACCCACGCGACCAGGCGTTCCAATCCCATACCAAAGCCCGAGTGCGGCACCGTGCCGTAACGGCGCAGGTCCATGTACCACTGGTAAGGTTCGGTCGGCAGTCCGTGTTCGGACAGTTTGCGCTCCAGAAGGTCCGGATCGTGGATGCGCTGGCCGCCACCGATGAGCTCGCCGTAGCCCTCGGGCGCGATCAAATCACAGCCGAGGACGAGGTCCGGCCGATCGGCGTCGGGTTCCATGTAGAACGGCTTGATCTTGGTCGGGAACCGGTTGATGAACACTGGCGTCCCGAAGTGCTCCGAGAGGATGGTCTCGTGCCCGGCGCCGAAATCGCTGCCCCACTCGAAGTCCTCACCCGCCGTCTGCAACAACTCCACGCTTTCGTCGTAGTGAACCCGTGGAAACGGTTTGGCGATCTGTTCGAGGGGCGCGCGGTCTCGCTGCAGGGTCGTCAATTCGGCATCACACTCCACCAGCGCCTTCTGGATCACCGTGACGATGAAGTCCTCCGCAATGTCCATGACATCGTCGATGGTCGCGTACGCGATTTCCGGCTCCAGCATCCAGAATTCGGTCAGGTGCCTGCGGGTCTTCGATTTCTCGGCGCGAAAGGTGGGACCGAAACAGAACGCCTTGCCGAAAGCCATCGCCCCGGCTTCTTGATACAGCTGCCCGCTCTGCGTCAGGTACGCCGGCCGGCCGAAGTAATCGGTCGAGAACAAGGTCGTCGTTCCCTCCACCGAGAGCGGCGTCAGAACGGGGCTGTCCACGAGGGTGTAGCCGCGCTCGTAGAAGTAGTCCCGGCAGATCTTCTCCAGCTGGCTGCGCACTCTCAAGACCGCGTGCTGCTGGGAGGACCGCAGCCAGAGGTGGCGCCTGTCCATGAGGAACTCGGTGCCATGCTCCTTCGGCGTGATCGGATATCCATCCACCGCCTGCACAACCTCTATCGCGCTGATCGTGAGTTCGACCCCCGACGGAGCGCGCTCGTCGGCCTTCACCCTGCCGGCAACAATGACCGAGGATTCCTGGCCGATTTCCTCAGCCGCGTTCCACACGTCATCGCCGACCTTGCCGCGCACGACGACGCCCTGGACGCGCCCGGTGCCGTCGCGCAGTTCCAGAAAAGCGATCTTGCCGCTCGACCGCTTGTTGTAGAGCCACCCTTTGACGACCACGTCGGCGTCTACGTGGTCGGCCAAGCTTTCAATATAGACACGTGCCGGCATGTTCTCGATTCCCACAGAGGTTTACTTCACGGGCAGCTAAAACTAACGCCGCGACGACTCCAAGTCACGCCCCGAGCTGGTCGAAGACCACCAACCTCTCTTCGTACCGCTCCCAGCCGAGCTCCCGCAGCAACCGGCGAGCGTGGCCCCACGTCCGGTCAGCGTAACGGGCGTAGCCGGGATTGCCACCCGCGGTGACCTGATAACCGAACGTGCCAAGTGCCTTCAGGGATCGCTGCAGGGCCGTGAGCGCGAACGCCTGTCGGTTGCCTGCTGTCAGGCCTCGCGGCGACTCAGGCACGCGCAGCGACGTGTCCACAGTGTGGGCGACGCCGGACGATGACTGGACGGTCGCGAGCGATGAGGACATCACCGCCGCAGACACGTCGACATAATTGTCCAGCAGGAGCGAGGCCGCATCGTAGTAGAGCGGACCTTCCATGACATCCTGGAAGTCGACCACGAAGAGTCGGTCGCGATGCACCATCAGGTTGCGGGAGTGGAAGTCGCGGTGACACAACGCGCGGGGCAGCTTGTCGAGGCGCGCGCTCAACTCGTCATAGAACGCCCGCCGCTGTTCCGCGCCGCCCTCCACACCGAGCCAGGCGCGCACGGCATGTCGCTCCATGAAATCCAACTCGAACGTGAAGCGTTCGCCATCCAGCGCCCACCCTGGATTAGGCGACCCCGTACGAGCGCCGTGAGCCTGCATCTTCGTCACAAACGACATCGCCTGCCGATACAACCGCGACACGTCGCGCGACGGAGCACCGTCGAGCATCTGGTCGCCACCGTCTTCCATGGCGAGCACGCGCGCTCCACGGCCCCACAGCTTCGGCACGCGCACGCCGGCGGCGCGGAACCATTGCTGGGTCCGCTCGAAGCGATCCAGCCCCTCGGTGGCGTCGGATTCCGGGTAGACCACCAGAACAGCACTGCCCCCCGCCTTCGTCCCCACCCGGAAGAAACGCCGTGTGGACGCGTGGCCTTGCAGACGCCGCGCGGTGGTGATCACCGGCAGCCTCAAGCCTGCCAGCGCACCACTCGCCTCCAGTTCGCGGTACTCGGCGAGATCGATCGTCACGACCCGGCTCCGGCTGCAGCAAACTGCTCCGGACCACTGGCCGTGAAGACTACGTTCGACGCTTCGGTCCCAGAGGGCACGTGTACTCCTTCCATGACCACTACATTGCTCAGCCAGCACCTGGGACCGATCCAGCTATCGCTCCAGGTCACCACACGATCGAGGGTGGAGGCGGTGCCGACGCGCGTGCGATCGCCGAGGATGACGGCCTGCAGCCGGGCTCCGTGTCGTAGCCGGACCCCTGGCCCAGCCAGATAGGGTGGCACCAGCCGCACATTCTCAAGGTGACTATGAACGCTCTTGTATCCGCCCGCACTGACGCGCTGATACCCCTGCACACCAAGCGGCACATCGCCGAGCCGAAGACTCGTGAGCTGGTTGTCGATGTATCTCATTGGGTCGCCAACCTCGTACCAGGACCCTGGTACCGCGATCGCGTGCAGCGGGTGCCCGCCAGCAAGCAATTGCCGATACAGCGGATCCACTATGCCCGCCGCTCGTTCGCCCGGTAGCTGTTCGAGAACGCTGCGCTCGACCACATGCAGGCCCGTGAACACGCCGCGCACCACGTCGGACGGCAGGTCGCCAACCTCCTCCCCAGGAAACGCCAGGAGTTCGCCGCCGCTGGCTGCCACAACCTGCGGATAACCCGCGGATGCGCTACCTCTGTGTAACGCCAGCGTTGCCAGGGCGTCGTTCTCCTCGTGGTGTCTGAGCAGCGCGCCGATCGACATCAAGCCGACCACGTCGCCGTTGATCAGAAGGACACGATTGTCGAGCAAATCAAGGGCGTTGCGTGGGCCACCCGCGGTACCCAGGAGCGTCGGCTCCGGGGTGTAGTCGATACTCAGTCCGAGCGCCGAACTCCCGTAGCGGCGAACAATCGAGTCGCCCGCGTGGTGCAGGTTGATGACAACCCGGCGAAACCCGGAGCGGGCAAGCCATTCGAGCGTGTGGTCGAGCAACGGTCTATTGAGAAAGGGAACCACTGCCTTGGCCACGTTCGCCGTCAGCGGCCGTAGCCGCGTGGCATGGCCAGCCGCCAGCACCATCGGCGTCAGGCTACGGTTGGTCATCGTCTCGCCTCGCCAGGCGCACGAATACACCTAGTTCCCGCCAATCCTCGCCGCCTTCTGAAACTGCCGGTGGAATGCCGTCGCTGGCCATGACCCACCCGCGATAGGCACGGCGGCCGCGCCACGGCCGACCAGCACCTGGAGCAATCGTGGCGGCCATCGGCGCGCCCGGGATGAGCTTCTCTCGGGCCCGCCACGCGCCCACCGCAAGGTCGACCTCTGCCTCCACAAGACTACGTGCCATGACGTCAGCTTGCGGGAGCGGAGCCGCCGTCGTGAACACGACATCTCGGCGTGGACCGGGGCGTGCCCAGAGACCGCCCGCCTCCGGCCACGCGCTCTCGGGTCGCGCGAGTACAGTCCACGCCTGCAACCCCGGAGAGATCTCTACCCCCTGATAACGGTCCGTAATCGGGCTCGCGGCGACCGCGAGCGCGACGATCAACAGTACCAGCACCGTCACGGTTGAGGCGGCCCAGGCAGGGCGGAACGGTGCGCTCCGCTGCTCTGGAGGCACGCGGAATCTCGCGTCCTTCACCAGGACCGCCGCAAGCCCCGCTGCCAGGACCAGCCATGCCGCGTTGACGCCCCAGGGACGGGCAGGAACATTGACCCAGGATGGAAACCAGCGCCAGAGTTCCCAGCCGTTAGGAGACACGGCACGTAGCAGCCACGACGCCCGCACGCCGTAGTCATGCGGCAGCAGCGACGGGTCCCAGGCCAGGAAGGTGGTGATGGCAACGCCCAGCGTCACCAGGACGCCACGCAGCGCTGCCGGCACCGGGCGCGCCTGCACCCCGAGGCCCGCCGCCAGCGGAATCACGAGAACCCACGCAATCGCCATCAGCGGCCGGGCCGGCGGGCTCTGCCCACCGAGTTGCTGCGACAGCGCGTACGGTGCCAGATGTGCGGCGCCGATGAGAAACAGCGCGGCCGCGAGACGCCAGTTGCGACGCCACACGAGCATGGCTCCCGCCGCCACCACGAGGAAGTGCGGCGCCACCGCCAACAACCCCTCCTTCTGATCGAGGAAATAGCCCGCCAGCGTGCTGAGCGCGCCACGCCAATCTGCGACGTAACCCCACCAGTCCCCGCCGTATCCCGGTTGCCGGCCAAACGTCGGGTCAGCCCCCAGATAGACGGCCGACGGCGACACCGAGCCGTAGAGGCTCCAGGTGAACGCCGCATGCCCGGCCAGCGTGGCCAAGAGCGGGATCGCGACGGCGGCCACCCGCGCGATTGTGACCCCACCCAACAGCGCACCCGTGACCGCGGTCGTGAGCATCAGGGGGATGTACTTCACCCCGAGCCACGGCAACAAGGCGAGGCACGCCGCGGCGGCCGCCGCGCGGCGCCAGCCGACTCCGGTGGTGAGCAACAGGAAGGCCGCCGCCGACAGCGTCATCGCCGGAACCTCGGGGAATAGGTGCAGCGGCGCGAAGACAAGAGGGGCGAGCAAGAGGCCTGCCGCTCCGCCACGCAGGGCAACCGCCGCTTCAACATGGCGCGCGATCAACTGCACGAGTATCCACGCGAACAGAGCGTAGACCAACACCTGTTGCAGACGCGGAAGCATGACGGACATACGTGGCGAGAGCGCTCGACCCGCGGCGTACGCGGGCGCCAGGAACAACGCGTACCCGACGCCGTGCATCGAATACCGCGAGCCATCCCGCAGCCCCGGCCTGTAGTGCGGCGATAACTGGTCTGGGTGATAGCCCGCGAACACTCTGTCGCGGTAGTCGTCTGCGACATCGATGTCGCCATCTTCCACCAGAGAGTGGGCAACCGTCAGGTAGTGCGGCTCATCGCCCTGGGGTGGCGGCCACATCGGCACAAGCGCAACCCCGACAAGAGCCGCGCAGACCGCGACGATCGGCGCCGGACGCGAACAGTTGATGACTGCAAGCAATCGCCACGCGCTGACGAGCCCCCCGACAGCCAGTCCCGCAAACAGGCAGAGCGGGGCCGGGTCGTGGAAGACGAACAGCCGCAGGGGCAGCGCCAACCCCACCGCCAGTGAGCAGACCCACAGCGGTCGCAGCGCCAGCTTGACGACCGCAGCGTCGGGGTCGCCCGGCGCGAGCCGAGCGAGCAGCCGAGCACCGAGTGCAGCCAGCAGGAATGCGGGAATCGCGTACCAGAGGAGGGCGCCGCCGACGGTCTGCCCAGCCGCGGGCAAGACGGCGGCATCCGGTGCTGTATGACGCATGAGGCCGTACAGGAATCCGGCGAACCCCGCCGCAGACGCGGCCACGAGGTCCGGCGACGGGCGGTGGATCATGGAGCCTGCCGGAGAACTCGGTCCTGCACTACGGCAGGCCTACAGGGTTAGGAGCTCTTTGCGCTTCGTCTCCGCCATCTCGTCGATGCGAGTGCAGAAGGTATCGGTGAGTTCCTGCACCTGGTCGTGCGCAGTGCGCTCCTCGTCTTCCGAGATTTCCTTCTCGTGCTCGAGCTTCTTGACCGCCTCATTGGCGTCACGCCGGTTCTGCCGTACTTCCGTCTTCGCGTGCTCGGCAACCACGCTGACCTGTTTGGCCAGCTCCTCGCGGCGCTCCGCTGTCAGCTCAGGAATTGGCAGGCGGATAGCCTGACCGTCATTGCTCGGATTCAAACCCAGATCAGCGCTATGAATCGCCCGCTCGATGTCGCCAATCGCCGACTTGTCGTAGGGCTGCACCAGCAACAGCTGTGCATCGGGGGCCGACAGGTTCGCCAGCTGATTCAACGGCGTAGAAGTGCCGTAGTAGTCGACCTGAATGTCGTCCAGGACGGAGATATTGGCTCGCCCTGTACGAATGCCCTGGAGCTCTCGGCGCACGGCATCCAGCCCCGCGTTCATGCGCTCCTGCGCATCGACAAGTGTTTCCCTGACATTCTCGTTAACGTCCATGACCCTATCCTCTTGACGGGTAACTCTCGTCGGCGATCAAAGAACCGATCGCCTCTCCACTGACCGCGCGCACGATATTACCGGATTCCTGCATGTTGAAGACGAGAATCGGCATGTCGTTCTCCATGCAATGGCTCACGGCAGCCGAATCCATCACGCGCAAACGCTTGTCGAGCACCTCGTTGAAGGTCGTGCGGCGGATGAGTTCAGCGTCATCGTGCACGGCCGGGTCGGCGGTGTAGAGACCATCGACCTTGGTGCCCTACATCAACACGTCCGCGCCGACCTCGAGAGCCCGTAGAGCCGCCGCGGTGTCTGTGGAGAAGAACGGATTGCCGGTGCCGGCGGCGAAGATCACCACCCTCCCCTTCGCGAGGTGGCGTTTGGCGCGGCGCCGGATGAACGGCTCTGCGACCCGGTCCATCGGGATCGCGCTCATGACCCGCGTATCGAGGCCCTGCTTCTCCAGTCCGTCCTGCAAGGCCAGACTGTTCATGACCGTCGCCAGCATGCCGATGTAGTCGGCGCTGACACGATCAATTCCCAGATCGTTCGCGCGGATACCGCGGAAGATGTTGCCGCCGCCAATTACGATACCGATCTCGGCACCGAGCGCATGGGCGTCACGAACTTCGATGGCTACTGAACGCACGATCTCGTGATCGATGCCGTAGCCATGCTGGCCCATGAGGGCCTCGCCGGAGAGTTTCAGAAGGACGCGTCGATACTCGGGAGTCCCACTTTCCGTCACTAGCTTTCCGACGGAGTAGCTGTCGCCAGCGTCGTGTCACTGTCGCCGATGGCGAAACGCGCGAAGCGACTCACGACGATGTTCTCGCCGAGCGTCGTGATCGCGTCGGTGACCAGGTCGCCAACCTTCTTGTCGGTGTCCTTCACGAACGGCTGCTCGAGCAGGCACACCTCCGAGAGATACCGACCGACCTTGCCGTCGACGATCTTGTCGATGATCTGCTCAGGCTTGCCCTCGGCAATAGCCTGATCACGATAGATGCTCCGCTCAGCGTCCAGCGCGGCCTGGTCCACGTCATCGCGACTGAGGAACCGAGGGTTCGCAGCGGCAATATGCATCGCGAGGTCGGTCGCCAGCGCGATGAAGTCCTCGTTGCGAGCAACGAAGTCCGTCTCGCAGTTGACCTCGACCATGACGCCGATCTTGCCGCCCATGTGGATGTACGCCTCGACGCGCCCCTCGGTCGCCTGGCGGCCGGCACGCTTGGCGGCCTTCGCCTTCCCCATGGTGCGGAGAAGCGTAATCGCCTCGTCGATGTCACCACCGGATTCCTGAAGGGCCTTCTTGCAATCCATGAAGCCCACGCCTGTGCGCTCTCTCAGTTCCTTGACCGCGGCCGCACTGATCTCCATCTTTCTATTCCCTCAAGAACGAGTCGTTTGAACTAGTTGGGCTGCCGAACGCGACTAGTCGGTCGCGTCTTTCTCTTCGGCTTCGCCCTCTTCGCTGTCGTCTGTGCCATCGCCCGCATCGGCGTCGGACTCTTCTGGGGCAGCTTCGTCGCTATCGCTAGCGTCGGCAGTCGCCGCAGTCGCCTCAGGTTCGGCTGGCGCCTCGGCGGCCTCCTCGGCCACTTCCGCCGCGGCCTCTTCGACAACCTCAACCGCCTCTGGTTTCGGCGCCGCTTTCTTGGCGGGCGCCTTCTTCTTCTTTGCGGGCTTCGCCTTCTTCTTGACAGACGCTGCAGCCTTGTCGGCACTCGCTGCCTGCTCGTCGGCCTCCGCTTTCTTCTTGGCCTCCAGGGCCAGCGCCTTCTCCTCTACCATCGCGCCGTACGTTGCGGCCCCGGCGATTACCGCGTCGGCCGCGGCGCCACAGAACAGCCGGATCGAGCGGATCGCGTCGTCGTTGCCCGGGATGATGAAGTCGATGCCATCCGGATCGCAGTTGGTGTCGCACACCGCCACAACCGGAATCCCCAGCTTGAGCGCCTCGTCCACGGCAATTCGCTCGCGGCGAATATCGACCACAAAGACAACATCGGGCAGGCCGCCCATGTCCTTGATGCCGATGAGGTTGCGCTGCAGCTTGAAGCGCTCCCGCTCCATTCGCAGGGCCTCTTTCTTCGTGAACAACGTCGCACGGCCGTCGTCGACCATCGCCTCGAGGTCCTTGTACCGGTCGATGCTCTTGCTAATCGTCTGGTAGTTGGTCAGCAACCCACCGAGCCAACGGTGGTTCACGTAGTACTGACCGCACCGTTCAGCCTCTTCGGCAACGATGTTCTGAGCCTGGCGCTTGGTGCCGACGAACAGCACCTTGCCACCCTGCGCCGCTTCCTGTTCAAGAAACTCGAGAGCCTCTTGCCATCGCGCCCGCGTCTGTTGCAGGTCGATGATGTAGATGCCGTTTCGTTTTCCGAAGATGAACGGACGCATCTTCGGATTCCAACGCCCGGTTTGATGGCCGAAGTGAACTCCGGCCTCGAGCAGATCTCGCAGCGATACGCTGACCACTTAGCCTCTCCTAACGCTTGCTGAACTGGAACCGCGCACGCGCGCCGCGTTGACCGTACTTCTTGCGCTCGACCTTACGAGCGTCACG
>JAJCXT010000070.1 GCA_029263295.1 Acidobacteriota bacterium | reverse complement strand
GGACAACACGCTGACCATGCGGCTGACGTTGCCCTGGTCGAAGTACGAAGGCGACGCCATCGCCGACTTCTTCGCCGAACTAGCCGACCGCACCGAGGCAATTCCCGGGGTGGTGGCTGCAACTTCGGTGTCGCAGCGGCCGCCGAACGGGTTCATCACGCGCCAATTCTCGCTCCCGGGCACGGTGGTGGAGAGCGATTCGCAGATGCCCGTCGCGCTGCTGACGATCACGGCGAACGACTACTTCGAGACGCTGGGGGTCCCGATCAAAACGGGACGTGGCTTCAGTGCGCTCGATCGCGCGGGCGACGCGCCGTCGGCGGTAATCAACGAGACGTTCGCGCAGCGTCACTTCGCGAACGCGGCAGAGGTCGTCGGACAACGCATCAAGCTGGGCCGCCTCGAGGACGAAGATCTGCCCTGGCTCGAGGTGGTGGGGGTCGTAGCCGACGTCCGCAACAACGGGCTGCAGAACGATGCCAGCCCGGAGATTTTCGTCAGCCTCAGCCAGGTTGGAGGGGTCTTCAACCAGCTGTTCCTCATAGTGAGGACCGAACGCGCGCCGCTCGCCGTGTTACCGGCCGTCCGTGAGGCGGTCGCGGCCATGGACCCGGACCAGCCCATCTACGCCATCGCCACGATGACCGACGTGATGCTCAGCGGCTTCGCCATGGAGGCGTTTGCCATGATTCTGCTCGCGGGGTTCGGGATGACAGCGCTGGTGCTCGCGGCGACCGGCATCTTCGGAGTTGTCGCCTACGGCGTGAGTCAGCGTTCCCGCGAGCTCGGCGTCCGCATGGCACTGGGCGCGGGCAGCACCCAGGTCCGCGGCCTCGTTGTGCGGCAGGCGCTCGTGCCGATCGTCATCGGTGCCGTCGCGGGTCTGGCCCTGTCGATGGCATTGGGCGTCGCGCTCCCGGGCTTCCTTTCGCAGGTTACCGCCTTCGAACCGCTGCCCCTGGCAGCTGTCGCGCTGACTCTGACGACTGTCGCCCTGTTGGCCAGCTACCTGCCAGCACGGCGAGCGAGCAGGATCGATCCTGTGCGGGCGCTGCGCTCCGATTAGCACCAGGCGTCCGGCTACCGCTCCGACTCGCCTCGTTGCGGCCTACCAGACGAGCAAGCGCGATACACTCCCGCCTGGCCCGTCTCGCCGATTCCGGCGAGCGGGCACGGCCAGAGCACAGCGCTGCCAGGAGCAGCGCTTGCAGGGGACGTCATGCGCATTGCGGTTGCCGCGGATCACGCTGGATTCGCGCTGAAAGAACACATCAAGGACCGGCTGCAGAGCTCCGGGCACGTGGTCGAGGACTATGGAGTCAACGACACCCGCTCGGCCGATTACGCCGACTTCGGCAGGCCGGCGGCGCAGGCTGTTGCTTACGGCAAGGCCGACCGCGCGATCCTGGTGGACGGCGCCGGCGTGGCCATGAGCATCGTTGCCAACCGCATTCCCTTCGTCCGCGCCGTGCTGTGCAGCGAAGCCTATCTGGCCGAGATGGCGCGCGCCCACAACGACGCCAACGTGCTCTGCCTGGGCGGCCGCATGATCGGCCCGCAGATGGCCGATCGGATCCTCGAGGTCTTCCTCGCGACCGAGTACGAGGGCGGTCGCCACGATCGCCGCATCGCCAAGATCGAGGAATAGGCAGGGGCTACCGGTCGCCAACCTGCCCGGGCCATCACAGCATGGCGGGCGCCGCGGCTCCGTCTAGCCCAGAGGGTCGGCCGCGAGCTGCAGCCCGTTGGCCAGTCGCTCCAACGCGACCTCGGCCGCAACACGATGTCGCGGCGCGGGGGTGACCTCCTCCCAGTGGTTCGAGACGACACGCAGGCGCCCTTCCTTGCGGAACGCCTTGAGGTCGACTCGACCGATGAACCGGTCGCCTGCGAGAACTGGCAGGCAGTAGTAGCCAAACTCGCGTTGTGGCGCGGGCTTGTAGATCTCGATCGCCTGGCGAAAACCAAACAGCTGTTGCGTCCGGGCCCGGTCCCAGATCAGAGGATCGAACGGCGACAGCAACACGCCGCGATCCTGCCGCGGCCGCGCTCCCGAAAGCGTCTCGGCGAGTTCAGCGTCCTGTGGCCGGATCCAGCCGGTCCGTCGGCCGGCGTCCGTCTCGACCGCGGCCGCAATCACGTCACCGCTCTCGCACAGGACGGCCAATGCCTCCGCCAATTCGTCGCCCATGTTCCGCAGGCGCCAGGTGGCAGCCAGAGTGCCCGTGGTGGACCACCCATGACCGGCCAGCGCGCGCAGCAGGAGATGTCGCACCGACTCCGCGCGATCACGCGGTTGACGCCTGAATTCCTCGGGTATCACCCGCTCTGCCAGATCGAACTCGCGCTGGAACGAAATACGCCGCCTGATGGCTACGTCACCGCGAGACCACAGCGCCGAGAGGACCTTCTTGGCAGCGCCAAGATCCCACCAGCCGGCACGCGCGGGTCCGGTCCTGAAATCGACCGCTCTGAGCGGCCCCTCGCCCGCGAGGCGATCCAGGATCGTCTTCGCGACGCGCGGGTGCTCGCCAATCACGTCACCCCACCAGGGGTGGGTCGCGAACTGCCGCCGCCGGAACTCCATGTACGGGTACAGCTCCATGGGCAGCCAGCAGGCCTCGTGCCCCCAGTACTCGAACAGAGGCGCCCCGGGCACGAGTAGTGTCTCGGCGAGAGCCGGCGTCGCGCCGTCGAGTCTCGACATCAAGACCAGCGAGTGACTGCGCGCGCCAGTGACCGACACACTGTCGAGTTGCTGGTAGCCAAAGCGCCGCACCACCGCACATGCCGCGCCGCGGGCCCGGGCTCCCCTGCCGGCAGCGCGCCGCCCCAGCCGCGTGCGCTCCGGCTGGCCGAGGCCAGCGCGAGCAATGGCCAAGCGGCGCACGCTCCGGCGACTGAGTGACAACACCGCGCGTCTCCTGCCGGGTGCTACAAGGCCCCGGATGGTTAACTAGTGGTACCTGCAGTCGACTGGCTGCCACATCCTCCCGCCACGAGAATCGATGCGATGCCCGACAAACCGCTGAAGCTGAAGCTGATCCTGTACCCGCTGCTGCTGGGCCTCGTACTCGGTCTCGGCTTCTTCATCGGCCTGGGTCTGAGCACGAGCGGCGCGAGCGCCGAGCCGCACGATACCGCGTCTCCCACCTCGGTCGACAGTCGGCCCGTCGCGGAGTCAACGGCCGCGAGCGAGGCGCCCCCGAGCGACGTACGCGATCTGCCAGCGGACTCGAGCGAGCCCGCCGCCGCAAGCGAAGCCGCCGCCCCGCCACCCGAAGGGCCGCCGGAGGGACAACTCACGAGCCTGCGGCTCGACCCGACGCTCAACTCACGTACCGATCTCGGCGTGGACGAACTGGCCACGATTCAGATGTTCCAGCGACTGTCAGCGTCCGTGGTTTTCGTGACGTCGATCGCTCAGCGCCGTGATTTCTTCAGCATGCGCGTCGGCGAGTACGAAGCCGGTAGCGGGTCGGGATTCGTCTGGGACACCGAGGGGCACATCGTCACCAATTACCACGTCATCGCCGGTGCGACGGCAGGCATCAAGGTGACCATGGCAGATCAGTCAGTCCTGAACGCGGAGGTAGTCGGAGTGGCGCCGGAGAAGGACCTCGCCGTGCTGCGCGTGAGCTACGACGCGCCCGAGCTCTCGCCCCTCCCGCTGGGCCGATCCGACGACCTGCTCGTGGGGCAGAGCGTACTCGCGATCGGCAACCCCTTTGGCCTCGATCAGACCCTGACTACCGGCATCATCAGCGCACTGGGTCGGACGATCCCATCCGCCGACAACGACTCGGAAGCCGACATTCACGACGTGATCCAAACCGATGCCGCGATCAATCCAGGCAATTCGGGCGGGCCGCTGCTCGACTCGTCGGGGCGTCTGATTGGGGTGAACACGGCGATCGCCAGTCCGTCGGGAGCCTACGCCGGGGTCGGGTTCGCCATCCCCGCCGACACAGTGCGCTGGGTGGTGCCCGATCTCATCGAGTACGGCCGCGTGCAGCGCCCGGGGCTCGGGTTCACGCACTTCGGCATTGACGCGAACCGGCGGCTCAACTTCGCTGGAGTGTTGGTTCGGACCGTGGATCCGGACGGCCCGGCGGCGCAGGCGAACCTGCAGTCCACCTATCGCAACGACCGTGGTCAGATCGTCTTCGGCGATATCGTCACGGCGATTGACGGCGAGCTGATCAGGACACCGGGAGATCTGCTCCTGATCCTGGAGGGGCATGCCATCGGCGACATGGTCACGGTGACCTACGTGCGCGACCGGCGCTCGTTCGAAGCCCGCATTCGTCTGGCTGCCGAATAGCCCTCGCCACTCGATCGACGCGCTGCCCCGGTCCCACTGATCTGGCTCTCGGCGTCATCTAGTCGCATAATCCGGCAATGCTCAAATCGCCAAGCGCTCCGTTTCAACGTGTTGCCCGTGTCCGCGTCGCCGACGTGTGCCTCTGTCTCGCTCTGTTCGCAGCCTGCGCGCCTACCGGCCCGGCCGCAGACGAGGAACTCCATGCCGTCCTGGCTGCCGATGATCGCCGCGGCGCCGCAGTGGCCTTGGACGTGCTGCGAGATGGCCTGGCATCGCCCGTGCCGCGCGTACGCGCGGCGGCAGTCAGGGCGTTTGGCAGGTTGGAGCGCGTCGAGTTCATCGCCGAGATTGCGGCGGTAGGCCGCACCGACGACGACACTGCTGTTCGTCTCAGCGCGACGCACGCGCTCGCCCAGGCCGCGTCGACGGGCGACGGCGCGCTGGTCATCGATCGCCTGGCCGCGGTACTAGCCGACGAAGAAGATCCTGGCGTACGCGCTGCCGCGGCCGCCGGGCTGGGACGGTTGCGCTACGCCGATCCGGCGCAGTTGTCTCGCGTCGAACAACTCCTGCTCACGACGTTGCCCACCCAGAATCCGGCGTTGGCGGAGGGCGTGGCACGCGGCTACGCCGCGCTCTTGCGCGGGCACGGCGACCTGCGGCCAACGGCAGCGACCGTCACACTGCTAGCCGAGCTATCCGCTCCGCAAGAAGGACTCGTCGATCCCGGCGAGTTCGGCAGCGTAGCCGCCACCGAGGCGCTCTTGACGGCGGAAGAACTGCGCGGCGAACGCCTGCAACGCGCCGCCGACAGCCCCACCGCAGAGGTTCGACGGATCGCCGCACGCGCCTACGCCAGCGAAGACATTGCCGCGACGGACCCGCTGATCGATGCCGCTTTACAGGACGACTCGAGGCTCGTGCGACTCGAGGCGCTGCGTGCGCTACGCGGCAAGGGTGATATCGATGGCCTGTGTGTCCGCTACACCACCGCACTCAACGACCCCTGGCTTGCCGTGAGGCTCGCGGCAATCAACGGTCTGGGCGGCTGCCCGGGCAGCGTAGCCACGCTGGAAGCGATCGCCGACGGCGGATGGGCCGAGCAGGGATGGCAGCCCGCGGTCCACGCGCTCGCGAGCCTTGTGCGCCTGGCGCCAGGCGACAAGTCCGCGCGCGTCGACGCAGCCGCTACGGCAGGAATATGGCAGGTCCGCATGCATGCCGCGGGCGCTGCAGGCGAGACCGGGAATACAGACCTGCTGCGAACACTCGCGACAGACATGCATCCCAACGTCCAGCACGCGGCCCTGCGGGGCCTCCAGGCACGCCTGGGTCACGAGGCGGACGATGTCTTCGCCGCCGCCCTCACCTCCCCTGATTATCAGGTGGTCATGACGGCTGCCAATGCCCTTGCCGGCGGCGACACCGAGTATGGCGACACCGAGTATCTGGACGAAGTCTTTGCCGCCCTGGAACGGATCACCGCCCAGAAACGCGAGACTTCGCGGGACCCGCGAACCGCGCTTCTGCGCGCGGCCGCCAGCCTAGCGTTTCAAGGAACGCCTGAACAGAACCTGCTGGTGTCCCGTCGGTTGCAGCCGTACACGTCAGACTTCGATGTGATCGTGGCCGAATTGGCCGTGGACCTCATCGCCGACACGACCGGCCTGGACCACATCCGCGGAGAACAGCCTCTGCCGCTCCAACCCTTCCCGACCTTCGAGCAGCTCCAGGCGATCGACCGTACCCGTGCGGTTCTCACCATGGACAACGGCGACCGCATCACGCTGCGCTTCTTCCCGTTCGAGGCGCCGACCCATGCCGCCCGCTTCGTACGTCTTGCCTCGGACGGATACTTTGACGGCCTCACGTTCCACCGCGTCGTCTACAACTTCGTCCTGCAGGGCGGCAGCCCCGGGGCCAACGAATACATGGGCGATGGCCCGTTCTCGCGCGACGAGATCACCGAACGCTCGCATCGGCGCGGCACCGTCGGCACCTCGACCCGCGGGCGCGATACCGGCGACGGTCAGATCTTCATCAACCTGATCGACAACCTGCGGCTCGACTTCAACTACACAATCTTCGCCGAGGTAGTCGACGGCGACGAAGCGCTCGATAACGTGGCCGAGGGCGCCGTCATCGAATCGGTCACTTTCGAGCGCGACGACTGACCAGCAGCTAACGCGTCCGTCCGAGAATGGAGCCCGCCTAGCACCATAGAGTTGCGGGAGCGCTCCGTGTGACGACGTCCCCCGATGTGCCGTTAGTCGACTATCAGCTGACGCGAACGGGCCGCTCCGATGGCAGCAACAGGTTCGCCAGCAATAGACCAGTCGACAGCGCCGTGGCTACCAGCAACATCGAAAAGACCGTGTCCAGGGCCGAGACGACGTCGTGCTGCAGCATCAGCTCGGTCGCGCGGAGGCCAAAGCTCCCGGGCACCAACAGGATCAGCCCGGGAATCATCATCACCATCGACGACGTCCCCGACCAGCGCCCGCGAGCGTTGGCGGCAAGCCCGACTGCCAGCGCAGCAACGAAGACCCCCAGATCGGGGCCCAGCAGGGTCGTCCCCGCCAGCGCGCCTGTCCAGCTGATCACGCACGCTATCGCTACCCACAGAACATCGCGACGGTGAGCGTTGAAACGCATCGCGAACCCGACGGCGGCAACTGCGACGGCGGCGGCGGTCGCCCACGCGGGTAGCGCCACCGGCGCCACCGCCGATGCCGGGCCGAGGGCAGCTGCGGCTACCTGCGTACCGAGCGCCACGCCGAACGCCAGTAGCAGAAAATCGCCGATGGCAGAGGTAAGCCGCGCAGAGCCGGCGACGAGGTTCTCCGTGGAGATCTCCTTGATCGCCAGGGTAAACTCCAGGCCGGGCACCAGCACGATCAGGCTCGCCACCAGGGCGACCGGAGGGAATAGCGCCGGCCAGATCATCGCCAGCGCCGCAACACCGAACGCGCCGGCGCCAGCCGCCGCGGGCGGCACCAGCCGATCACGCGTTCCCCGTCGTGAAGCCAGTTCCTCGAGGACACCGATAAACGCCCCCGCCGCGGCCGCCACGATTACCTCGGCAGAGCCTCCGCCGAGGAACTGCGCCGCCGATGCCGAGATGAGCACGACGGGTAAAATCCGGATCCACAGTGGGCGCTGCGGCTCCGACTCCACCGCCTCCAGTCGAGTCACCGCCCCGCCAAGTTCCAGTTGACCGTGGCGTATCTCCTCGATGATTCCCTCGAGGTCTGCCTGTTTGCCGAGGTCTACGCCACCGGGTCGTGCCCGCACCATGTCGGCGTAGGGACGCTTCTTCCCGGGCAGACGGTACTGCGCCATGATCGCGGTCGGCGTGGCGAAGAACTGGCCGGGCACACCAAGCGCCGCCGACACGTCCTCCAGGCGCTTCTCGAGACGCTCCGAAGGACTACCGGTCTGATGGAGAGCGCGGCCGAGCGCCGTGCAAAACCGCACTGCGCGCAGAGGTGTCCGCTGCTCGTCCATTACCCGAGGCCGACGGACCGCAGTGCGTTTTCGAACTCCCGCCAGCGCTGTTCCAGGGAACCCGTGTAGCCGATCGAGATGCGTACCAGGCCAGGCGAAATCCCCGCCTCGGCCAGCGCTTCATCACCCATCTCGCTGGATGTCGAGCCGGCCGACAACGACAGCAACGTGTCGAAGTACCCGAGACTGACCGCGATAAAGCCAAAGCGCTCGTCGTTCTGCAGGATGTCCATGAACTGCTGCGCGGTGTCCGCACTCTCGAGATCCAGGCAGAACACTCCCCCGTAGCCATAGCCCGGGTTGCCCATCCGATCCAGGAGTTCTCGGCTCGCGTGGTTCTCCAGACCCGGGTACGTGACGTTGAGACCGCGCTCGGCGAGACGCTCCGCAAAGTACATCGCACGCCGACCATGCTCGCGCATCCGCAGGCCCAGGTGGGGCAGCCGCAGGCTGATCTGGAACGCGGCGCGGGGATCCATCGTCGGACCGAGGAGCATCAACGAGCCAGTGTGGAGATCCATGAGTTGTCCGATGAACTCCGTGTCGGCGCAGATTGCGCCGGCGATGACATCCGAACTGCCGTTGATGAACTTGGTCAGGCTATGCACGACGACGTCGGCGCCCAGGCGAGCGGGCGACATGATCAGCGGGCAGAAGGTGTTGTCGACAACCAGCTTGGCGTCGTACCTGTGAGCCAACTCGGCCAGCTCCGGGATTCGCGCAACCTCCAGCGTCGGGTTCGCCATGGTCTCGAGGTACAGCACTTTCGCGCCCGCCTGCAGCGCGGTCTCGACAGCGGCGAGATCGCCCTCGTCGACGAATTCGGTGTGAACTCCGGCCTTCGCCGGCAGGTAGTCATGAAGCAGCGCGTACGTGCCACCGTAGATGGTGTTGCCCGAGACAATGCGGTCGCCGGAGTCGCACAGTTGCATCAGGGTCGCGGAGATCGCCCCCAGTCCCGACGCGGTGCAGTATCCAGCTTCTGTGCCCTCGATCGCAGCCAGTTGACGGCCCAGCACCGACACGGTCGGGTTGAAGTGGCGGCCATACAGATAGCAGCCGCCATGGTCGGGGCCGAGCACACCGCGGAAGATCTCCGGCATGGTCTCGCCGTGCATCACGGTGAAGGTGGTGCTGGTCTCGACGGACATATTCACGCCGCCGTGCTCGCCGAATTCGTGCCGTGTGGCGGCGAGGGCTTCGAGGGGATCGAATCGGCTCGATGCTGACATGGCTGTGGCTCCTGAGAACGAAGGTTCTTCGTTATGGTCGCCCCTAATAGGCACTTTGTTCAATCACTGGGATTGACATACGAAGGAGATTCCGATTTCCTTCGTTTCCATGCCACGCGATCGAATCGACTCCGCCATCCTGGCCGAACTTCAGAAGAATGCTCGGCTGTCGAACAAGGAGCTCGCTGCCCGCGTCGGGCTGGCGCCTTCCAGTTGCCACGAACGGGTCCGCAGACTCTCCGAGCGAGGCGTCCTGCGCGGGGCCCACGCCGAGGTGGCGCTCGGCGCTCTCGGTATCGGTCTGGAAGCGATGATCGGGGTCACGCTGCGGGGTCATTCGCGCGCAGTCATCGACCGCTTCCAGGCGTCGACCCGGGCCCTGCCGGAGGTCGTGGCGATCTACTACCTGGCCGGCGCGACCGACTTCATGATTCACGTGGCGGTGCGCAACTCGGATCATCTGCGCGACTTCGCCCTCGACGCCATTACGTCGCGCCCGGACGTGGCCCGGGTAGAGACGGCGTTGATCTTCGATCACGTGCGCAGTCCGACACTACCGGACTACGCGCTTAGCGCACCGGATCCCGCGTGAACCGGTAGCCCGCACCGTGGATCGTGTGGAAATGCTCAGGCCGCGCGGCGTCCACCTCGAAGCGACGCCTTAACTTGACGATGAAGTTGTCGATCGTCCGCGAAGACGGATACCTCCCGTCGCCCCAGACGCGATCGAGAATCTGGGCGCGCGACACAACCTGTCCCTCGAGGTCGGCCAGGCACTTCAGAATCTGCGCTTCCTTGTGAGTCAGTTCGTGTTCTACGCCCTGGCGGTCAGTGCCGCAGTAGCGCAGCAGATCGATCTCATTGCCGCCGAAGCGCAGCATTCCTTCGGCGCCTTCACCGGCGTACCAGCGCTGGCGACGCAAGATGGCGGCGACGCGCGCGAGCATCTCCTGCAAATCGAAGGGCTTGGTGAGGTAGTCGTCGCCTCCCTCGCGCAGGCCACGGATACGATCGTCGCGGCCGCTGCGTGCGGTCAGGAACAGAACCGGCACGTCGTTGCCGCTCGCACGCAGGCGCCGACAGACCTCGAAACCGTCGATGCCGGGCAACATTACGTCGAGCAGAATCAGATCAAAACGTTGCTGCGTAGCCAGGTGGAGCCCGGCATCGCCGTCACCGACCACCCGGGCTCGGTAACCCTCCGCCAGGAGGTTGTCGCGAATCCCGGCGGCCAGGTCATCGTCGTCCTCCACCAGAAGAATCCGCGACACTCTGCCGTTCACGCATCGTCTCCTTGCGGCCAGTGCGTACTGAATTCCGCGCCCTGGCCGGGCCCGGCCGAGCTCGCGTGCACGCGACCGCCGGCTGATCGCATCAGCGCGCGCACGATATGTAGTCCGAGCCCCGCACCTCGGCCCGCACGGCGCATCTCGTCACCCGGTCGATAGAACTGCTGGAATAGCGCCTCGGCCTCGGACGGGTCGAAGCCAATGCCGTTGTCGCGAACGGACACCAGCACGCGGTCGCCGTCGGCCGCAGCCCGCAGCCGGACGCTCGGGTTGGCGACGTTTCGCACGGCCTCGAACGCGTTCTCGAGCAGATTGCGGATCACCGTGCAAAAGGCGATGTCGTCTACAAACACCTCGATGTCTTCGGGCACCTCCACCACGAAGTCGATGCCCCGATCGGTGGCGCGGGAGCGATAACCAGGTAGCACGGGCTCGAGGGTGGACACCACCCGCCGGGTTATCGGCCTGAGTTCAATGGCTCCAGCGTCGATCCGTGCGCTGTCGAGCAGGTTCTCTATGAGCCGCTCGAGCCGCCGCATGCCACGCAGGACGCGCGCAAGATGCCGCTCGCGCGCCTCGTCATCCAGATTGCGCAGAGCGAGCGTCTCGGCAGCGATCCGCGCCGCCGCCAGGGGGCTCTTGAACTCATGACTCACGGCGGCAAGGAAGTTCTGTTGCCGCCGCCGCAACCGCACCTCCTCGCGCAGGGCGCGGCCGACCACGGTGATCGATGCCAGCAGGACGACCAGGAAGAAGCTGCCCTCCCAGAAGTACTGGTTCAGGCGGCTTCTGCGCTCCTCTTCGATCTGCTCGATGAGCGCGGGGGAAAGTTCGACCATGCCGTCAGGCGCGATCTGAACGTCGGGCAGCAACTGCTCGATGTCCGCGGCGGGAAGCCCTGCCGCCATCATCGCAGCCGCCATCCGAGCCCGTTCCTCATGTAGTGCAGTGACCTGGTCGCGCACCTCGTTGGTGAACCACCACTGGTCCAGTATCCACCAGCCCACCTGCGCGGCGCTGATCACCAGCAGCGCGGCAAGGCCCCACCGGACAACTAGTACTCGCTTGTTCAAGCAGGACCTTCCCTACGCCGGCACCGCACGCGACCAGAAGCTCAGACCGAAGCCCAAGCGGACATCCCGAACTCTGCCGGGTCTACCGAATCGCGGATCCCCGTAACGTATGTTCGTGAGGTTGTTCACGCTCGCATAGAGCGAGACGTCACGCAAGAAGTCCTCAACTCGGGTTTGAACTCGAACCGCGCCACAGCACTGGTCGGGATGACGCTTGTCACGGAGTTGTCAGACTCGAGAAGGCGGATTCCTCCCTTTGCACGACGACGTTGACGCCGCCCGATATCATCGAAACTGGCGCGGTGGAGCAGTTCATCGCCCGCACCGATCCGCTCAACATCGGAGAGTCCCGTGATGCCACGCCGTCCTCTTGTTATCGCGCTCGCGCTGGCCGTACTGACCCCGGGGTTCGCCAGCCTGGCCCAGTCCACCTCGACAGCCAGCGAGTCGGATTTTCTCTCTCGCGTCCGACGGGTCACCTACGAAGGCCTGCGAGCTGGTGAAGGCTACTTCTCGCCCGATGGCAGCCAGATGGTGCTGCAGAGCGAGCGCGAAGAAGGCAATCCGTTCTACCAGATCTACCTGATGGACATGATGACCGGCGACTCAGTCCTGGTCTCGCCCGGCATGGGCAAGACGACCTGCGCTTTCATGCGACCTGGCACGGGTGAGATCGAGTTCGCGTCGACACACCACGACCCCATGACCGAGCAGTACGCGGCCGACGAGTACGAGGCACGCGAAACCGGGAACGAGCGGCGCTACGCGTGGGACTACGACCCCGAGATGGAGATCTATGTCACCGACCCGGCGACCGGCGACGTAACGCGCCTCTCGAACGCCAGAGGGTATGACGCGGAAGGCAGCTATTCCCCAGACGGAGAGTGGATCGTCTTCGCCTCCAACCGCAACGCGTACAACCGCGATCTGACCGAGGAACATCAAAGACTCCTCGAGATGGATCAGTCGTACTTCATCGACCTGTTCCTCATGCGCGCCGACGGCAGTGAGCTGCGCCAGTTGACCGAAACGCCGGGCTACGACGGCGGTCCGTTCTTTTTTCCGGATGGCTCGCGCATCATCTGGCGCCGTTTCGACGAGTCGGGCTTGATCGCGGACGTCTGGTCGATGAAGCCGGACGGATCGGATCAGCGGCAGCTCACGGACTTTGGCGCAATGAGTTGGGCGCCGTACGTGCACCCCTCGGGCGAATACGTTCTGTTTGCCTCCAACAAGCTCGGCTTCACCAACTTCGAGATCTTCATGGTCGACGTGGAAGGCACCAAGGAACCGGTGCAGATCACCTTCACCGATCGCTTCGACGGCCTGCCCGTTCCTACCCCCGATGGCAAGCAACTCATGTGGACCTCCCAGCGCCACGGTGACGGTGGCGGCCAGCTGTACATGGCCGACTGGAATCACGAGGCGGCGGTGGCCGCACTCGACGCAGCGCCGGCGCGCGTCGACAACTCGGAGAACAACTGATGAAGCGCCATCACCTCGCGCCGACCCTCAAAGCGATCTTGGCCGTCGCCATACTCTCGCTAGTCGTTCCGGCACAGGCACAGGAAACCGCTGACGACGCGCGCCGCCACATCGAGTACCTCGCTTCCGACGCGCTGGAAGGCCGCGCAACCGGTTCCGAGGGAGCCGCCAAGGCCGCCGAGTACCTCATCGCACAGCTGCAGGCGCTCGGAGCGCAGCCACTGCCCGGCCAGCACGACTTCCGTATCCCCTTCGAGTTCACCGCCGGGGTCAGCGACGCCGGTAGCCGGGCCGCTGGGGTTCGCCACAACTGGGACGAGGCCGAGTCGATCCAGGCGTTGGCTTTCTCCGAGGACGGCTCCGCCGAAGGCGATGTGGTGTTTGCCGGCTACGGTATCGTCCCGCCCGAGTCGGCCGAGTACCCCTACGACAGCTACGCGACGCTCGACGTCGAAGGCAAGATCGTCCTCGTGCTCGACGGGTACCCGCAAGGAGCCGACGAGGAAGGGCGCCGCAAGCTGTCTGGTTTTGACGACGCGCGCTTCAAGGCGTTCCTCGCGCGCGGCAAGGGCGCCAAGGCGATCCTGATCGTACGCGGCCCGCTAACACCCGGCGACGGCGCTGCCGTCGCACCCAAGGCCGGACAGGCGGCCGGTGCCGGGATCATGGCGGCCAGCATCAGCCGTGATGTGGCGATGGCACTGTTCGAAGCCGCTGGTCAGGATCTCGAAGCCGCGCAAGCGGAACTCGATACGGGCAACCCGCATGTGACCGGGTTCGACCTCGGTATGAGTCTCACCCTCGAAACGAAACTGGCACGTGACCGCCGCGACGGCTACAACGTCGTCGGCTACCTGGCGGCTGACGGCGATGTCCCGGCCGACAGGCCCTTCGTCTTCCTGGGGGCCCACTACGACCACCTCGGCCGCGGCGAGAGCGGCGGTTCCCTCGCTGGCGCCGATCAGGCGGGCCAGATTCACAACGGCGCCGACGACAACGCTTCGGGGGTGGCCACCGTGCTGCTCGCCGCCGCGCGCCTGATCGAAATGCCCCGCCAGCGCCACATCGTGCTCGGCTTCTGGTCCGGTGAGGAGATCGGCATCGTTGGCTCCACGGCGTTCCTCACCGCAGAGGCGCTGCAGCCGGCCGACATCGCCGCCTATGTGAACTTCGACATGGTCGGGCGCTCGAAGGACAACAAACTGTCCATCCAGGGCGTCGGGTCGAGTGAAGCCTGGCGGCCCTTGATCGAGCGCAGCAACGTGCCGGTTGGCTTCGATCTCTCGTTGACCGAGGATCCGAACCTGCCGACCGACTCGACGGCGTTCAACCTGGCAGAGGTGCCCTCAGTGGCCTTCTTCAC
>JAJCXT010000069.1 GCA_029263295.1 Acidobacteriota bacterium | reverse complement strand
CGGCAGCGCAGGGCAATGCCCGCACGCCTGGTGAACAGGTCACGCATACCGTTCGGCGCGGCGAGAACCTCTCGCGCATAGCTTCCGCCTACGGAACGACGGTGAGTGCGATCAAGCGCTGGAACAACATGAGCAGCGATCGTATCTACGTAGGCGACCGCATCGAGGTCTATTACGGCACCACCGCCGCGGCACCCAGCAACAGCGCGGCCCGCGTCGCCGGAGCTCCCGCGTCGACCAGCGCCGCCGAGGCGCGGCCCGCGCCAGCCGCTGCCTTGACGTCGATGGAGTACACCATCCGACGTGGCGACACCCTCATCGGCATCGCGAGCACCCACGGCGTGTCCGTACAGGAGCTGCGCGTGTGGAACGGACTCGGGTCCGACCGCATCTACCCGGGCCGCAAGCTGTCGGTCCAGATGCCCGCCGGACAGACGGTGAGCAGCTACACAGTGCGACGTGGTGACAGCCTCTATTCCATCGCTCAGCGCTTCGGCGTGACCGTAGACCAGCTAGTGACGTGGAACGACATCTCCCGTCGCTCAACACTCTATCCGGGGAACCGGCTGACGATCCGCAGCACGATGACCGGGCGCTAGGAACAGGTCTGTCAATCGCGCGCCCGTGGGGCTGGGCTGCTCGGCTCCCGCAATGATTCCAGTTCGGCAAGATTCGTCCGGGACCATCGTGTGGACCTCCCGAACAGCGGCGTGAGCACGTAGCCACGGACCTTCAGCGTCTCGCCATCGCCGACAAGTTCCAGCTTCGAGCGGTACGACTTGCCGCTGTTGGGATCGTAGATCCGTCCCCCGGTCCAGCGGTCGGGGCCGTCCGGCTGGAATCCCTGCAGTAAGCGCAGTCCGACTATGGGCCGCCCTCGCAAGGCTGGATCGGGATTGTTGATGTCGTGCTTCAGGGTGCCGGCATCGTCGGTCGGCTCCAGCAGCCACACGATTTCGCCACAGACCCCCTCATCGCAGGCGCTGAGTTCAATCGCAGCGTCGCCTTCTTCGGAGAGCCACGTCCCTCCGATTGCCCCGAGATCCACCTCGGAGCCCTCCGGCTCGGTGGGGACGCTCGCACCGGATTGCAGCGCTACGCCGAGAACTAGGAGCGCGAGAGGCAATTGCGTCATGGTGCCGTTGAGGATATCGCCACACAGAGGCCGTTAGCACCCGGCGGAGTGTGATTGGCGCACGATCCGTCATTTCCCGCGCCTGAACGGCGGACCTCGCGTCCATCTCCTAGCCACGACACCCGGGCAAGAAGAGGCCATCCTGGCTCGTCCGTCCCGGTTGCGGCGAGGCGTACGTGGAGGACAACGGACAACTGGCACGCGTGAAATCGGCCACCGTGGCCGGCGTCGGGGCGCGACTGGTCACGGTGGAGGTGCATCGGGGCAACGGGTTGCCGACACAGTCGATCGTCGGCCTGCCGGGAAGTGCCGTGCGCGAGAGTCTCGACCGCGTTCATGCGGCGTGTGCCCATCATGGATTTGCGCTGCCGCCGCGGCGCACGACGATCAACCTGGCGCCCGCCGACATCCGCAAGAGCGGAGCCGGACTCGACCTGCCGATCGCGCTCGGACTTCTGCTGGCCGACGGCGCGCTGCCGCCGGAACGGCTCGTGGACACCCTGTGCATCGGCGAGCTTTCGCTCGACGGGCGATTGCGCGCAGCGCGCGGCATCCTGCCGGCTGTGCTTGCCGCACGAGATGCCGGACTGGTGCGCGCGCTCGTACCGCCTGATAACGCCGCAGAGGCGGCGGCCGTTCAGGGCGTGGAAGTTGTCACTTTTGCAGACTTGCGAGCCGCCGCCGGATGGGTAGCCGGCGAAGTGATGCCCGAGCCCGTGGCCCAGCCCCCAACGGTCTCCGCGCCCGCGATTGACGAAGAACTGGCCGAGATCCGCGGCAACCCGATTGCCCGGCGAGCTCTCGAGATCGCCGCTGCCGGCCAGCATCACCTCCTGTTCGCCGGTCCCCCGGGCGCCGGCAAGACACTGATGGCGCGCGCTCTGCCCGGGTTGTTGCCACCTTTGACGTACGAGGAGGCGCTCGAGAGCAGCGCCGTGTATTCGGTCGTCGGACAACTGCATGGCCGGGGCCTGCTGAGCACCCGGCCCTTCCGTGCACCGCACCATTCCGCCACCGCGGCTGGGATGCTCGGTGGCGGGCAGCCGCTGCGACCTGGCGAGATCAGCCTGGCAACAGCCGGGATTCTGTTCCTCGACGAGTTGCCGGAATTCTCCCGCAACGTGATCGAAGCGCTGCGTGAGCCTCTGGAGGCGGGCCGTGTCCGACTTTCGCGCGCTCGCGAATCGCACGAGTTCCCTGCCCGATTCCAGCTCGTTGCCGCGATGAACGAGTGCCCATGTGGGAGGGGCCCTGCGGACCAGGCGTGCGTGTGTTCAGATGGCGAGACGCTGCGCTACGTTCGTCGAGTGTCCGGCGCTCTGGCTGACCGGATCGACCTCTACGTCGACGTCGCGCGAGTGCCTCTCGAAGAGCTCGTGCACGGCCAACCGGCGGAGTCCTCGGCCGAGGTCCGCGAACGCGTCGTCGCTGCTCGCCAGCGCCAAGCCAAACGCGGCAACTCGCCAGCTGGCACGCCGCTCACCAACGCCCGCCTGCACGCTCGCGATCTGGTCGAGACATGCGGCCTCACCCCCGTCCGCCTCGAACGCGCGCGCGTCGTTGCCGAGCAGCTCCGTCTGTCCGCCCGAGCCTGGCACCGCATGTTGCGGGTCGCGCGGACAATCGCTGACCTCGAGGCACGGGAGGAGGTCGGCGAAGAGCACCTCCTGGAGGCTCTGCGTTACCGCCGCAACGCCGACACCCCTTTCGCGTCAATCTCCGTCTAGGTCGCCGTTCTTCAAGCCAGAGGCCAAGAGGTACGGTCCCCGCACGCACCGGCTACCTCGCAAACCCGAGGACGCCCTGCCACCAGAAGTGGAGTTGCCCCGTCTATGTGTAGCTCTCCATAGGTGTGGCGACTCCAGGCAATCCCAGGCGAACAGTCAGGCGGCACCGAAGAGAAGTTAGCCGCTATGTTCCTTTAACCAGGCCGCCAGCGAGGCCACGATCGGCTCAACGGTCGTGCGGACCTCTTCATCTGTCGGCGCCTGCGTCAGTTCCAGCCGCCAGGACTCAATCGTCCATCGACGAAGCCGCGCGAGGAGCGGGCTTTCTGTACGTGTGCTCAGGGTAGGTAGATTCTTGGATCGATCAAGCTGCTCGAGAGTCCTAGATCGATTGGATTCAGGGCGCTCGCGATTCCTAGGTTGATTCTCGAGATTCGTAGGTTGATCAATGTGCTCGGGCCGGTTCAGACGGACCACTCCCCGCAGTCCACCAGCTCGATAGCCCGCCTCGACGTCAAACCACACCATGAAGTCCGCAATCGACCGATCTTTCACAAGCCCCAACATCGGGCTATCAGAAGCCTGTCGCGCAAGTTCCGCATCAACACGCCGTGCGACGAAGAAGCTCTGGGGCGTATCGGCGGTACTCGATGCTAGGAACACGCGCGGCGCGGACAAGCGATCTTGAACGTCGGCAGGAACGCTCTCCAGGCTTAGGGCCGCAATCTCTTCAACCAAGGACCCGACATTCTCGCCGGCCTGTTGAGCGCGAATAGCCTGCTCCACGGCAACCTCGAAGCGGCCGAGATTTGCTGCAAGTCTTGCGGCAACAGCGTGACCGCTCCCGGGACGCGCGGCAGTAGCCTTCAGTGCTGCCAACAATGCTTCGTTGGTCTGCCCGCGCATCCAGTACGCCCGCGCGAGTTCGAAGGGCGCTGTCCACGAGATGGGATTGAGGCGACTTGCCTGCTCCAACTGCTCGATCGCCGCGTCGATACTCCCTGCGCTGAGGAGTCGCCCGCCGAGCGCGTCACTGACCATCGCCTGGGCCTCCTGAGGTGATTCCGTGTAGTAGCCGCTTGGCGCTAATACCTTCTCCGCCTCGGCTACGCGGACGCTCACATCCCGCCAGAGCGCAAGGCTCGATTGGCTCTCCGTTGACCGCGTGAACGTGACGACGTAAGTCGCTCTCATCAGCGCCAGAGTTCTCTCGAACAAAGAGCGATATGAACGACGTCCGAGTTCCTCGTATACGCCCCCGGTCCCTTCCGCCAACGTCCGCATCCGGTCCCTGTTGAGACGCTCCCACGAGACTGCCCCCGAGCTAGATGGCCTCGGTGGCGGGCCCGCAAACACCGCAACGACCGGAGCGTCCAGGCTGAGGGCGTTGGACATCACCGTGCTCCAATCCACTTGACTCGCCGAGTCCAGGCCGTCGGAGATCACGACGATCAGTTCACGTCTAGTGTTTTCCGGGCCAATGGACTGCGCGTCACATGTACCAGACGCCGCGCTCTTGACTCCCATTGGCGCACCGACAGCGTCTGCTCTGCGGGTCGCGATCTCACGCTGCGCCACCAGGACGGCATCATTGAACGCCGTCCGGTCACGGCCACCAATATCGAAAGAAAGGGAGTCTGGCAACGACGCCCCGCCAGGAATCCAGGCTCGAGTCGCGGGCTTCGCGGCGAACGGCAAGAAAAGCAGGCAATCTTGCGCGCCGAGAGCGACCGCGAAATCGTTCGCTGCCTCGCGGGCCGCGTCCAGTTCATCCGCCATGCTGCCGCTCAGATCCAGCACCACGGCAACGTCGACGGGCGTATCGGAGGGCCGGAAGATGTGGCCCGTCGGTCGCAACTCGCCTTCCTCGGTGATCGCGAAATCTCGCGGCTCCAGTCCGCTCACGGGCCGACCGTGGGAATCAAGGACGGCGATGTTCAGGCGCACCACCGCCACGCCGCCGCGAAACACCGGGTAGCTACCGGCCTGAGCGGGCCCGTCTTCCTGGTAGAGCGACTCGTCCAGCCCGGACGTCACCCCCGCGACACCCAGAGCAAGCGCCAAGAGACTCCGTGGCGATAGAACTGCTCCTGCCCAACGGATGATGCGCTGCATGGTGACCTCCCTCCATGGATAGTACCAAGTCGTATCCCAGCGTCTCGTAGCTGACAAGGGGTTGTTGAAGGTGGCGGAGCGAAGCGCAGCCTGGAGTTACCCCGTTCCGGTGGACGAGGTGGTCAGCCAGAGCGCGCTGCGTGAGACCCAAACGCCAGCGGAGGTTCCATACCTCTTGCCCGAATCCCTCGGTTCGGGTAGCAGGCCGGAGGTCAGGCCGCCTTGGGCTCCGACTGCTCGCGCGCCGGTTCGACGTCGGGTGATGTCGACAGGGCGAACCCATACTCGGCGCAGCCAGCTGAAGTATGCCGCCACGCCCGTTCGCCCTTGCCCAGGACACGGATGACGCCGAAACGGCGGTATCCCATGCGATAGCAGGACCGCAGCGAGGGCAGGTTGTCTGTGTCCACGCAGGAGAGCAGCCCGCGACTGCCTTCTGCCGTGAGCGCTTCGAGGGCCTTCCCCATGCCGATAGCGTGGAGGCGCTCGCCGCGGTAGTCAGGGTGGGTGTAGCCCGTGTGCATGTACGCATACGCCGGATCGAAACTCAGGTACAGACCAAAGGCGACCACGATGGGCTGCGTCGCGTACCAACCGAAAGAGGCGAGCCGATGGCCATCGAGGATCGCGTAGCAGCGGTCTCCGCGCGCCAGCGCCTCGCGTGTGAACTTCGGTCTGAGCGCCGGCTCGTGCTCGGAGAGTCGGAGCACCTCGCGCTCAGCGAGAAACCGCGCCTCGTACGGGAGGTCGCCTGACGGATGGTCGGGGACGCTCAGCTCTTCCAGGCACAGCTCCACTCCAAACAGAGCGCGGTAGGGCACTAGCGGCTTGATAGCGCGCATGGCCAGCCCGTGCATCAGGCTACGGGCGCCCTCGCGGCGCCAGTTCTGGTAGCGGTACTGAATGCCCATCGGTCGATGGTACCGAACCGCACAGCATGGGCGAAGCCCAAAGTGGGCTCGATCCACCTCGACCAGGTACCTGTCGTACCAGGCGCGGCTCAGCCGGTCGTGTCCGCGCTGCGCAGATAGCTCGCCGCACGGCGCCCCTGTCTCACGCCGCTCATGGCGGTCTTGGGGAACGAGACGCCCTCGAGGGCGTCGCCGGCCAGGAAGACGCCGGGATGCCGTTCCAGCTCGGCTTCCACGCCGGCCTTGATCGTCCCGTGACCTATCTCGTACTGCGGAATCGCCCCCGGCCAGCGTGAGATGCGACTGAAGATCGGGGCGTTGTCGATGCCGAGCACCGTCTGTAGGTTCGCGCGCGCCAGCGCCAGGATCTCCGCGTCGTCGAGATCGATGACGGCAGGGTCGAGGCGGCCGCCGAACATGGCGCGGGCCAGGAAACAGTCGTCCGGGCTGCGTTCCGGGTAGATGTGCGACTCCCACAGGCAACCGAGCATGCGCACGTTGTCCTCACGCGACACCAGCACGCCGAATCCGACAGGGAACCGCGCCGCCGCCGCGGCGTCGAAGCCGAGCCCCACGACAACCACAGGCGGCACCGGCACGTCGGCGAGTAGATCCGCGGCAACTGGTGCAAGAGTCGAGAGCAGGCGCGCAGCTGCCTGCACAGGTGTCGCGAGGATCACCGCGTCAGCGTGGAGAGTCTGTCCGTCGGTCGTGTCGATAGCATGGCCACCGCCAGCATGGCCACCGCCGATTTCGGATCCGGCCGCCGCAGCGTTGGCCGGGCGAAGATCCGTCACCGTAACTCCGAGTCGCACGTCGATGCGAGGATTAGCGGCCAGCGCACGCGGCAACTCCTGCAGGCCATCCCGAAAGGAGGCCAGCTTGCGGGTCGGCACATCGATGTCTTCGGCGCCTTCATGCTGACCCGCACGGCGCCGGGCCAGTCCGGCGCGAATCACGGAACCGTGCTCCTGCTCCATTTTGCGCAACTCGGGGAAGCAGGCGTCGACGGACAGCCGAGCCGCATCGCCAGCGAAGATCCCAAGCATCGCTGTGTGAGCGATACGATGCGCGATGCGCTTGCCGAAGCGGCGGCGGCAGAAGTCGAGGATGCTCTCCTCCCGGTCCCCTACCCGTCGTGCCACGAGCGGTTCGCCCATCGCGCGTAGCACGCCCCGGGGGCCCAACAGGCTCCCCGGTGTGGGGAGCAACAGGCCCGGTCCGAGCCGGTGCAAACGGCCACCACGGTAGATGAAGCGTCGCGCCGCCGCGGCCTGCGCGGCGACCTGGCGATCGGCGAGGCCCGCCTCGCGCACCAAACGCACGACGCCGGACTCCGTATCGAGATACCCCCCGGGCCCCGCCTCGACCATCCAGCCGTCTTCGCGGATAGACGTCGAACGTCCGCCAACCTCTTCGCTGCGCTCGAGCACGACAATCTCGATGTGGTCAGACTCCCTGGCCACCGCGTGGGCGGCCGCGAGGCCCGATACGCCAGCGCCGATAACTACTACGCGTGCCATCAGACGGTACGGCTGAACACCGGAGTGTCCTGTCCCTGGTGTTGCTCCCGCCAGTAGCGATCGAAGCACATGGCGACGTTGCGGACGAAGAGCTCGCCGAGTGGCGTCACCTCGACGCGCTCCGCATCGACACGCACCATCTGTTCGTCAACATGCCGTTCGAGGCCGCGCAGGTCCTCGTTGAAGTACTGCGCAAAGTCGATGCCGAAACGGCGTTCGACCGTTCCCACATCAACACGGAAATTGCACATCAACTCGTGAATGACATACCGCCGAAGGTCATCGTCGTCACTGCGACTGAGGCCGCGTTCGACAGGGAGGCGACCGACCTCGAGAGCTGCCTCGTAGGTGGACAGTTTCTTCTCGTTCTGCACGTATGTGCCGCCGATATCTCCAATCGCGGAGATACCGATGCCGATTACATCGGGTGCGGGCACGACGCTGTATCCCTGGAAGTTCCGCCGCAGCTGGTGGCGGCCGCGGGCAAGGGCGAGTTCATCACCGGCGCGGGCGAAATGATCCATTCCGATCGGCACGTAGCCGGCTTCGAGGAATTGCTCTCTAGCCAGCGCGAACAGGGCGAACTTGGTGTCGCGATCGGGCAGTGTCTCTTCGGACAGCTTGCGCTGGTGCCCGCGCATCCAGGGCACGAAAGCGAACGAGTACATCGCCACCCGGTCGACCTCCAACGCTATGACCTGATCAACGGTGCGCCGGAAAGTCTCCGGCGTCTGCAGCGGCAGCCCATAGATCAGGTCGGCGTTGAGCCCATGAAACCCGCGCGCCCGGGCGCGATCCATGAGGCGCTCGGTCTGCTCGAGGGTCTGGCTTCGGTGAATGACCTCCTGCACCTCGGGGGTGAAGTCCTGGATACCCATCGACAGGCGGTTGAATCCGTGCTCGGCGAGCATATCTATGTGCTCGAGGGTGGTCACTCTGGGGTCGATCTCGACCGCGAGTTCAGCGTCCGGACGCGCTGGAAACCGCTCCAGGAAGTGCGCCAGCATGCGACCCAGATCGGCTGGCTTGTAGTAGGTCGGGGTACCGCCGCCGAGGTGCAGTTGCGCCACCTGGCGTCGCCGCGGCAGGCGCTCGGCGAGCATGTCGATCTCCTGGCATACCCGGTCGAGATACGGAACCGCCCGACTGTAGTCCGGCGAGATGATGACGTGACAGGCACAGAACAGGCATCGTTCGTGGCAAAAGGGCAAGTGCATGTACACGGAGAGCGGGTCGTCGAAGGACTCGTCGGCCGTGCGAAGTAGCGCCTCGTACCCCTGAGCGTCCAATGGCGCGAACTCGACAGCCGTCGGGTAGCTCGTATAGCGCGGCCCAGGTTGGTCGTAGCGCGCCAGCAACGCGGCGTCTACACCCCGGAGCGGTTCGTAGAGCGGGTCGGCTGGCTCAGACATCGACAAACTCCTCGGTGCGTGGTGTCGGGTGCGCTTCGACCAGCGACCCGTCGCCGGCAGCGTGAACCTCCTCGATGAGAGCCTCGACGCTCTCGAGCGGCGTCTCGGGTAGCAGGCCGTGTCCGAGGTTGAAGACGTGGCCAGTAGCGGTGGTGCGTTCGAGCAGCAGGCGCGCCTCCCGGCGCGTGCGCTCGGGTCCGGCCAGCAGCAGCGCCGGATCGAGATTGCCCTGGACCGCTCGCCCAGGCCCCAACCGGCTCTGTAGGTCCGGCAGGTCGACGCGCCAATCAACCGACAGCGCTTCGAACGGCAGGTCGAGCGCAGCGTCGATCAGGTGCGAAGAGTGCTTGAGATAGAGGATACGCGGCACGCCGGCGCCGGCCGCGCGCTCTAGCAGCGTGCGTAGATGCGGCTTCACCACGCGTTCCCAGTCGGGCCGCGACAGCAACCCGGACCAGGTCTCGAACACCTGCACCGCAGCGGCACCGGCGCGCGCCTGCTGCACCAGGTAGTCGCCGCACAGGACAGCCAAGCGAGCCAGCAGCTCTTCGAGCACCTCCGGCGCCGCGCTGGCCATCGCACGCAGTGCCGGAAACTCGCGCTTGCCCTGCCCCTGGACCAGGTAGGCCGCGATGCTCCATGGCCCGCCGGCGAATCCGAGAACCGGGATACGGCCCGCCAGCTCCGCGTTCACCTGTCGCACGGTCTGGACGACCTGCGCGCCAATCTCCTCAGGCTCGGGCTGCAGCAGCTTGCGGATGGACTCGAGGTCACGCAGCGGCCGTTCCACCACTGGCCCGGGAGCGAACTCCACATCGACGCCGAGCGCCTCCACGGGGCTCATCAGGTCGCCGAAGACGATCGCCGCGTCGAGCGGGAACCGTCGCACCGGCATGAGTGTCACTTCGGTGGCGAGGTCGGGCTCCGCACATAAATCGAGGAACGAGTAGCGCTGCCGCAGGTCGCGGTACTCGGGCAGCATGCGCCCGGCCTGGCGCATCAGCCACAAGGGGCGGCGCGGCGTCGGTTGGCACTCGAGCGCACGAATGATCAGGTCTTGCACTTAACCCTCCCCAGGGTCGCGGGTGAACCGGTACATGCGCCCGGTCACCTCGTGGAAATGGCAGGGCCGCGCGGGATCGGGTTCGAAACGACGCTGGAGTTTGACGATCAGGTCGTCCACGACTCGAGTGGACGGGAGCACCTCGTGGCGCCAAACCTCGGTGAGAATCGTGTCGCGGCTCAGCGCCTCGCTCTCGCGCTCGCTGAGCAGCGTCAGGACAGCGGCCTCCTTACCCTCGACCCGATGCTCGATACCATCCCAGGCTACGGCGTGCCCGGTTTGAAGGTCGAATCGGTTCTCACCGAAGTGAATCGTCGGCGCCGGTTGACTCGGAACGCCGCGACGCAACAACCCATGCACTCTCAACAGCAACTCGCGCAGATTGAACGGCTTGGCCAGGTAGTCATCGCCGCCCGCCTCGAGGCCGCGAATCCTGTCTTTGGCCTCGCCGCGCGCCGTGAGAAACAAGATCGGCACGTCATGCCCTTCGCGGCGCAGGATCTCGCAGATCGAGAACCCGTCGACGCCCGGCAGCATCACGTCCAGCAGAACGAGGTCGTAGGAATCACTGCGGGCAAACTGCAGAGCGTCCTCGCCGGTGCGGGCGATATCAACGCGGCAGCCCTCGGCCAGCAGATTCTCGCAGATCACGTCCCCGAGATCGCGGTCGTCGTCCACAACCAGAACGTAGGGCGCCAATCCGGCGTTCATCGGCTTCGCTCCGTGCGTTCGGCGGCTGTCGGCAACGCCGCCGCCAGGGCATCAACGAGGCGGTCGATATCGCTTTCCTGATGAGCCAGCGACAGAAAGCCCACCTCGTAGGAGGAAGGCGCAAGGTAGATGCCGGCGTCCAGGAGGGCATGAAACAGAGGCCCATAACGCTCGGCGGCCTCTGCGTCGATCAGCGACGGTCGCCGCGGCGGCTCGCCGAGCTGCAGCGACAGCCAGAACAACGACCCCATGCGCACCAACGTAAGCGACTCATCACGGATCGCCGCCGCGAAGCGCGCTTCGAGGTGCGACCCGAGATGCTCTAGCCGGTGCCAGGCTTCCTCGCGCTGCAGGATTCGCAACGTGGTGAGGCCGGCGGCCATGGCGAGCGGATTCCCCGACAGCGTACCCGCCTGATACACATCGCCCAGGGGCGCCAGATGGGCCATCAGTTCCGCGTCGCCGCCGAATGCGCCGACCGGAAGTCCCCCACCGATGACCTTCCCGAAGCACGCCAGGTCAGGTTCGATGCCGTAATGTTCCGCGGCACCGCCGGGCGCCAGACGGAACCCCGAGATGACCTCATCGAAGATCAGCAGGGCGCCGTGCGTGGCGGTCAACCTGCGCAGGCAGCGAAGGAACTCGGGTCGCTGCGGCAGCAGCCCGTTGTTGGCCGGCACGGGTTCGATAATGACCGCTGCGATGCGGTCACCTTCTGCGCGGAACAACTCCTCAGCGGCCGCCTCATCATCGAGCGGCAGCACTCGCGTCAACGAAGCGAAAGCCTCGGGAACGCCTGCCGAGTCCGGGGTCCCGAAGGTAGCCAGTCCGGAGCCCGCTGCGACCAGAAGCTGATCAACGTGCCCGTGATAGCAGCCGGCGAATTTCACGACCACATCGCGCCCTGTGGCGCCGCGCGCGAGCCGTAGAGCGCTCATCGTGGCTTCGGTCCCCGACGAGACGAAGCGCACCTGCTCGAGGCCCGGATACATGCCGCAGATCAACTCCGCCAGATCGACCTCGGCGCCGCAGGTAGCGCCGTAGCTGGTGCCACGAGCGGCTGCGTCGGTGACCGCCGCGACAACCTCCGGATGTGCGTGCCCCAGCGCCAGGGGCCCCCAGGAACACACGAAATCAAGCAGGCGCCGCCCGTCGGTCGTGATCAGGTGGCAGCCCTCGCCCCGGTCGATCACAAGCGGTTCACCGCCCACCGCTCGGAAGGCACGTACCGGCGAGCTCACCCCACCGGGCATGAAGCGCTGCGCGCGATCCTGCAACGTCGCATCGGTCGCGACGGGGCTCATAGCCAGCCTTCCTGCAGCGCCTTGCGCGCATGGTAGGTAATGAGGATATCGGCCCCGGCGCGGCGCATTGCCACCAGGTTCTCGCGCACCACAGCGCCTTCATCAAGCCAGCCGCGCTCAGCTGCCGCTTTCACGGCCGAGTATTCGCCAGAGACGTTGTATGCGGCGAGCGGAAGATCGGTCACAGACCGAACCGCGCGGATCACGTCCAGGTACGCTAGCGCCGGCTTCACCATCACCATGTCGGCGCCCTCGGCGTCGTCGAGGCGAACCTCGCGCAGCGCCTCACGGACGTTCGGTGGGTCCATCTGGTAGCTACGACGATCGCCGAACTGTGGCGCCGAGTCGGCAGCGTCGCGAAACGGACCGTAGTAGGCCGAAGCGTACTTGGCCGAGTACGCGAGGACACCGGTCTCAACCAGACCGCGGTCGTCGAGCGCCCGCCGGATCGCGCCGACACGCCCGTCCATCATGTCGCTTGGCGCGACCATGTCGGCGCCGGCCTCGGCGTGAGTCAAGGCCACATCGACGAGGCGCGCGACGCTGGCGTCGTTGACTACTGTCTCCCCGGAGACGATGCCGCAATGGCCGTGGTCCGTGTACCCGCACAGGCATACGTCGGTGACCACCAGCAGATCGTCGCCGAACTCCGCCTTGAGCCTGCGCACGGCCTCGGGCTGGCTGCCAGAACTGTCGCTGGCGGCGCTGCCGACCGCATCCTTGTGCTCGGCCGAGGCCAACCCGAAGAGCATCACCGAGCGGATACCGAGCTTCAGATCCGCCTCCACCTGGGGCAGGAGCGTCTCGCTGCCTAGCCGGTCGATCCCGGGCATCGAATCGATGGGCTCGCGACCGCTGGCCTGCGGCAGCACGAAGTGCGGCATCATCAGTTGATGCGCGTGCACGTGAGTTTCTCGGACCGTGGCTCGCATTACCGAAGAGCGGCGGAGTCGGCGGGGTCGATGCAGCGACAGGGCGTTCACGGGATGGCCTCCAGCATGGCTTCCAGACTGCGGTGGTCGGCTTGTGCGGCAACTTGCATACCGGCCGCCTCTACGGCGGCCGTTGTTGTCGGACCGATCGTTACGATGGGAATCTCAGGAGCAAGCTCGGCGCGCGCCCGCAGTCCGTCGACAGCCGACGGGCTTGCCAGCAGCACCACATCAATCGCAGAGGCGAAGCGTTCACGGCGCTCGAGCGGTGGCCCGGGCTCGGTCCGGTAAACGGCGAACCGCTCGACGATCGCGCCGCGCGGGGTCAGAGTCTGTTCGAGATCCCCGAGCGCGCCCTCTGCGGCGACGATCACGATACGAGGCTCGGACTCCGCCGGGACAGGCAAACGCCGCAGCAACTGCGCTGCCAACGCTGCGCCTGTACCACCGTCAGCGACCAGGTCGGCGCGACCGAATTCTCGGCGCGCAACCCCGGCAGTGGCGGGGCCCACGACTGCCACCGCGACGCGTGACGGTAGTGAGTTATCGAGAAGGCGGGCGGCGAGTTCAGCCCCGAAGGGAGATGTAAGTGCCAGCCAGTTGGCCTTGTTCACGCTGTCGCGCAAGCGGTCCGCATTGAGCTCGTCCAAGGCGATCGGCACGCGGGTAATGCACGGAAACGAGACGGGGACACCACCGCGGGCCCGCACTCGCGCAGCCCACTGCTCGCAGCCTCGATCGCTGCGCGTGAGCAGAATTCGCGCCCCGTCCAAGGCCCTCATCGAATCGTCAACTCGCTGGCGGAAAGCTCCTGCCATGCGAGATCCGCCAACGCCGCGGGCGACTCGCCCCGCAACCGCCCGGTGACCAATCGCTCGGCATCGCCCAGCGCAAAGTCCAGTTGGTACCCGTCGCCGACTGCTCGACACCAGGCCCCAAACGGCATCTCGCAACTGCCTTGCACCAACCCCAACAGGCGCCGTTCGCCCACCAGGGGCAGCGCCGTCGACTCGTCGTGCAGCGCGGCCAGGGCCGCGGCGAGTTCCGAGGCGTCGCGACGGATCTGCAACGCGAGGGCTCCCTGCGTCGGCGCGGGGATAAACCAGTCAGGGTCGAGGCGATGCAAATGGACACCATCCAAATCGAGCGCCTGTCCAGCCTCCTGCAGGCGCTGCACGCCGGCTCGGGCGAGCACGATGGCGTCGTATTCGCCGGCACGCAGCTTCCGCACTCGGGTGTCGACATTGCCACGCAGTGGCAGGATCCTGAGGTCGGCCCGCGACGCGTGCAGCAGCGCCTGTCGTCGCGACGAAGCCGTCCCCACTCGGGCGGCCTCCGGCAGCGGCACGAGCTCTCCCGCGAGCTCGATAGCATCTTCCCGGATCAACAGAGTGTCAGCCGGATCGACGCGCTCCGGAACCGCAGCGACGAATAACTCATCGGGCCCGTCCGAGGGCAGATCTTTGTAGCTGTGCACAGCAAGATCGATCGCGCCCGCGATCAACTGGCGCTCAATCTCGCGCACGAACACACCGGGGCCACCGAACTCGGGAAAGGACGACGTCTGGTCGCGATCACCCCTCGTCTCGATGATGACCTCCACCGCCTGGTGTCCGGCCGCAGCCAGCCGAGCCCCGATCTGGCGCGCCTGCGCCAGCGCCAACTTCGACCCTCTGGAGCCGATACGGACTCTCATCCCAGCACCTCCGCCTCGTGGGTTTGCGGCTCGATTTCGAGACCGCGCGGGAGCGGACGGTCGTCCGCCTCTCGCAGGCGCGTCAGCTCGTCCGCGAGTGCCTCGTCGGCCGCCGTAAAGAAAGTCTCCAGCACACCGAAACCGTGTTGCGTGGCCAGCGCTCGCAGCCCAGCTGTCGGCAGGTGGGCAAAGCGGCGGGCGAGAACCTCTCCCCAGCGGCGTACCGCGAGCTCCGTTGCCTCGTCTACGCCGGCAAGCTCCTTGCGCAGCAGGCGCTCGACGCCGCGCTCGGCCGTCATCCGGTAGCGTCGCTGCAGCGCCGCCAGCATGGGGGCGATAACTCGGTCTACCAGCTTGGCATCGAGGTCCACGAGCGCCTTGTCGATGTGCTCACGGGCCACCTGCCCTGCCTCTGCGCGCTCTCGGCGATGGGCCTCCGCTAGAACCAGGATCTCCTCCATCCCGATGCGTTCGAGGCCAACCAGTCGCGCTGCCTCCGGGTCCACATCTGGCGGTGTGGCGAGGTCGACAATCAGTGGAGTGTGACCGCTCTGGCTGGCCGCGAGTCGCTCCAGATGCTGTCGCTGCAGCACCGGCTCAGGTGCCCCCGTGGCGAGCACGACCGCGGCAACTTCCTCGCCGAGTCCAGTATGTAACCTCTCGAGCCCGCCGCCCCCGAGGTGCCCGAACTCCGCGGCGAGCGCCTGGGCCTTAGAACTGGTGCGGTTGAAGATCCTCGTCGGTACGTTCTCCTCCGCCAGCGCCCGCGCACAATGCACGATCATCGGCGAGACACCGACCAGAGCTACGGTGCCCGGCTGCCGCGCAACGCGCTCACGAACCTGCGCCAGCGCCAGTTCGGCGATCGAGACCTTGCCCTCGCTGAGTCCCGTCAGGCGGTGGACGCGACGACTGAGCTTGAACGCCTCGTCGAACAGCCAGCTCAGAATCGGGCCGCTGGTGGCGGCTCGAGTTGCAAGCTCGACGGCCTCACGCAGTTGGCCGACGATCTCGCGCTCCCCGAGCATCGCCGACTGCATGCCGCATGCCAGCAGGAACAAATGCTCGGCAGCCCCCTCGCCACCCCAGGCGGCGAGTTCAGTTTCCGCCTCGCGCGGTCGCGGCTCGCGGCCGCGCAGGGCGCTGAAGACGCGCGGCCTGATCGCTGCCACTGGCGTACCGTTGCCGGCGACAAAGATCACCTCCACTCGATTGCACGTCGCCACGTAGACCAGTTCGCGGGCACCGATGTCAGCCTGCAGCCGCGGCAGTCGCTCGCCCCGTTCGTCCACCGGAATCGTGTAGCGCGCTAGCCCTTCGGGCCCACCCTGATGCCAATCGATCCCTACTATTCCAATCCTGTTCATCGGGCCTCGTCCCCCTGGTGACTCGCAGCGCCCACGGGGTGCGCGCGGTCCGCGCTCGGACGTCGCATCCTGGGGCGCACGATCTCGAGGCGCTCCTCCACCAACCCACCCAGGCCATCGACGAAGGCCTCGCTATCCTCCACCGCGGGTAGATAGACGAACTGCTCCCCTCCGGCATCCGCGAACTGCTTCGCTCCGAGCTTGGCGATCTCCTCGAGTGTCTCGAGCCCCTCGGTGAGGAAACCAGGGGTGACTACCGCCAGCGAGCGCGTCCCGAGCTTCGCCATCTCCATGATCGACGCCGCCGTGCCGGGGCGCAGCCAGGGCTCCGGGCCGAACTTGGACTGGAAGCACATCGTGGCGCGTGCCGGATCCCATGGGAGCGCCTGGAGCAGGGCCTCGAAGGTGCGCTGCGCGTCGCGCACATAGCGCCCTCCCTCGCGACGGTCGTAGCGTGTCGGAATGCCATGAAACGAGACCAGTATGTGCTCGGGCTGTCGCGTCAGCTCGGCCAGCGAGGCCTGGCACCTCTGAGCCAACCCCGCCACGTATCCCGGCTCGTCCGGCGGTATCTCGAGCACGGTGAGTTTCGCCGCGATACCAGCATCGGCGGCGGCGCGGCGCGCCTCATCGACAATCGTAGAGCTCGTGGATCAGGTCCGCTGTGGGAACAGCGGCACCACGACGATCTGGTCAACCTCGTCGCGTTCGGCCGCAGCGAGCGCGGCGGCGATCGAGCGCGCGCCGTAACGATATGCCCAGGTCACCTCGACTTCGGGACCGAGCCTCGTCTGCAATGACTGGGCCAGACGCCGCGTGCCACAGTCGAGCGGCGAGCAGCCTTCCCCGGGACACACGTCGCCGCACGGACTGCCGTGCCAGATCGACTCGTACAACTCCGCCACCCGCGCCGGGCGCGAGCGCAGGACCATGCGCTCGAGAATGGGTCGCCAAAGCCAGCGTGGCAAATCGATCACCTGAGGATCCGTCAGGAACTCCGCCAGGAACCGACTCACGGAGTCCGCGTCGGGACGATCCGGAGTGCCGAGATTGACGAGAACCACGCGCGAACGCAACACCACGATCCTCCATGACTGCGGTGACTGATACCAATTAACACGAGTCTGATCAGTCGCGTGTGCCGATTGTCACGGAGTTGTAACGGCAAGAAAGCAAGCAACTTACTGGCAGCGCGGTGCTCCGGGCTTGACTCGTATTGAGTCGCCGTGGGGCCTTCCTGGTGACAGCCTCGAGCGGCTCGCGATTCGCACTACGACCAGGCGCAAGGGACGGGACTCGGCCCGAAACACGGCTGCCAGGCACTAACTCCGACGGGCGCCGGCTAGACCAGTTCTCGCTCGGTCGCCTGGTGCACCTCGGCATCGACTCGGCGTACCGCTCCACCGAGATCGTCAACGGTGAGGTCCATCTTCTCCATCCAGAAGCTGAGCTTGTCGGCGAGTATCGCTCGCCGTAGACGGCGGACGTCGCAACCGAGTCGCATGAGTTTCTGCTCGCGCTCCCCGGACGGGTGCGATCGGCGGGTCAGATACTCCGAGAGCGCGTGGCCGGGAATCTCCAGCCACTCTGCTATCTCGTACTGACGGCAACTACGGCTGACTCGCGCCTCGAAGACCAGGGGGCGAAGGTAGCGCGCCAAGAAGCCAAATCGGTATCTGGGCGGCGGTGCTGAACCGGGCATGTGCTCACCACGAAACAGTTGGAAATCTAGGGGGATGGTCGATCGCGGCGGTGGGTACCGCAGTGCAGCGGGACATCTGCGCTCCTGATGCAGACACCGTCTAACGGTAGCCGCGAACGTCGCCTGTCAGCTAGCGCCAGGCAGCTGCCAGCGTTCCACAGCCCACAGTCGGGCCGGGCCGCCCCAAGAAAACGCGGAGCCACCAGTCCCCGGGTGACTCCGCGCCAGAGGCTCCCCGTGCTGCCTAAATGCACCGGAGCCCAAAAACTCTCGCGAGACTCGAACGAGTGCCCCCGAGGCTAGGAAGCCCCGGGGGCGAGTTCGTCTCGCCAGGTCACTGATGTGACCTCATGGGATTCCTAGCGGAGCACCGCGCGGAATCCGAAGCGGATCGTGCGGCCCTGCTGGACCTCACGAATCAAACCGCTGACCGAGGAGTTGATCTGGTTCGACGTCGCCAGGATGGTGTCCTGGTTCAGCACG